>PWXG01000013.1 GCA_003561215.1 Thermotogales bacterium
GCACCAATCTTTCTCAAACTAAGGAGGAAGAAGTAGATGCTGCTTGCTCTGATAGGTTACTTATGCGGGTCTATCCCGTTCAGTTTCTTGCTGCCGCTAATCAAGGGCATTGACATAAGAAAGGTCGGCAGCGGTAACGTTGGAGGGACAAACGTTCTACGTGAAATGGGCGGTTATTGGGGAGCCCTTTCGATGTTCATGGACGGGCTGAAGTCTCTTGTACCAATCTTGATTGCAAGATATGTCTTCAATGTCACTGACGGACAGGCAATGATGATGGGGTTCTTCGCATGCGTAGGTCACAGTTATTCGGTCTTTCTGCTCTTCCGGGGAGGAAAATCCGTCTCTACGACAGTTGGTACTGTCACTGCAGTTAGAACGTATTTCATCGCAATATTCTTTGCTATCTGGCTTCCCCTTGTACTGATAACCAAGTACGTGTCGCTATCCTCAGTTCTTGCCTTGTTCTCTGTGGCATTCATGGGTTTTTTCGTAGTCGGCATGGAGTTTGGACTGTGGGCGTTGGCAATCGCCGCACTCTCTGCATTCAGGCACAGGGGAAACATAAGAAGACTCATGAACGGCACGGAGAAGAAGACAGACCTGATCAGTTCCTTCAAGAAGAAGATGTCAAGCAGCCGCTGAAGTATACCGTGGTACACTAGTCCCTGCCCGAGCTTCCCTCTCTTGCCCTTATTCGGGTAAGGCTTTTCTGAAGGGTGGCTGAATGCTTTGCGCGGTCTCGTTCGCTTTCGCTCATCCGGATCAGTTCTTCTGCTCTTCTTGCAGTTTCTTTCGCCTCGTTCAGGTCTATGTCCTCCGGCTTCTCAATGACCCCACTGAAGATCTGAGTAAGTTCCCTCGTGTTGAGAATGAAACCCCCATGAACAGCAAGAGTATCTGTGCCTTCAGAGCTGACTATCGTAACTACATCTACTGAGAGTTTCATGATTGCTGGTGCTCTTGAAGGAAGAAAGCCTATCGCTCCTTTTTCGGTCCTGAAAGAGACGAATTCGGCCTCCCCCTTCCAGGCAATTCCTCTTGGACTAAACACTTCGAGGTCTATAGGCATTACTCTTCACCGGACATTCTTTTTGCCTTGCTGAACACATCGTCGATCGTTCCGGCCATCATGAAAGCCTGTTCAGGCAGTTGATCATGCTTTCCCTCCAGAATCTCCTGAAATCCCCTAACCGTCTCCTTTACCGGGACATACTTTCCCTCGACATTTGTAAAACTCTCGGCAACGAACATCGGTTGAGTAAGGAACCTCTGTATCTTTCGCGCTCTGTAGACAATAGTCTTATCATCTTCAGACAGTTCTTCCATACCGAGAATCGCAATGATGTCCTGAAGATCCTTGTATCTCTGCAGAACCTCCTGGGCTTCCCTGGCAACCTGATAGTGATCCTTTCCCACGACGTCGGGATCAAGGTTCTTCGACATGGAGTCCAGTGGATCAACAGCCGGATACAGCCCCTGTTCGGCTATCTGCCTGGACAGGTTAATCGTTGCATCGAGATGACTGAAGGTAGTTGCAGGCGCCGGATCAGTGAAGTCATCTGCCGGAACGTATATTGCCTGCACCGAGGTAATCGATCCCTTTCGAGTAGATGTGATTCTCTCCTGCAACTTGCCCATTTCACTGGCTAGCGTCGGTTGGTATCCCACAGCCGAAGGCATTCTTCCAAGCAAGGCGGATACCTCGGATCCTGCCTGAACAAACCGATATATGTTATCGATGAAGACCAGGACATCTTTGCCTTGCACGTCGCGGAAATACTCTGCCATAGTTATTGCAGAAAGCCCTACCCTGAAACGCGCCCCCGGAGGCTCGTTCATCTGGCCGAAGACAAGGGCGGTGTTTTCGAGAACACCTGACTCCTGCATTTCGAGCCAAAGGTCGTTACCTTCTCTGGTTCGTTCTCCCACACCTGCAAAGACAGACAGACCCTTATGCTCTATCGCAATGTTTCTTATCAACTCCATTACCAGAACAGTCTTTCCAACCCCCGCTCCCCCAAAGAAGCCTATCTTCCCTCCCTTGTTGAACGGAGCAAGCAGGTCAACAACTTTGATGCCTGTCTCAAGAATCTCAATCTCTGTGTGCTGTTCTGTAACAGGGGGAGATTCTCTGTGTATCTCCCAGTGTTCATCGAATTCGACGCTTTCCAGATTGTCGACAGGTTCTCCAAGCAAATTGAAGATCCTTCCCAGGATCTTCTCTCCAACAGGAACTGATATCTGCTTCCTTGTATCAGTAACCTCCTGACCCCTTACGAATCCTTCCGTCGAGTCAAGTGCGATCGTTCTCACGACATCATCACCGATTACCTGAGCAACTTCCAGAACTACCTCCTTTTCGATTGATTCATTGTATGTGACCAGCGCGCTGAGAATGTCGGGCAGTCTTCCGTCTTCGAAGGAAATATCTACTACCGGCCCATACACAGCAGTAATCTTTCCCTTGCTCTGCTCACTTGAACTGCCCTTTTCTCTTTTCTTTTCCGTCTTTGAAGTCAATTTGGCACCTCCGGTCTATCCTTTCAGCGCTTCAGCCCCGTTGACAACTTCTATGATTTCCTGCGTTATCGTGGCCTGGCGTAGTTTATTCTTTCCCAGTGTCAATCTTTCTATCATCTTCTCCGCATTTTCCGTTGCGTTTCTCATTGCATTCTGTCTTGCATACAGTTCTCCGACCCTTGTTTCCTGCATGGCCAGCAGAAGTGCACTAATCACCCATGATGTGAGCACGTCGTCAAAAAGCTCTTCAACACCTGGCTCGAAATCATACATGTCGCTGTCTGCTGCGTCCATTTCAATCGGAAAGACCTTCACAACATCCGCTAGTTGTGCAAGAGAGCTCTTGAAGCGAGAGAAGACAATACGCAGACCTGAAGCCTTTTCTCTTTTCATAAGGTCAAATATCCTGTCAGCGATAATTCCTGCAGCCTCTATGTCAGGTTCGTCATAGAACTTGCTGAATACTTCCCTTACTCTTTCATTCCTCCTGAAATGAACTTCAGCTTTCGTGCCGACAGCAACAATGAAATCGACCTTCTCTTCTTTCAGGATCCTGTCCGCACGTCTCAGGATCTCACTGTTGAACGAACCACATAGGCCCATATCTGAAGTGACAACTACCAGGACTTCTCCTTCTCCGTCTTCAAAGGGAAGCTCGCTGAGCTCTCTCCCGGCAATAGCCAGGGTCTTTCTCAAACCCTTTTCATAAAGCCTTACATACTGAAGATAACTCTCAATCTTCTTGATCTTCGCTCGAGCCACCATTTCCATAGCTCGAGTGATCTGCATCGTTGAGTTGGTAGAGTCGATCCGCTTCTTGATTTGCCTGAGCTTACCCTTACTCACGCGATCACCTTCAAGAATTGAATTCTTCTGTTACCTTTTCTATTAAACTCTTAAGCGTATCTTCCAGTTCTTCTGTAAGGTCTTTCTTACTGGCAATATCTTCAAGAAGCTGCTTCTGTTCATCTCTTGCCTTTGACAAAAGCATATCCTGATAATCTCCCACTTTTTCCGTTGAAATCTCGTCCAGGTAACCCTTTGTCCCGGCATAGAGAACCACGATCTGTTCCTCCACAGGCATAGGAGAATACTGATTCTGTTTGAGGATTTCGGTGAGCTTTTCTCCTCTGGTCAGCTGATCACGAGTCGCCTTGTCAAGTTCAGTAGCAAACTGTGCGAAGGAAAGCAGATCACGATATTGTGCGAGTTCGATACGGAGGTTTCCTGCCACTTTTTTCATCGCCTTGACCTGAGCAGCCCCGCCGACCCTGGAAACGGAGAGTCCAACGTTTATTGCTGGTCTGTTTCCTGCATAGAACAGGTTTGGGTCCAGGTAGATCTGGCCGTCGGTAATAGAAATCACATTTGTAGGAATATACGCACTCACGTCATTTGCCAGTGTTTCAATTACCGGCAAAGCTGTCAATGACCCACCACCACTGTCTTCGTTAAGCCTCGCAGCGCGTTCCAAGAGCCTGGAGTGAAGGTAGAAAATGTCCCCGGGATAGGCTTCACGTCCTGGAGGTCTCCTCAGAAGCAATGACAATTCCCTGTATGAGGCTGCGTGTTTGGACAGGTCATCGTAAATCAGCAGGGAATCCTTCCCCTTGTGCATGAAATACTCTCCAAGAGCCGTTCCTGCATACGGTGCCAGGTAGTTAAGGGCAGCAGGATCGCTTGCAGAAGCGAATACTATGGTGGTGTACTCCATTGCCCCGGTCTCTTCCAATCTGTCGATCACGCGAGCGATTGCTGCTGTTTTCTGCCCAATAGCCACATATATGCAATAGACATCCTTTCCTCTCTGGTTGATTATGGTGTCCACTGCCAGTGCACTCTTCCCTGTCTGCCTGTCACCGATTATCAACTCTCTCTGGCCTCTTCCTATGGGAACCATTGCGTCCACCGCTTTTATTCCGGTCTGAAGGGGAGTATCGACTGGCTTCCTGTAGACGACGCCGGGGGCCTTTGTCTCTATGGGTCTGTGATTATCAGTCTTGATCGAACCTTTTCCATCAAGGGGAATACCTAAAGGATTTACCACTCTCCCAAGAAGCTCTTCTCCCACAGGAACTTCAATTATTCTTTTGGTCCTTCTGACCTGGTCACCTTCTTTTATGTCCGCGTATTTGCCAAGCACAACGATTCCGACATTGTCTTCCTCAAGATTCAGAGCTAAACCAAGAGCGTCGTTTTCAAAGCGCACGAGCTCGCTTGCCATTACACCGTTCATCCCGTAAGCTCTTGCGATACCATCGCCGACCTGAATAACCCTGCCGGATTCATAATAATCAATCTCTCTATCAGATTCCTTTAGCTGTGCCTGAATCACACTGGTAATCTCTGAAGGACTGATCTTCACTAAACCACCTCCGTCGAGGTGTCCGTTGCTTCAAATCCGCGCCGAATCCTTCTTAGTCGTCCCCTTATGCTCAGATCAAGCGTGTAATCATCGAAACTCACAACGGCACCTGCGATCAGAGAACCGTCAACAGCAACTCGCACATTTGGTTCCCTGTCTGTCTTTTTCCTCACAAAATCGACAATCGGCTGCCTTTCCTCATCCGTAAGATCTATCGCGGACTCTACAAGAACATCAATCTGATTCTTAGAGAGCCTCTCCAATTCCCTCAAAGCTAGTTCGATATCAGGAACCAGGAACAGCCTTCTTCGAAGTACCAGCAACCGTATGAATCTGTTTACCGGTTCGGGCAGCTTGCCTATGACATCTCGAATAACCTTCAGGATACCGCTCTTTGGTATGGTCGGATCGAGTAGGCAGGATCGGGCGTGCGTATTGTCCAACAGGTTGTTCAAACTGCTCAGCGTCTCGATCGCATCTCTTATCTGAGTATCCTCGAGCTCTTCAAAGACCGCTCTGGCGTACTTGAATGCCAATCTTCCCGGGGATCTGCTCACGAGTTATCATCCATCTGTCTCGAAATCCTCTGGAAGTACTGCTTTCGCGCCCGTTCGTCTAGCTCCCTTCCAAGAAAACGACCCACCAGCTCAACAGCAGCAGTGACCACACTGGTTCTTAGTTCTTCCATGGCTTCCTCGCGTTCTCGATCAACTTGCACCCGTGCGTCATCCAGAGTTTTCCGAGCCTGCGAATCTGCGTTTTCTTTTGCCTCGCTGATGATCTTCTCAGCCTTCTGTTCCGCTTTGCGGATTATCTGATCAGCCTTTTCCTGAGCGCTCTCCATCTCCTCTCGGTGCTTCTTCCTGTAGGATTCTGCATCAATCCTTATCTTTTCTGCTTCCTCAATCTCAGATTCGACTGCCCTTTTTCTTTCATCGATGATGTCGAAGAACTTGCTGTATAGGAGCTTTCTCAGCACAAACATCAGAAAGATGAAGTTCATCAGCTGTATCAAGGAAGTCAGGTTCAGCTCAATCACAATATTCCCCTCCCGGCATATCTCACGCGACCAAGAGAATCATGAACGCTATTACCAGAGAATACAATCCTGTTGATTCCGCTACGGCCATGGCTAGAAGCATTCTGGTGGTCAGGGTACCGACCATCTCCGGTTGCCTGGCCATCGCTTCCATCGCACGCGAACCAATATTACCCTGACCGATTCCGGGCCCAATCGCACCTATTCCCATTGCAATGCCGGCACCAACATACTTCCCCAACTGCACTAGAGCATCTGCAAGTTCCATTCATACCCCTCCCTCTGTCGATTACTCAAGTAGTGATCCTATATATGCGATCGTAAGCATTGAAAAAACCAGAGCCTGAATCGCCCCTATGAAAAGACCGAAAAATCCCCAAAGAAACGGCGGCATCACGAAGTATCTGATCAAATAGCTGATGATCAATACGAGAAGACCCCCACCCATTATGTTTCCAAAAAGCCTCAAAGAATGTGAAATGGGCTTCGCAAGTTCCGAAATTATGTTCATCGGCAACATGAGCCAGTGGGGTTGGAAGAATGACTTGATCCATGTCTTGAATCCTTTTGCTTTCACTGCAAACACGTGGCTTATGACCAGGACCATAACAGCATATGTGGCATTTGTGTTCAGATCAGAAGTGGGAGAATACCATGTGTCCTGGAATAAAGTGAGCTTCACGCCTTCTTCTGTAACCACGGTATTCAGTCCGGGAAACCCGCTTATAACATTGGATATGACGATGAATATGAAAAGAGTGCAGGCGATGACGAAGGTTGGCTTCACAAATTTCTTTCGGGGCACTGCATCTTCAGTCAATTCCAGCATGTAGCCCAGAAGGACCTCAATCAGTGTCTGCTTCCTTCCCGGCACCAGTTCAAATCTGCGAAAACTTAAGGCTGCGAGGATAATCAATGCAATAATCCCCCAAGACATGAAGAGTGTCATGGGATTGATCCTGGACAGAAAGCCTTCTCCGAAGGGAAGCTGGTAAATCCATCTGACACCGACGCCTTCAAGGTCGAATTCGTGCCCAGTAAAGATCACATAGGCTATGAGAATTGCATAGACTGTCCCAAAAACCGTCAAGAACAACTTCTCATTCCGGGTCAGACTGAGTTTCACCTAGCCACCTCCCGAAAAGAAAGATCGTCACTTTACCATTGAAAACACCTATCACGCTTCCGAAGAAGAAGAGCTCACCAAGAAACGCCGCGCTACCCAGAGCAATCGCGTATAGCAAGTAGCGAAGAACGTATCCAAGCTTCATTCTTCTCACGGAAAAAGCCATAACATCGACGGCAAGCAACCAGAAGCAGATCAATGAAAGTGCCGAGCCATAGAGAATGCCTGATCCAAAGGCACGACTAAGTGTCCAGAAGATCATCGTCTCTCCAGTGGCCAGGGCTGTAACCAGTAGTGTCTGCCTAAGTACCGTTCTTGTCACGTCTCTCATCTTTCGATGCTTCCTTCAACAGGAATTTTATCCCACTTACCAGTCCCGAGAACACTCCGAGCATCAGAAACGGAACGACCCAACCTCTTCCAAGACTGGTATATCTGACAAGCAGGTAGCCAATCAGGCCCCCTACAAACACATTTGACAGTGTGATCATGCCAAACTGAAGTATCATACCGAGGTGACCTACCTGGCGTATCCACCTGTCCTTCACAGATACCACGCCGTCTCAATGGCAATGCAAAAGAAAGCTCTCATTGTTAACTCCAGTAGTCGTCTATCGCAACATCGACTACAAGCGGAACCTTCAGCTTGGCCGCCTGTTCCATTTCTTCCTTCACGATGCTCCTGAGCTTTTCGGCTTCGCCTTCCGGAGTCTCGAAGACAAGTTCATCATGAACCTGTATCGTCATCATGGATTTCATTTTCTCTGATTTCATTCTCTCATGAATCTTTATCATCGCAAACTTAATTATGTCCGCCGCTGTTCCTTGCAGGGGGGTGTTAATCGCTATGCGTTCTCCTTCCTGGATCGCGTTTCTGTTCATTGTCCTGAACTGGGGAACCTCTCTTCGCCTGCCGAAGAGTGTCCTGACGAAACCTTTTTCCTTTGCTTCTTTTATCGTGTTCATGATAAACGAACGGACTCCAGGATAAGCAGAGAAGTAGTTCGTAATCATTTTCTGCGCATTTGAAGTTGACTCCTTCAGTCTTCTTGCAAGACCATATGCAGATATCCCGTAGACGATCGAGAAGTTAACCATCTTTCCGACGCGTCGATAATTATCATTTACATCACTCCCGGGAATACCGTACAGCTGGGATGCAGTGAGAGCATGAATATCCTCGTTTCTCTCGAAAGCGTCAATTAATCGTTCATCGCCGCTGAAATCTGCTAGTAGTCTTAACTCGATCTGAGAGTAGTCAGCGCTGAGGATTTTCCAGCTTTCGCGCTCCGGAATAATGCACTTTCTTATCTCCTGCCCTTCTTTCTCCCTTATGGGCAGATTCTGCATATTAGGGTTGCTGCTCGACAACCTTCCTGTTCCAGTCCCTGTCTGGTGGTAGTTCGTATGTATCCTTCCGGTGGCAGGGTTCACCAGGTTTGGAAGAGCGTCTATATATGTTGATTTCAACTTCTGAAGTTTCCTGTACTCAAGGAGCTTCTGAACGGCGGGATGCTTGTTAACAAGGTCTTCAAGAACATCGGCGCTGGTAGAATACGAGCCCTGTTTCGTCTTTCTGGGTGGAGAAAGACCGAGTCTATCGAACAGCACCTTTCCTACCTGAGAGGGGGAATTGGGGTTGAAACTCTCACCAGCGGCCTTGAAAAGCTCATCGAGCGTTCTATCGAGCTCGCGCTCCAGCTCGTTTGAAAGGGTACCTAGTCGCTTAATGTCAAAATAGACACCGTTCAGCTCCAGTGTAACAAGAACAGGAATCAACTTCATCTCCAGTTCGTAGAAGACATTCTCCAAGTTGCTCTCGTATAACTTCTTAGAGAGGATTTCCTCCAATTTCAGAGCAATGACTGCATCTTCACAGCTGTATTTTGCGGCTTCCTGAATCGGAACTTCCGAGAAATCCGCAGAGAGTTGGCTCTTCTCCATCAGTTCTTTGAAGCTCGTTGTCCTGTAACCAAGGAACTTGGCTGCAAGGTCGTCAAGGTTGAACCTTCTAGAGTCTGGATTGAGCAAATATGCAGCGATCATCGTGTCAAAATATGGCGTTGCCGGCTGAATCTTGTGACTTTCCAGAACAGCATAATCAAACTTCAAGTTCTGCCCGACGAGTTTGTTCCCTGGACTTGCGAGAATAGCCCCAATTTCCTTCAGAAAGCGTTTCTCGCTGGCTTGCCATGCTTCTGCAGTGTGGTTGATCGGGACATAGAAGCTCTCGCCACTTCCTGTGCAGAAAGACATTCCCACGATCCTTGCTTGTACAGGATCAAGAGAGTTTGTTTCGACGTCGAAAGACACCTTGGAGGCGTTCTTCAGTTTATGAAGGACCTTGTCCAGCTGCTCGTTGGAACCGATGAGCGTATAAGGCACCTCCTCCGAATCGTCTTCAACACTGTTTTCGTATAGATCCATTTCCTTCATCAACGAGGAGAACTCCATTTCCATGAAGAGCCGACGCAGTCTTTCTTTTCGGATTCCC
>PWXG01000107.1 GCA_003561215.1 Thermotogales bacterium
AAGCTTTCTGCCTGGGTATTTTTCCTTCAAGAAAGAGACTGTAGCTTCTCCTGAAGTATATACTTTGAACATGCTTCTGCCAATTCCGAGTCTCAACAACTTCTCCGAGTAATAATGCGGAGTCTGAGACGAGTTGTTTGTAAGGAACACAAGCTGCTTTCCTTTGACATGAAGCATTTCTGCAACCTCAAGAGCTCCGGGCAGAAGCTTGTATCCAAGATAAAACGTACCGTCCATGTCCATTACAAAGAGTTTTTTATTATGCAGATTCATTGCATCCTCCGGATTCCATTGTATAATTCTGATATTGAACGCTGCGCTCTAGGCTGATTATACCTGTACTCAGACGAATTGCGAGGTCAGAGTTCTATGCGACGTGTATTGTTCTTTGTAGTGCTTTTCGTGGTTGCGATTGTTTCCTATTCCTTTCTCATCGAGCCCTACTCCCTGTCAATCACAACGCTCGATCTGAACCAGGGCAAGAACATGAGAATTGTCTTTTTTGCCGACCTGCATATGAGGAGTTACGGGTGGTATCACGATATCTTGCTAAGCAGGCTTGATAAGCTTGAACCTGATTATATTCTCTTCGGTGGCGATGTGGGAAAACCTGGGGTTTCCCATGAAGACCTTCAGCGTTTCTTCACCAGGCTTTCGTGCATCGCCCCAGTCTATTCAGTTTTGGGAAACTGGGATTACAACATAAGGACAAAGCTGGAAGCTATATACGAGGAATCAGGTGTCACATTGCTTGATGGAGGAAAAGCCTTGCTTGGTGACGAAGCAAGACTTGTCGAGCTTGTGGGAATGCCGCTTAACAGAAGATACTGGGTAGACGACGATCAGCAGGCTGTCATAGTAATGCAGCATTATGCTCACGCCAGCGCGCGTTACTCAGGACCAACACCGATAATCTTCCTTTCCGGTCATACTCATGGCACACAATTCTATCTACCGTTCATCTCTGAATGGATTTTCAGCGAGCGTCTCGGCTACGTAAAGGGTCTCTATGAAATGAACGGAGAGTCGCTGATGTATGTAACCAATGGAATCGGAGCGTGGTTCAACTTCAGATTTCTAGCTCCGCCGGAAATTGTCCTGATCATGCTTTGAACACACCTATGATAGCTCTTTCCTCTCCCGGCTGTTGATTTTCCGAAGAAGCAGCTGTATAATTCTTCTGGATACCCCCCTATGGTATAAGGAGGAATTTAAGTGTCTAACCGAGTGGTTGTATACACGACGCCTTTATGTTCATGGTGTAGAAAGCTGAAATCGTACCTTACGTCTTTGAACATAAGCTACAAGGAAGTCGATATCAGCAAGGATCCATCAAAAGCTGAAGAACTGTACAGGAAGAGTGGCCAGATTGGCGTTCCGGTAGCACTCATCGGTGGTAACGTAGTTATTGGATTTGACAAGGCGAAGATCAACAGTCTGCTTGGGATTCACTAAAGAAACGCCTTTTTCAAAGAGTCTTTGCGGGCTTTACTGGCCCGCTTTGTTTTTGTCATCAAAGATGCTATTCTGATCATGATCAGGATTTTCATTCAGGTTGCCGGAGAAACCTGATGTTGTATCACATACCAGCTTGAATTCTTCAGATAACTCCAGTACAGAATCAAGATCAATGAAACGGGGTGGGTACACTTGACAGACGAACAGATGCATTTTGTGGCACCTGGCAGGGTGAATATCATAGGTGAACACACTGATTACAACGGCGGTTATGTGCTCCCTGCGACTATCGATAAATACACCCAGGTCTCAATCGGTCATGGACAAAAGAACTCCGTGCGCGTTCATTCAGAGGAAGAAGGCTTCTGCGAGTTCAACACCGCATCGTTTGCTCGTTCAGGAGACTGGTGCGACTATGTAAGGGGGATTTTCTGGGTTCTCAAGGAACAGAAAGGTGTTTCTTTTCCAGGATTGGACCTTACAGTTGTCTCAAGTGTGCCACAGGGATCAGGGCTATCGAGTTCTGCAGCTCTTGAAGTTGCGGTTCTGGTGGCCCTTGACGAGTTTCTCCAACTCGGCCTCAAGAAAGAAGAGAAGTATCTTCTTGCAAGAAAAGCCGAGAATGAATTCGTAGGTGTTATGTGCGGCATTATGGACCAGTTTGCAGCTGTAATGGGAAAAGAAAAGTGCGCAGTATTCCTGGACACACAGACCATGGATTACGAGTATGTCCCGCTGGATCTTGGCAATTATGTGTTCATGGTCGTTGACTCAAAGGTTCATCACTCGCTCTCTTCTGGAATGTACAACAAACGCAGGGAAGAAGCGGCTGCCGCACTGAAGGAACTGGGGAAGTCCAGTTACAGGGAAACGACAATCACCCAGCTGTTGATGAGCAGGAAGAGTTTACGACCGGAGAACTACAGGAGAGCGATGCACATAATTTCAGAGAACGAGAGAGTCCTGGACGCGGTAAGATCCCTCAGATCTTCCAACTACGAAAACCTGGGTCGCTTCCTTCTTCAATCACACGAATCTTTGGCATATGACTATGAGGTTTCCTGCGAAGAGCTGGACTATATCGTTGATCTTCTCAAGGGTCAGCCCTCGGTTACCGGCTGCAGGATGATAGGCGGTGGATTCGGCGGATCTGTCCTGGCTATCTGCGAGAAGGATGAAGCGAAACCGGTGACCGAGTATGTTAAGACCAGGTATTTCGAAAAATACGAGATGAGCGCAGAGGTCTTTCTGGCCAAGCCCGGCGGCGGTGCAAGAAGAGTTGAAAAGCCCTTGCTGAAGATTCGGAGGGGACTACCTTGAACAAAATAAGGCTTGGAATTGCCGGATGCGGGATTGCAACGAGGAAGCTTCACCTGCCTGCCCTGAGGAAACTCGGGAACATATTCGAGGTAGCCGCTCTGTACAACCGTACTGAGCGCAGATCACAGGAGCTTGCAGGTCAGATGAAACCTTCGCCGAGAGTGTTCAACAACTATGTTGACATGCTTGAGTCGGGAGAAATCGATGCCGTTGATATTTCTCTCCCGCCAGGACTTAACAACGAGTTCATCTCTCAGGCGCTTGATGCAGGTATTCATGTAATATGCGAAAAGCCGATCAGCAATTCAACAGCTGAAGGAAAGAAGGTCGTTGAACTTGCCGAGAGGTCGGACAGGGTAGTATACATAGCAGAGAACTTCAGACATGTCTCAAAATTCACCGAAGCTTCGAGGTTGATCGAAAGCGGCAAGATCGGCTCTCCAGCTTTCTTCCAGTGGCAGTCCTGGGTAAGAATGTCACGAGATAACGAATATGTCAACACGAACTGGAGGAAGCACCCTGATCACATCGGTGGATATTTGTCGGACGGGGGCGTTCATCACATCGCTGCAATAAGGCTCCTTGCGGGTGATATCGCAAAGGTAACTGCGTTCTCCAAGACGGTCTCTGACTATCTAGGGGCAGAAGACACCCTCGCGTGTGTTATGCAGACCAAGAACGGTTCTCTTGTCTCCTACAACGTCTCTTATGCGCTTTATAAATGCGGGATGAGCGCGACAATCATAGGATCAGATGGTTGCATGCACATCGCGGACTCGAGAATCACCCTGGACTCGCATGGGAAGAAGGATATACTTGACATTGATCAAGACGATTCATATGAGAGAGAATTCGTAGATTTCCACAGGACCGTATGCGGTGAAAGAAACATCCTAGGTAGTCCTCTTTCGGCGCTGCACGATCTCGCTGTAATCGAAGCAGCAGTTATCTCCTCAAACACCGACAGAAGAGTTTTTGTAGATTCTCTCTTGTAGTAGTGCGAGGTGAGATACTGGTGAAAAAACAAACTCGAGGATTCAGTACTAACGCAGTACACGCAGGTGAAGCCAGCCATCGATTTGGAGATGCTGTCACTGTGCCGGTATTCCAGACATCGAATTTCCTGATGAACGATGACAAATACTCCACAGACGAAAACCTCGACAATGTCTATACGCGCCTGGGCAATCCCACAATAAGCGCACTCGTGGACAAGCTAAACGTGCTGTGCAATGCTTCTTACGGTGTCTTCTTTTCTTCGGGTATGGCAGCAATATCGTCTGCAATAAAGCCCTTTGTCGACAGGGGCGATTCGATAGTTTCGTGCAGACCGGTGTACGGAGGCACGCTTTCGTTATTTGAGGAACTCGCTCACGCGGGTGTGGCAGCGAGAACCTTCACTGCCACCCGCATTGAAGAGGTCCCACCACTTATCGACCATTCTACACGTGTAATATTTGCCGAAACTCTTTCCAACCCGACTTCCAGGCTCGTCGACATCGAGAACCTTGCTGTCATGGCGAGATCACACAACACCTTGTTAATAGTTGACAATACCTTTCTTTCTCCGTTCAACTTCCGAGCTCTTGAATACGGTGCTCACATAGAGATACACAGCCTGAGCAAGTACATAAACGGTCATTCCGACGTGATCTCCGGCTATGCCTGTACAAATGGTGCAGATCTTCTTGAGAAGATGTGGAAAACGATGTCCACAAACGGTTCAAACGGAAATCCTCTTGATGCGTTTCTGACAATGCGCGGCGCTAAGACGCTCGGCCTCCGAATGCAGGCTCACAATAGAAACGGAGAGGCTGTTGCTAGCTTACTCTCAAGACATCCCGGTGTAAGTCGAGTTGAGCATCCTTCGCTGGTCGAAGATCGTCCTGCGTGCTTCGGCGGCTGCGATGGTTTTGGCGGGATCGTCTACCTGGAGCTGCCGTCGAAAGAACAGGCGTTGAGGTTCATGAGGAATGCTGATCTGATGACCGAAGCGACGAGCCTGGGAGGTGTCGAGACCCTTGTTACCATGCCTTCGTTGACTTCTCACGCAGGATCATCTGAATATGATCTCCTGGCCGCAGGTATTTCATCATCGGGAGTCAGGTTATCTCTCGGAATTGAGGACTGCGAAGATCTTCTGTCCAGCATTATGGAAGCTCTTTCTGTTCTTTGAGGATCAGAAAAGAGGGGGTGCCGAATGGTCACGCTCCATGTTGAATCGCTTTCGGGCAGAATTGGGGATTTTGAACTGGGGCCGATAGATCTGAAGGTGACAAAAGGGAAAATCTCCGGGATAATCGGGCCATCCGGTTGTGGTAAGACACTTCTTCTGAGGATGATAGCAGGATTGCATGAGCCTATTTCAGGCAGGATAATGATTGACGGCATAGATATGTCAGAAGCTCCGCCATCACAGAGGGGAGTGGCATTCATCTTCCAGGACGATGCTCTTTTCCCCCACTATAGCGCTTACAACAATGTTGCCTTTCCTCTTCGGATCGAAAAAGACAAGGAAGTCAACGAAAAAGTGATGCAGAAAGCTCATGAACTTGACGGTCTCTACGAATACCTTGACTTGAAGCCCTCACAGCTACCTGCAGGGATCAGAAAACTAACAGCGATCGGTAGAGAGACCCTCAGGAAGTTCAGCGTAATACTCATGGACGAGCCTTTCGAAAGACTTGACAGAAAGATCCGCACTCAGCTGAGGGTGATGGTAAAAAGGCTCCTCATGCAGCTGGGCAAGGCTGTTCTCCTGATAATGAACGACCCGGAAGACGCAATGTCAGTCACAGACGAACTCCACATAATGACTCAGGGCTCAATCATCAGAAGTGGCAAAGCCAGGGAAGTCTATAACGAACCGGGTTCCGCTGAAGCACTCGAGCTCATGTCTCCCAACGGTGTCAACAGGCTGGGTGACAGGATCTTCCGCCCGGAAGACGTGGAAATCTCGACCACCGGACTAAAGGCTACAATCGTTCACTCAAGCCTATTCGATGGCAAGAGGATGATCTGCAGCGCAATGATAGAACAAAATCCGGTCGTGCTCTTGCTTCCCATGGAAGTTGCCCGAATGCAAGAAGTAAGCTTGAAGATCATAAAATCCTACAAGTATCCCTTGGATCAATAATTGCAGAAAGACGCCAGAGCGTTTCTTAAACCAAGGGTGTAATATCATCAACCTGAAGCAAGAACCAAATGATCGACTCGAAGTGTGGCGATTGCTCAAATATTCAATCTGAGAAAATCTATCTGTAATGCGGATACCATATAATTATGTTGAGTGCAACCCCTATCCCCCCTTGGATAGAAGCACTCGGGGACCTACAGGGTCCCCTTTTTCTTTTTCAGGAGTGCGATTTCTTCTTCTGTCAGTTCCTTGATATCTCCTGGATTTGGGACAAGTTCAATCGTAACCCTTCCGATCGCTGTTCTTGTGAGCCGGATTACTCTCCTCCCAAGAGAGACGATCATTTCTCTGACCTGCCTCTTGTGACCTTCCCTTATTACTATTTCAACCACGGAAATACCCTCTTTCTGCTCCACAATCCTTGCTCTGGCGGGACTCGTTCTGAATCCGTCACGAAGGACAACGCCTTCACTCAAGCTGCGAATCTCACGATCTTCAAGTACTCCTCGTACTTCCACCAGGTAGGTTTTCTCAACAGAGGAGGAAGGGTGAGCGATATCTTGTGCGAGTTGACCATCGTTTGTCATCAAAAGGAGTCCCTCGGTATCTTTGTCAAGCCTTCCGACATGAAAGAGCTCCGTACTGAATCTCTCTTTCACGATGTCTCCAACAGTTGGTCTTCCCCTGTCATCGAACATCGCTGTTATGTATCCTGCTGGTTTGTTCAGAAGAACAGTTAGACGCTTTCTGCCGACGGACATTACCTGATTGCCGTCAATGCTTACAGAGTCTGTCCCCGGATCAATCTCCTGCCACGGGGTTTTGACCGTTCTGTTGTTCACCTTCACCCGCGCTTCCTTGATCAGTTCCCCCGCTTTCCTTCGAGACAGGCTCGTGTTCAATTGCAGAAACTGCTGAAGCTTCATCTTCCTCACTTGCTTTCTCCGGGATTTCCAGTCCTTCAATAATCTCTCCTAGATCGCTCAGCTGGAATGTATCGTAGAATCGCTGCGTAACCCTGTACATGAAGGGGCGTCCAGGGAGTTTAGACCGTCTCTTCCTCAGCAATCCCATTTTGGTCAGTTCCATTAGCTGTGTCTGACAAGCTCTGCCACGGACAAGCTCAATATCACTTCTTGTCGCAGGACCCCTGATTGACACGATAGCGAGCACTTCCAGTTGTGAGCCGGTGATATCGGCAAGAGGTCTCTGCGAGACCTGCTTGACATATTCCTCCAGTTGGGCCTTAGTATAGAAGCGAAAACGTCCGTTTACGTTCTTCAGGATTACCCCTCTGTCCGAAGAATTGAGATACTCTTGCTCAAGCTCATCGACAAGTATCATTACCTGACCAAGCTTCATCTCGAGTATTCTTGAAATCTTTCTTGCTTCAATTCCTGTTTTTGAAGCGAAAATCAGTGCTTCTACTGCTGCTTTCTTGCTTAGCTGGGGCAAGATCATCCCATCCTTTTTATGATTGGTGAAGGCTCTGTCCTTACCAACTCATATCTTCCCAGCATTATCAGCTCAAGAATCGCCAGAAAAGTAACGATTATATCCATTTTGTCCCTGTCATGACTCAGAAAATCATGCACATCAAGAGTCTCGTACTCGCGGGAAATCTCGTTCATTCTCTCCTCAACGGACAGCATTTCAGAAGTTATCGTGTAAACGCGATTTCGATCAACTGTCTCTCTAAGCACCGACTTGAACACATCTATCAAGGCATCCGGAATCTCTTCACCCGTCTTCTGCCTGGTGGTGGTTGAACCTGCCCGAGCGTGCTGCTGGGAACGAGATTCATCCAATTTCGACTTGAATCTTCTGGTTAGCTCTCTCAGAACTTCGTGCTCTTCGATTTCTTTATAGAGCTTGCTTTCTTCTTCAGATAATTCCCTGGCAGTCTGTTCGTCATGAGCAGGCAATAGAGCCTTTGATTTCATCTGCATCAGTGTCGCCGCCATCAAGATGAAATCTGAAGTAATCTCCATATCAAGAGACTTCATCCTGCTAAGATAGTCCAGGAATTCATCGGCAATAGTAGTAATCGGTATGGACCTAATATCGACCTCGTGTTTTCTCACCAGATATAGTAAAAGGTCAAGCGGTCCCTCGAAGTTCGGAAGAGTGAATACTACCCCGGAATCACCCAAGTTACCACCTCGTGGACATCGCGCTCTTGACCATCTTCATGGTCTCTTGAGCGGAGAGTCGAGCCTTTTCGTTCCCCTCTTCTATAGTCTTTCTGACGGTATCATTGCACTCCCTGTAACTGCTCATCCTCTCCCAGACGGGATTCAGCCTCTTTTCAAGATTGTCGAACAATAGTCTCTTACAGTCGAGACACCCGATGAGAGCTTGCTTACATCCGTCAACCACCCAGTTCTGCTGGTCCTGTTCAATGGTGAAAGCCTTGTGATAATCCCACACCGGACACTTTTCGGGATCGCCCGGATCGTTTCTTCTCTTCCGCGCGGGATCCGTTACCATCGGTGCAAGCTTCTTCCACAAAGAATTCGCGTCGTTCTCGACCAGGATGAAATTGTCGTAGCTCTTAGACATCTTCCTCCCATCGGTTCCGGGAAGCTTCGGGAACTTCGACAGAATCGGTTCAGGCTCGGGGAAGACTTCATCGAAGACAGTGTTAAATCTTCTTGCGATCTCTCTGGTCAACTCAATGTGGTAAACCTGGTCCTCTCCTATAGGAACACCCTGAGCACGGTACATCAACACATCTGCCGCCTGAAGGACTGGATACAGCATGAATCCTGCACTAGAAAGATCTCTATCGGACATTTCGTCTTTCTGTTCCTTGTAAGTGGGCATTCTCTGTAACCGCGACACGGAAACAAGATTGGACAGAAGCAGAAACAATTCGGCATGTTCCTTTATTGCCGATTGTACGAAAATTACAGTCCTATTCGGGTCCAGCCCGCAGCTAAGATAAGTCTTCACGATTTCCAACGTCCACAACTCAAAATCGGAAACGCTTTCCTTATGCGATGTCAAGGCATGCCAATCAGCAACAAAATAGAAGCAGTCATTACCGGCGTCCTGAAGCTCCTTCCATTTCTCTAACGTTATGTAGTTACCCAGATGGAGTCTCCCTGTCGAGCGCATCCCACTAAGTATTCTCATCTTCTTTCTCACATCCCCCGTGCCAGATCGATCAACTTTATGTATTATAGCATTGTAGACATCTTCAGAACCCATAAACCCGCAGGAAGTCATTCTTGAAAAAGGCGTGTATGATAGAATTGTCGTCAACATGACCTGATTGTATGAGGAGGAGCATATGAGTTTCAACAAGATTCTGATCTTTATAGTGGTTGTTATGGTAGCCATTACTGCAATAAACATGTTCATGACGTTCTCTCGCAGGTTGAGAGTGGAAACCATTGCTTATGAAAGTAGCTACGAATACCAGAGTGACGGTTCGGTGACCATGAAGAGCGAAATGGAACTGCTTTTTCTCAAGCCGGAGCAGATAGACGACTTCATGGAGCAGTTTGAGCGTCCTTCCGACGCCATGAAAGAAGAGTTTCAGCAATCCGTGGATTCCTTTTCTGAGCG
>PWXG01000261.1 GCA_003561215.1 Thermotogales bacterium
GAACCAAAGCCCTACATTCAAGGGGAGCTTTTCCTTCTTTCTGAGGGTCGGTATCCGTTATTCTTTCATCGAGGCCCTCTCCGGTGAGCTTGAGAACAAACCTGTGTTCTTTTCCGGGATAGAGAGAGACCTTGATGTCCTCGATTTCAATAATTTCTTCGCAGAGTTTCTCGACGACCCTGGTACTTTCTTCAGTTGTCGGACGCCCGGCTCTTCTGTCAGAAATGACGCCATTATCTATCGTGGCGAAGTTTCCTCTTGCAACCATATCCATGTTGCCAACCTCGACATCCCCGCCGAGAGCTTCAAGAATTCCGCGCCCAATCTCGTATTCCATGGGGCTGTAGCCGAAAAGACCCAGATGCCCCGGCCCGCTTCCCGGAGTTACGCCCAGGACTATTGGAACAGCCTGGCCTAGCTCGGAAAATCTTGCAAGAGCATCGAGATTAGGCGTATTTGCTGCTTGCAGAGGGGTCTTTCCATCAACAGCAATATCACCGACACCGTCGAGTACGACCATGACAAGTTTTGTGTCATTGCTGGTGGCAAGCTGGCTGATTAACTCCTGTGCTGTCATTTTTCCGCCTCCTTTCTTGTTTCTTACAGATTCTACCATGAGCCCTGGTTGACCTCATTATGGTAGAATCATTACGAAAACCATTTGGGGGATTCTTTTTGTGAACTCACATTCTGGCGGTATAACTCTGGTGGGTTACTATGGCTATGATAACTTGGGGGACGACTTACTTCTTCTTTCCAGCCTGTCCTTGATCGAAGAAGCCGGTCATAAGGGTAAGGTGTACATCCCTGCCAAGCCGGGCATAAGTAAACCTCTGCAGAGTGTTCCCTTCAAGATGGAAATCGAAGTAATACCTCGTTTTTCTCTCATCGGTATACTAGGTGCGCTGAAGCGATCCTCGCTGGTAATCTTCGGAGGAGGAAATCTCTTTCAGGACGAAACAAGTAGTCGGAGCTTCTCTTATTACCACTTCATAGCTAAGAGAGCTCTCAAGAATGGTAGCAATCTGCTGTTACTATCCCAGGGTTTTGGTCAAATTCGGAAGCGCACGAATTTCGAGAGACTCGGGTCAATCCTAAGTCATCCCCACACCCATTCACTTCTTCGCGACAGGGTTTCAGCCAGGTATGGCCGGCTGCTTTCCATCAATGCGTATCCTGGAACCGACTATGGGCCGTATGTATTATTCAGGCAGGAGCTTATTCCCCCCTGTGAAAAGAAGAAGAGCGGTATTGCAGTTGTCGTTCTCAAAAACGGAACTCCCGCCGCGCGTGTTATAGAGATCCTTGAAAAGAGAGGCGTAAGAGCTCTTGCGGCTGTTGGCTTTCACAATAACCACGACAACACTAAAAAGGTAGAGCTTGAGTCCTCTGCAAGGAGAAGGGGTATGGAGGTTCTCTCTCCGGGACGTGACTGGAGGAGTCTCGTCTCGCTCTTTTCTGAATCAGAGATTGTAATAAGCGAACGACTCCACGGAGTGATACTTGCACTGACATTGGGCGTTCCTTTTGTCTGGAGACGGAGTAAGAAGAACGACAGGTTTGTTCAGTCTATAGATTCATCGCTGAAGCTTTCCTACGACAGGAGCGGCGATAGTCTTGAGGAGAAAGTCATTGTTGCGATGGAATCGGATATTTGTCCCTTGAGAGACAAGTATGTTGAGGAGCTCAAAGCTACCGCATCCATGAGCAAGAAGCTCATAAGCAAACTGGTCCGCAAGGAGTGAATAGCATGTGGAAGTACTACATGCCCACCGCAGTGTTCTTTGGACAGGGGGCGATTCAGAAGAACACCGAACGATTTGAAGAAGCCGGGACAAAAGCTTTGCTTGTAACTGGCCAGAGATCCGCGCGCGTTTCGGGGGCTCTTCATGACGTCACCAGGGCGTTAACAGCACTGGGGATTCCTCACTCCGTGTTCGATGAGGTCGAAGAAAATCCTTCTTTTGAGACCGTGAGACAAGCAGCGTCAAAGATGAAGAAAGAAGACTGCGATTTTGTTGTGGCGATTGGAGGGGGAAGCCCTCTTGATGCGGGAAAGGCGATTGCCATGCTTGCTGCAAACGATGGGATGAGCATTGAGGACCTTTACGGAAACCCCGAACAATGGCAGGCCTTCCATACGATCGCAGTACCAACCACTTCAGGAACAGGCAGCGAAGTTACCCATTTTGCCGTGCTGACCGATGATGAGGGAAACAAAGCAGGATTATCCTCAAGGAGAAATTTCCCGGTTACGTCGTTTCTTGATCCTTCCTACACGGTGACTATGAATGAGAATGTTACGACTGCAACCGCGCTTGACGCGCTCTGCCATGCTGTTGAAGGGGAGTTGCTCAACGCAGGAAGGAATCCTCTCATCAGTCAGCTTGCGAAGAACTCTGTTGCAATGATCCGCGATGGTCTTGGTGCTGTTATCAGTAGTCCTGAAGATATTCAGAAAAGGGCAGATCTGCAGTACGCAGCTATGCTGGCAGGAATGGTGATTGCTCACACCGGTACTTCGGTCGTTCATCCGGCCGGATATCCTTTGTCTGTGCATAAGGAGGTTAAACACGGCCTGGCTAATGCTTTCTTTCTTGTCGAAGTGCTCAGGAACGTCTCAAGAAAGGAAGAAAGAAGGACTAATGCTTCAATCGAGCCATTTGCTTCCCTGGAAGCACTTGAGTCTTTTCTGAAGTCTTACGGCGTATATGACCATACCTTGACTATTACTGATGAAGAAGCAAGAGAATGGTCAGAAGCGATCATGAAGAGTCCTCATTATCGCAGGACTCCCGGTACTTTCACCAGGGAGTTTTTCGAGACAATGTACAAGAAGGTTGGTGAGAAGTGAGAGCCAGGGTATTCTTGAACAAGGACGTAAGGAAAGAGCTTTCGAGAGGTCACCCTTGGGTATATGCCAACGAGATCGATAGACAGGATTCTCCTGAGGATGGAGACCTGGTGGACGTGTTCTATCATTCTAACCAGTTTTTGGGAGTAGGTTACTTCAACTCTTCTTCGGTGATCCGTGTTCGGCTGCTTTCGAGATCAAGGCTTCCAATAGACACAGCGTTCTTTAAGATGAAAATTGAGCGAGCAGCCCATCTCAGGAGAAAAGCACTCCCTGGTAGACGTTCAATTAGGATTGTCTACGCTGAATCTGATGGATTACCCGGTCTTATCGTCGACAAGTTTTCCGATTATCTCGTCATGCAGGTCTCTACCCTCGGTATGTCCAGGTTGAAAGATCTGGTCGTTGACGCTCTTGTGAAAGTCGTCCAGCCGAAAGCGATATACGAGAAGACCGACGTGTCTTTTCTGGAGAAGGAAGGACTGGAAGAGACACACGAATGGCTCTATAAGAGTGGTCCCATACTGATTCCTTTCGAAATGCACGGCCTGAAACTTCTTGCTGATCTGAAGGGCCAGAAGACAGGCTTCTTTCTGGATCAGGCTGAAAACGCGTTAAGAATCTCTGCCTTGTTGCGTGACCGAAGGGTCATAGATGTCTTCTCGTATACTGGGAATTTCTCTATACATGCTCTTAATGCGGGTGCTAGTTCCTGTGAGCTCGTAGACAGTTCCGAGAGGGCACTCGCTGTTGCAAAAGAGATCATGAAAATGAATGGATTCGAAGACAAAGCGAGTTTTGTAAACGAGAACGCTTTTGACTATCTCAGGGAAGCAGAGCAGAACAGCCTTGATTCAGTGATGATAGATCCTCCGTCACTGATCAAATCTCGGGCATCTCTGGGAAACGCTCTCAGGGGCTACAAAGAACTCAATTTGAGAGGGATAAAGGCTCTCAAAGCCGGAGGCATACTCGCTACTTCTTCGTGCAGCCAGCTTGTTCCGGGGGGAGCGTGGAAGAGAGTTGTCGAAGAGGCTTTTGAGGACAACAAGAGTATCGGACAGCAGTTGCTTTCTACCGGACAACCGCCGGATCACCCGGTTATGACTGCGATGCCGGAGTCGAAATACCTGAAAGCGTTTGTGTTTGCGGTATCACCGCTTGGAGACTTTTGACATAGAAAAGAGCATATAATGTATAATCCCCTTAGGGATAAGAATTGGAGGTAGATTCGAATGGTCAAGACATACGTCGTTACCTCTGGAAAAGGTGGTGTGGGAAAGACCACCATATCCGCAACGCTCGGTGCCGCACTCGCTGCCAAGGGAGACAAAGTATGCCTGATCGACGCTGATATAGGTCTCAAAAACCTTGACTTGATACTAGGACTTGAAAACAGGGTCGTTCATACTATACTGGATGTGGTAAACGGGAAAGTCACTGCACTTGAATCACTTGTAAGGCACAAGCAGATGAAGAATCTTTTCTTGCTCGCAGCATCGCAGATCGCCACAAAAGAGATGTTGTCACCTGATGACATGAGACGAATCGTAGCAGAGCTTTATCCGAAATTCGATTTCATCATTATTGACTCTCCTGCTGGAATTGAAAGAGGCTTCAGAAATGCTGTCGCTGCGGCCGAAGGTGCGCTCGTCGTCACAACGCCCGAGCTGCCAGCAATTACCGATGCAGACAGAGTGATAGGGCTTCTTGAGAATGCGGGTATGGCAGAGGATGATATCAGGCTTATTATTAACAGGTTCAAGCCAAATATGGTCAAGAGGGGAGACATGCTTACAAAGGATGACATCCAGGAGAATCTTGCCATAGAGCTTTTGGGTATAGTTCCGGATAGTGAGGATGTCATCGTTGCAACGAACACGGGAAATCCGATAACCCTTAACGGCAACCAGGAGCACGCTATAGCGCAAGTTTTCAGTAATATTGCGTTGAGGTTGAAGGGTGAGATGATCTCTCTCGAGAAGGATCTCGTGTACGGAGGACCTCGAGGATTCCGCGAGTTCTTCAGACGCATTTTCGGACGCAACTAAAGGAGTGACGATGATGTTTTTTGGCTTATTCAGGAGGAAGAAGAGAGCTCATAGTAGAAAAGAAGCTAAGGACAGGCTAGATAGCATTGTGACCGGAAGAAGGAGATCTGTTCCCGTACAGGAGGTAATTCCTGCGGAGCTGCTCAAGAGTAGCGAGACAGATGTTGTTACTCAGATAAAAGGATATGTTGCACAGCGTTTTAAGGTGAAAGAAGAGAATGTGAAAGTGCAATTCGAAGAACACAACGGCTATGTTGTGATAATCACGAACGTGGTATTTCATTGAGCGATGGTTTTTGAGTATAGAATCAGTACTCCTTCGAGAGAATGCCTGGTCAACATAACGAAACAGGTCGAATCGGCGATTTCGAAGTCGGGTATTCTTGAAGGCAGCGCGATCATATACTGTCCACACACCACAGCGGGAATAACTATAAATGAGGGTGCTGATCCATCTGTGGTAAAGGACATTGTTTACTTTCTCAACGACAAAATCCCTTCATCCTATCCTTTCGATCATGCTGAAGGAAACTCAGATGCCCACATAAAGGCTTCCTTTATCGGTAGCTCGGTATGTGCGATAATTGATAATGGAAGGATCCTTTTGGGTACATGGCAGGCTATCTTCTTCTGTGAATTTGATGGTCCACGTGCCCGAAGGTTTCTCGTAAAGATACTCTCTTGAGCGGGATTTCTTGATTAGCGCGCTTTGAATTCTGGGAGTATAGATCTGAATGGAGGCACGTAATGCTAGAACTGAAGTCAATTAGCCTGGAACGAGACGACACAAATATCATCAAAGACCTTTCTGCCGTCTTCTATGAAGGAAAAGTCTATGCTGTTCTTGGAAACAATGGAGTCGGCAAGTCGACTCTTGCGTACATAATCATGGGACTGGAGAGTTATAGGGACTATACGGGCTCTGTACTGTGGGACGGTCGTGTAATTAACGGTCTCTCTGTTCCTGAACGTGCAAGGCTCGGCATTACCCTGGGCTGGCAGGAACCATGCAGGTTTGACGGAATCACTGTTAAAGAGTACCTGACCTTGGGAGAAAAGAAGCAGTTTTCTATCGAAAAACTGGTGAGCACGCTTGATGTCGTTGGCTTGCCAAGAGATTATTTGTCCAGAACGGTCGATTCGTCTCTCAGCGGCGGGGAGAGAAAACGAATCGAGCTTGCTTCAGTGATACTTATGGAGCCAAGACTGGTTGTTCTGGACGAACCGGATTCAGGAATTGACCTGATGTCTACAAACATGATCCAGAGGGTCTTCAATTCTTTGTCGGGAAACGGGACGACACTTATCGTAATCACTCACCGTGAAGAAATTGCGGAGATGACTGAAGAGGCTTATCTGATGTGCGGAGGCAACATGCTGAAGAACGGCGATCCGCAAGAGATAATTGCTTACTATAGAACCGCATGTGACAACTGCAAGCATGTAAACGAACCCCTGAAGGGGGTGAACTAGTTGGCTCTTGCAACGAATTATGAGCGCGAGTTTCAGATGATATCTGATGTCTACGAAAAAAGCGGGGGCGACGCTTCGAGGTTCTTGAACAAGGAGATAGTCTCAGTTATCGTGAGCGGTGACAAGCTTATTGGGCGGAACACTGTCGACGGTGTCAACTTGAAGTTTAGACAAATTGAAGATGGCATTGAGCTGTGGATAGATATTGAAGACGGAGTCAAGCTGAAACAACCCGTGCACCTCTGCACAGGATTTCTTAAGGAAAGAGGACGGCAGACGATCCTCATTCACAACCGCTGCGGGAAGAACTCGGAAGTCAAGTTCCTGTCACATTGTGTTTTTCCTTATGGTCTTGAATTTACGCACAAGATGATTGCCGACACTTACGTTGGGGAGGGTTCAAAGCTCTCCTATGAAGATGTTCATTTTCACAGCGATACAGGCGGAGTGAGCGTAGAGGCCATTTACAATACCAGGTTGTCAAAAGGGGCCGACTTCGGCAACTTCTTCAATCTTACACAGGGACGAGTAGGTAAGCTCAGGGTTAAGATGATTGTGGATCTGGACGATGAGGCCTCTGCACAGATAGAGTCTAAGGTCTATGCAAGAGCCGATGACGAGGTACACATCACTGAGGAGCTGAATCTGAACGGGAAGCACTCTTCAGGCCTTGCAAGAACGATCGTCTTTGCCACCGAGAAGAGCAGGGCGACCATCATTAACAGGGCTTATGGGAACGCGCCATATTCACGCGGCCACATAGAGTGTAAGGAGATCATCAAGGGTTACGGAGTCAATGTCGGGACGGTTCCTGTCTTGTTCGTTAAGGATGAAAAGGCGGAGCTTACGCATGAAGCCTCCATTGGACGTGTGAACCTGAAACAACTCGAAACCCTTATGGCAAAGGGTCTCAACGAGGACGAGGCCACCGAGATGATAATCCGTGGTCTCCTCAGATAGGACGGCGGAAGTGAAGAATTCTTACCTTACGAAGATTCTCGAAGAACTTGTGCAAATACCGAGTCCTTCGGGTTTCACCTCTGACGTGACCAGTTTCATTGTTGCAGAGCTACAACATTGGGGCTACAAGCCCTGGCAGTCACGCAAGGGGTCGTGTGTTGTATCACTTGGCGGCGACGGTTCGCCGCTTGTTCTGAACGCGCATGTAGACACGCTTGGTGCTATGGTCAAATCGCTGAAGGTCACAGGAAGAGTAGAATTCACCTGCATCGGTCGTTTCACGATGTTCTCCGTTGAGGGTGAGAATTGCAGGGTGCACACTCAGACCGGCGAAACCTTTACAGGAACGATACAGTCAACCTCTCCTTCTGTTCATGTTTTCGATGATGCGGCAACCAAAGAGCGTAGACTGAAAAACATGGAGATACGTTTGGACGAAGTTGTGAAGTCAAAGGAGGACCTTCAGAGCCTTGGAGTTGAACCCGGCAATTTTGTTTCCATTGACCCGAGGTTCATGCTCACCCCGTCAGGCTTTGTGAAAAGCAGGCATCTTGATGATAAGGCAGGCGTTGCTGTTCTTCTCGATCTTGCACGACGGCTTAGGGAAGAAAACCTGGCTCTCGAAAGGAAGGTCTACCTCTTTTTTTCGATCTATGAAGAGGTCGGACATGGTGCTTCGAGCGGTATCCCCGAAGATGCCGAAGAAGTTATATCCGTAGACATGGGAGCAGTTGGCGACACCCTGGAAACGAGCGAATATGTTGTGTCCATTTGTGCCAAGGACTCTGGAGGACCATACGATGCCAGGGTGGTGAGGGCACTCGTCGACACTGCGAAGAAACACTCAATCGATTACTCGGTAGATATCTATCCTTTCTACGGTTCAGATGCAGGGGCTTCACTGAGAGCTGGATATGATGTTCGTTTCGGTTTGATAGGACCGGGCGTTGAAGCTTCTCATGCATATGAGCGCACACATGTTTATGCGCTCTCCAACACTTCTGATCTGCTGGTCCATTACGCGTCCGGATAGGCAGACTGGATAATTCGGTTCAGCAAACACACTTCGGTTCTGTGCTCTCCTTTCAGGACAGCACACCCGCCGAATTCCCTGGAGGTATAACCATATGTCTCACAGGAAGACCTATACCGCAAGTCAACTCATGAAGAACATCACCTACGCCTCGACATCTGTGTCTCCGGACGGTCTCAAGCTCCTTTTTTCAAGCGATGAAGACGGAATCCCGAATGCATATTCAATGGACATCCTGGATGGTTCGACAAGCAAACTCACAGATTCCGAAAGCCCTGTCTATCCTATAGGCTATCTGATGGACAACAAGAGCTTCCTTTTCACGAGCGACAAGGGAGGAAACGAACTCGACGATATATTTCTGAAGAATGACGAAGGAACAGTCAACCTCACCGAATATAAGAAAGCGAAAGCATCGTTTCTCTCGTGGGACAAGACTAGAGAGGGGTTCTATTTTCTTTGGAACAATCGCGATCCAAGATACTTCGACCTCTGGCATTTTGATCTTAAGACTCTCAAACCGAATGTGGTGTACAAGAATGAGCACTACGTGATTTCTGCGATTTCGAAGGATGGTAATCTTGTCGCGCTTAACAGAATAAACGACATGAACGACAGCGATATCTATATCCACGATCTGTCATCAGCGGACGAAAGACTTGTTTCCGATCACGAAGGCGATGCCCAGAATTTCGCCGTAGGTTTTTCTCATAATTCCTCTGCGGTATTCTACTTGACCAATTCCGGCCACGAGTTTCTCTATCTCAGGCGGTATGAGCTGAAATCCGGAGAATCAACAATATTCGCCTGGTTTGACTGGGATATCAGCTCTGGAGTGCTATCTGACGAGGGTCGTTATCTAGCTCTCGTCATAAACGATGACGGAAAGTCCGTACTGAGGATAAGAGACTCTCTTTCCGGCGAGGAGTATGAAGTAAGCGGACTCCCTGAAGGGCAGATAATGAGTCCACGGTTTTCTCAAGATGGCCGGCTGCTCTGTTTTGTTGCCGATTCGTCTGCTCACCCTGGAGATGTCTACGTGCTCGAGGTCGAA
>PWXG01000086.1 GCA_003561215.1 Thermotogales bacterium
GAGCACCCACCCCGGCGCTTCGCGCCACCCCTCCGAAGGATGGGAATTGAAACAAAAATCAAGAAACGACTTACGAAAACCCGGACGTGCAACAAAACCATAGATCTGCGAATAGTATATGAGAAAATCGGTCCCGTTTCTTGTTCTCGGCTCTCAGCTGCCAACAACGAACGACTAGCAACTGCCTTTACAACCATACGTAAGTGATACGCTATCTGCATCAGAATACTGTCACTTACCATAAACAGCGAACCCTTTCTATAAGCAATACATCACGGTCCAGACTCATTTACCAGCGCTTGACCCAGCACTCTGTATTGTAAACAAGTTTGAAGCCTATAGAGAGATAAAAAGGTTGAGTAGAACCCACATATGCAACCCTCGCTCCGAGTTCTCCACATCGTCGGATTCCTTCAAGCACAGCAGCTTTGCCCAATCCCATACGCCTGTAATCAGGGTCGGTTGCCACAGGCTCGACGTAGCCAAATCGTGCATTAGCTTCATAGAACATACCACAGAAGGCAACAAAATCACCGTTTGGCGCAACCACGGCGATCTTCAGATCCCTTCGTGCCTTCGGGGTATCGAACATCTTTCGACGGCTTTCAAGTTCTTCCTCACCAGGAGGAGGCTCGCCTTCGTGGTTGAATCCACGCCAAATAACACGATGCACCTTTGCCCAATCGCATTCATCCGCCAGACTTGTGAGTCGGAATCCTTGAGGCAAGGTGATTGAAGGGAAATCCTCCGAAATATCGAAACGAGTCGTTGGTCGATCATTTTGAGCTTCCTTCTCGTATCCTCTTTTCTTAGCCAGGTTCAGAAAGTCATGGTCATAATCGTTGATATACGCGCCAAGATATCTTCTGCCACCTTTGCGAGAAATCGCTGTGAACCGCTTTTCTGTTTCATCAAGCATCTCTTCCTTCAGAAAGTGGTAGTCGGGGTGGATCTGGAAGTAAGCTTCACCGAGTCTCAGCTCATAATTGCATACTGCGACGATCTCCTCTTCAGTCTCCCAAATTGCTATTCTGTTGAGATTAGATTCGTCCAGCATGGGATGAAAATGCATATACTCCCACTCCGGTTCAAGCCAGTTACCATCCTTATTACCTGGCTGGTGATGAGCAATGAGAAAATCGCTTACTCTGTAATAGTCTTCAGGGTAATTGTAATTCCGCAATCTGATACTCATACACGACTCCTTGCAGTTAATCACGGCAAAATGCCGGAAGAATCAACCCCATGAAATCTTACTCAAGATTATACATGCAAACAGGTAACGCAGAAAGCGAAACAGTGGTTGGCGGAATACTATATTCTTCTCATAAGGTGCAAGAAGATAACTCTCAGGAATACTCGAGTCTTCACCCATGAATGAAAGATTGCTATTTTATCTGGCCGCACTACATTGATACCGTAAATGCCGCATATAAGAATAGGAGAGACTTCGTCAGATGTTGAATTTCCCGCGATTGTCCTTGCGGGAGAACAAACTCTGTGAGAGACTTGTCAGCAGTAAAGTGGCACATGCGCTGAGAACCAGCCCGGACCAAAGTGCGTGAGTCAGGAAAGAGCTTCACACTCTATGCAAGTTGTTCAGTCTGACAGAGATGTCTTCGAGTAGAATGGCCCTGCTTCCTTCGGGGTTTTGAATTGTCAGCACTCCCCTGGACAAATGGTTCTCCAGAGAGTCACCGTCTATGAGCAGTTCAAACCAGCCCCTGGTCTCTTCTAAAGGCAATGGCATGGTCTGTGCAGTCCAGTAAATGTTCTGATCGGAAGCGAAAGCCTTGATCACGTAAACGGCAAATACTGATCCCCAGGTGACCACGCCCATTATTCCTATGAAAACCAACGAATTGAGTCGTCTGTGTTTCATGCATGTGCCCCTTTCTTCAGCATCGAAAGATAAGTTCTTATCAAGGCGGTCATCTTCAATTTGCAGATTCTGTATCTGCAAGTTTCTTGCTGAAAACGTCAAATGAAAGACATTGCATTTCTGCAATCAATACAGCATGGCTTTCTTACAAGAACAAGGTCATCAGAAACAACATGCCTCCTACCACTACGATTGTGATTGGCCAGACTATGGTTCCTCTGATACTCCAGGAGCAAAGCCTGGACTCTTCTTTTTCCTGAAGATAGACGGTCTTGTAAAGCTCAATTAGTGCCGGGTCATCTGTCAACTCTGCTATCTGGGCAAGTCTGTCGGCAGGTGCCGCAATATCTGGTCCTTTCTGTCGCTCAGATCTGCATACTATGATGGGACCGATAACGGGCAACAGAAGTCCCATAAACATGGCTCCCTGTCTGGCAAGGTATACGTCTTCCGCTGCATGGTCCTTTGCCATGACTCGTATTGTTTGTTCAGAAATCGAGAACGAGACTGTCGCAAGCAGCACTACCAAAGCAACTACGAGAAGTGCTTTCACAGGTTCTCCCCCCTTTCAAAAATGTGATGAGAAATCTTCTAACTCTTTGGTCTGGTTACAGGAAAACAATACTACTGTGGACGACACAAAGCATCTAAAGGAGGTCTTTTAACTAGAGTCTGAGTTTCGGGATAAACGTTCTCACCTGAGGCTTTGGTTAGGGGCGCATCTTCAGGCCATCACCGGCAGCAGCCAGTTTCGAAGAAAGCTACTGAACTAGCCAGTCTGTTTCTCAAGCCACACCGGATATTCAGGGACGGCAGCTATCGCCGAATAGTGTTTCTTGTTACAAGGTACCATCTGTAGAAAGCGGTGTGCTCTCCTTCGGAGACTGGAATCGCAGGTTCAAAGCGTTCGACGAGAATCACAACATCCGAGTGACTCTCTGTTACAGGATCTTCAGGGGCCCTCGCTTGCGGGAAGATCCTACTTACCTCACCGGCAGTTTCAGGATGAGTCACCGCGTTAATAACGGGATCTTCAGCACATTTCTGCGAAAGTCGCTGCAGTTGTTCTTCGCCTTCGAACTCCACATAGACAGCTGCATAGGAACGCCTTTTGTCAGTTATTACAAGTCTCAGCCTGATCTCCTTCTTCCTCTTCTATTCTGCAATAGTAATCGTGCCAATCAGCTTTGATATGATTCACCAGTTAAGTGTTCATGAAAGCCTGATAGTCTAACGCGCGGTTATTGCGACTCGAAATCCAACTCGACTTCCTGCGGGCGTTGGAGTAATCAGACCAAAGCGATTCGCAATTCTGACGAAGGACGTATTGCTCCGCCAGCTACCGCCACGCATCATACGAAAAGCCCCCTCACTGATGTAAGGATCAGTCTTTGGGACATCGGTATAGTCTGCATAGAAGTCTGAACACCATTCCCATGTGTTCCCGGCCATATCGTATATGCCAAGTTCATTTGGTTCTTTTCCTCCCACTGGATGGGTCATACTTGATGAATTACCGCCATACCAGGCAACGCTTGAAACTGCGTTGCTTCCTGAATACTTGAATCCCTGGCTCGAGTCACCCCCTCTTGCAGCGTACTCCCACTCTGCCTCTGTCGGCAGTCTGTAGCCTCGCACTTCGGTGATATCAGTTGTCACGTTCCCATCTGCATCCAGCATCTGGCCTTCATCCGCTTCTCCGCGCAGTCTGTATGCCACAGGAAGCCCTTCACGCTCACTTAACCAGTTGCAATAGGCAATGGCATCCCACCAGCTTACGTTGATTGCAGGTCTATCGCCTCTACCCCAGTTCTGATCGGAGACCCTTCTTCTCAATGTGTCATCGAAAAATCTGTCATACTCGGAGAACGTTATGGGATACTTTCCAATAAAGAAATCGTATGAGAGAGTTACCTGATGCTGCGGGCTACATCCCCACCAGAGATCACCGAACTCATCTCCCATGAGGAATGTGCCACCTTCAACGCGCACCATGGAAGGTGCTGAACTCGCCGTTCTTGCAACCCGAAACCCGGTATCTGTGTATCTGCCTGTGGGACTCTCTGAAGAACGTTTTGACACTCTCAGGTAGATATCATAGCTGCGGTGGCTTCCCCCTCGTAAGACTCGACTGGAGCCTTCGAAAACAAAGGGATTAATCTCGGGATTGCTACTATAAAGGGAATAATAGTCGGAACACCATTCCCAGACATTCCCAGCCATATCATAAAGACCAAGTTCGTTCGGTTTCTTTGACCCAACCTCGTGGGTTCTGTTATGGTTTTCCGAAAGCATTTGAGACCAACCTGCCAGAACATAGATGGCGTACACTGGAGGATCAGTATCGGGCAAGTGTTCCCATCTGCCTTCTCTTGCATAATGCAAGGTTGCATCGATAAACTCATCTCCAGAATTCCCACAATACCAGGCGATCTCGCGAAAATCCTCGCTTCCCGGATAAGCGTATCCTTCGCTTTTGTTGCCACCACGAGCAGCAAACTCCCATTCCGCTTCAGTGGGAAGCCGATAGCCTATCACCTTTGCAGGATCTGTTGTCACGTTTCCCAGGCCATCGATGAAGTTCCCACCTTCATCGTAGGCTCTGGGGATTCCGTCATTGTCGCTCAACCAATTGCAGTAAGCAATAGCATCCCACCATGAGACTCCGATCACGGGTCTGTATCCTCTACCCCAACCCCTGTCAGCTGGGAGGCTCCTGCCTGTTTCGTCACAGAACCTATCATAGTCCTGAAATGTGATTTGATACTTACTCATGTAGAAGTCAAACGTGAGTGTCACCTGGCGTAATGGAAGTTCTGCTGGGGAACCGTCGCCCCAGGTGTCTCCCATAGAAAATGTTCCACCCTCAATATAGACCATCTGAGGAACCAGGTCTTCAAGCGGTTGTGAAAAGGCTACTGAAATGCCGCACAGCACGCACGCAACCAGCATTATAACAACCAGATAGTTTTGTTTTCTCACTTCATCACCATCCCGTGCTATTCGCATTCACCCAGAGTTCAGAACCCGCCAGTGCCACCTCCGCCGCCACCGCCTCCTGAGCCCCCGGAAGATGACGAGCTGTCAGAAGAAGATGCAGCAGCACTCAACGATGAGAATGATGCTGCGGCAGAAACGGATGTTGTGGTATAGAGAAAATGGTGACCTTCCCTTCTCTCCCACATATCTTTGGGGATCATCCTGCTTAAGTTTTTCCGCACTTGATCAGCAACTCCAAGAGCAGTTGCGTACACCAGGTACTCTTCCCACAGGGAAATAGAATCAGGTGGGCGTTCATTCAACAGTGAATAGTCAGTTATGAACTTTCGGAAGTTTTCCCACTTAAGGTAGAACTCTCTGCCGTGGTGCGTCCACCTGCCAAAGACATCTTTTTTCTGCAGGAATATTGCAAAGGCAATCGTCCATACACTACCAAAGACTATCGAGCTATGAAGAGCAAGATGGATTACTTCAGGACGACTGTAGAAGACTATGAAGAGCAACAAAGAGGCAACCATCAGTGAAAAAGAGAGGATTCTCGATAAACGAGTTCCTGTGTTTTCAATCATCCGTATTTTGGAAGATTCGGCTTTGACTTTGAGTTTGTAGAGATTGTATGCGGAAGCATATGTCCCGGCTTTACGACTGTCTCTGATAACTTGTTTCTTTACATATTCAAAGTTGAAGTAGTTATCGACTGAATGATGTTTGAGAAGATAGAAAAGCTCTTTCTCTGTTAAGCTGAGAGCTTCCGGATCCTTATCTTTGATGATAATTGCGCTTGCTTGCCCCTTTTTGTCACCCTCTTCAAAATCAATGTAGTCGAGTCTGTAGAGGTTCATGATCACCGCACCGATTCCGTCGTTGTCGAGCTTGCTGGTAACGTTTTTTACAATGAAGTTTATGATGTCTGGTGAGTCATCTGTAGGTGCTTTCCTTTCGTATTCAGCACTGTAGTTGATACGATGTTGTCTTCCGAAGAAGAAGAAGATCAGCACCGGCAGAAGAATCACCGAAAGTCCGAATCCGATGGGGAGTATCCATTTCCCCATCACGACATTTCTTGATATGATCTGTTCTGCCTTTTCAATGTCAGCCCTGGTAAAGCTGCTCGTCTTGATGTTCGAAGAATCCATGAAATCAACAGCACTTTTGTCAATCACAGCTCTGAATTCGGCAAAGGTTTGTGGAGGATGGTTTCTGAGCTCTATAGTGAATGTGTTTCCATTTCGCAACACTTCTACAGGAGGGTGAGTGTAGAAGTCAGAAACGTTGAAACTGTCGGGGAAGCGTATCAGTGCAGACAACTTCGGAACCCATGAGGCGGTATCTTCTCCCCATACCTTTCTGAAGAGTTGAACGACATCTGCACCAGATTCAACGGCACCATAGACAGTATAGGAGAAAGCCACGGTTACGGTGTCTTTGCCTGATTCGGGTGCAACCGGATCTGAGCCTAACGGCACAAACCAGACGCGAACATCTGTGTAGGTATCCGTTCCGCGTTCAACCAGATGCTGTACAATCAACCCTTCGGCCTCAATGTAGAACTCGCTGTACCTGCTTGCGATTCTATCTTGAGGAATTTCGCGAAAGACGCCCCTGTAAGGTTTCACGAATCTGTAAGAGAACCGCTCGATTACATCCACAGAGCCATCTTCATTCAGCGTTAGTGATACGTGTGCACGTTCAATTTTGGCAATTACCGTTCCCCGGTTTAGAAATGTATTGGTACCACTCAGGAGAATTACGAGAAGCCAAAGAGAAAGTCCAATCAGCACACCCTTGACTGCCTGACGAAAGACTCTGTTTCTCATTAGAACTCCCCCTATCCGGAGTTACCCAGGAATCTTGCAACAACTTAAAGCCGTTCAGAAAAAGAGTAAAAAGGCAAACAGGAGTTTGATTGAGCGAAAAGCCCAGAGAGGTTATGGGAATATTATACGTGAGTTAACGCGGAAATGATCCTTCCAGGAAGACTTACAGGAAAACTCGCTTAGAAAGTTCTTTCAACGAGAGCCGCAAGTGCATTCTAAACTGCCGTTATAGCAAGCTGTTCACAAATCTAAGTATCTGTTGCTTCAAATAATGTTGTTAGTGAATAGACACATGAAGATATTTGCAGCGTCCATCCAGTGTTACGACGATCTGGTCAACAGCAAGCCGGGTCAGTTTTCTTGAAAACACTTCCCAAAGCTATCGGGAAGGAGCAAAACTACTCCCAGAAGGCAGGTTCCATCATTTCGTAACACCAGAAACCGTTAAACTCGTCCATTCTTGACTGGTGATAGACATCGCCCCTGAGCCAGATATACAGGCCAGTAGGGTCATCATCGAAGGGATGATAAACCCACAGCTCGCGATTATTCTCAGGTCCGACGACAGAGGTCATGCGGATAACGTGGGGTGGACAGCCTAGAACATCCAGGAGTTCTTCTCGAGTTAGCCCTTTGAGATCGACAGCATCCCATCCAGGATTGGGCTTCATTGTATCTGGCTGGTAGTTCCAGCAGTCATTATTGCTGGCGCTTTTTGCAGACTCCTGGCAAGGGGGTATTCGGCTAACAATAGATCCATGGCCTTCTGTTTCTGCAGAAATGAATATCACTATGAGAACAAGCAGTCCAGCGAAGGCACCTCTGAGTGCAATTTTCTCAATCATCTTTTCAGTCCCTCCATGAGAATCAGTGGTTGTGAGGAAATGCTCTCTTCGGTAAGCTTCTTCAGTCAGTTTTGTTTGCTGCAACACTTATAGAGAACGCCTTGGTTTGTTATCTTTGCAAGAGATGAAGACTTCAGATGCACTGGTATCAGGCTTCAGGTTCTCTTGCCATTTCCCACATGGGAACGTCAATCATCGGGAGTATCAGCTTCTTTATCACTGTAAATCCAAAATGCTCGTACAAACTAACATTAGTCTCAGTTTCTGTTTCCAGGTAGATCGGAGCCCCCATCTCGTTGCTCTTTCTGATCAGAGACTTCAGCATCATTCCGCCAAATCCTTTTCCTTGAAAGCTTTTGGAAACTCCCAATATCTGAAGGTAGATTGATAGTCTATTGTCAATGTAGCGTTTTCGATCTATAAGAATCTGCCTGAAGACAATCTGCATTCTGCGCCCCATCCTGACACCCATTCTCAACCCTGGCCAGAGTGCTCCACTACGAAAGATTCTCCACAATGTCATGTCTGCAGCGTGCCCCGACACCCAGGCAATGATACCCTCTAATGCACTGGATGGTGCGCATACCTCTCCATAATGCAGGCAGTAACGTGTCGGGGCCTCAAAGAGAAAGATTCGCGTTGAACGAGAACTGCCTTGCATAACTCTATCCCATAAAGGATCGTCGTCGAAAGCGTCGGCCAATACCTTTGCAGCACATTTTGAGTCTCTTCTGGTAAGACGATAGAGGTCATGAAGCCCAGCTCCCATATGCAATCACCTCATCACTCAATTTGTCGATTTAGCAGTCTTGAAGATGCTCTCAAGAAAACGCCTGGAGTATCTCAATATCAGGTCTGCAATTGGAGTGGATTTCAGTTCTTTAAGTGCTTCGCTACAGAGAAGATGCTCGCAATAGCGACAATAAGGATTATGCCAAACATAACAACAAATGCCCATTCGCTTCGCTGTGCGTAATAGCCTGGACTGTTTATCACCGTGTACACTAGCATTCCCGCCGCCACAAGAAACGTCTTCTTAGCTCGCTGGCAGTTCTTCAGCAGGCCTATTCCTGCAACAAAAAGAAGTACTGCAGTAGCAAACTCCGCAACCAGGTGGAAGTAGATACTCAGAGGTTCCGTCTCCAGCTCTGGAACCTGGCCACTGGCAAGGAAGAAAACCCACATCATCACCATCATTAGACCGACAACAATCCCGTACCATCCTGAGAACTTCACAAATAACCCTCCCCTTAGAAGAGATGACAGACTCCGAAATCATTACTAAAGCACCACAACAAACATACAACGCTCTTCTTAATCCATGGTTAATATAGCTACGCCAATACATGGTTAGTGTAGGCGCACTATTGCTAAAGAATATTATGACAGAAGCAGAAGCGAGTCAAGGTTACGGAAGACATGATAGGATTACAGAATCTGCACAGCTGACAGATCGAGAGGAGCAGTACGATGACCCACACAGTCATAAGATACCCGAACTCCAGGGTTGCAACGTTTGATGTAGGGAAGATTGGGAAGAGGAAGCATCACATTGTCGGGCTTGTTGAAGCTGACGTTACACTCGCAAGGAAGAAGATCCGTGATTCGATAAAGTCTGGAGAAGAAATCGGTTTTACCTCATGGATACTGAAGGTGATAAGTGACAGTATAGCAGAAAACAGATCGGTACAGGCAATTAACCACGGAAGAGGAAAGCAGGTAGTTTTTGATGATGTCGATATTTCGGTTCCGATCGAAAGAGAGGTAAAGGGGATCAAGGTTCCCCTTGTTGGCGTAATAAGAAGCTCAAATAAGAA
>PWXG01000060.1 GCA_003561215.1 Thermotogales bacterium
ACCCCCGTTTTGGACAGAGTGGCTTGATGATCTCCGTCAGGAATCAAAAGGCTTCTCATAATTCAAAGGATATCATGATCGACTGAGTTGTCGCGCTTGGCTGAGAAAGGACAGAAGGTTGGAAGACCTTCTTGTCAGCTCTTGAGGCATCGTTTTCCGTCTGGTTTTGCAGGCAGGCGCCAGTAGATGATTATTCATCAGCTTGGGCGAAATCACTTTCATGTATAATCGACAAAGACCGGGAGCTCGGAGCATTAGAAAGCGAGATTCTTGCTTTCAAAGATCATTGTATGACAGGAGGAGATGTTGTGACTCGAAAGGATTTTCCACCGGATTTTATCTGGGGCACTGCGACTGCTTCTTACCAGATTGAAGGAGCTGATTCTGAAGCTGGAAAAGGTCCATCTATTTGGACCGCCTTTTCTCACGCCCCTGGAAAGATCTATCAGGGACACACAGGAGACCTTGCCTGTGATCATTACCACAGGTACAAAGAAGATGTCTCTTTGCTGGCATCGCTCGGTGCAAACGCTTACAGATTCTCGATCTCCTGGCCGAGACTGTTTCCTGAAGGGCGTGGCGCTAGGAATCAAAAGGGTTTTGATTTCTATGCGAGACTCATAGACGTATTAATAGCAAACGGTATTCAGCCATTCATTACACTGTATCACTGGGATCTGCCGCTGGAGCTCCAAAAGAGTATCGGCGGATGGGAGTCAAGAGATATAACCGCTTACTTTGGCGATTACGCAGAAGCAGTCTTCTCCAGCTACGGAGATCGCGTCAAAAACTGGATTACCCTGAATGAGCCTTTCTGTTCGTCACATTTGAGCTATCTGTTTGGAGAACATGCGCCGGGCAAAAGCGATCTGAAAGAATCTTTTGCAGTAGCCCATAATCTTCTAAGGTCACATGGAGAAGCGGTAAGGCGTTTTAGAAGCACCATTAAGGATGGAACAGTCGGCCTTTCAAATGTATCGCAATGGGTCGAACCAGCTTCTGACTCACCCGAAGACGGTGAAGCGGCAAAACTCCTTAACCAGTTTTTCAATGATTGGTTTTATGTCACTCCACTAAAGGGTGAGTACCCTGTTGATTTTTCGCAAAGGCTTGACAAAATCGGCGCAATGCCGGAGATTCAGCCTGAAGACATGGAGTTGATCATGGAACCTGTAGACTTCTGGGGAGTGAACTACTACTCGCGTATCATTGCCAAAGCTGATCCGAAGAGTGAGTTTGGTTACAATACGGTTCCGGGCGATCTTGAGAGGACTGCCATGGGATGGGAAATCTATCCAAAGGGCCTTCAGTTGTTTCTTGAAAGAGCCTACAGGGAGTATGGCGAAAAGCCACTCTATATCACCGAAAATGGGATGGCTGAAGACGACGAGCTCGAAGAAGGAAGTGTTCATGACAAGAAGAGGACAATTTATTTGCGAGATCACTTCGATGCCGCGTCAAAAGCCATGAACAATAGTGTAGATTTGAAGGGGTATTTCGTCTGGTCACTGATGGACAATTTTGAGTGGGCGCACGGTTATTCGAAGAGATTTGGACTGATATACACAGACTATGAGAATAATCAGCGGCGGATCCCAAAAGACAGTTACTACTGGTTCAGGGACTTCCTGCGCAGATAATGTTAGCCGTATCGATGCTGCTGCACATTATTGACGATTGCAGGGCTCTTTTTGGAATGATTGTGAAGTCTTCAGGTTTAGCGATTCTACAGGAAGGACATAGATTATTCTGCTCTGAGGTGTTTCCATGAAGGACCGTCTTTCATCCGGCAAAGAAAATAAGAGAAGCAGCGACCAGGATTCGCCCGGTCCAGACCTGAAAGGTGTCATCATACTCTTTGGCGTAATCTTGCCTGCAATACTGCTGGTTCTGTATTTCTTCGCAAGGTTACTTTTCTGGATGCTGGCCGGGGCTTCATTCATTGCTCTTTTGGGAGTGATCAGCGCCATTTTACGGAAAGATCCACGCATTTTCGGCAGCGAAAATGATGATGCTTCATCTAACGAAGATACTCCCGGTAGACCCGGCTAAGCCGCAGGCTGCTAGAAAAAATCCATGAAGTCGACGAGGTGATTTTGATGGGCAACTGGAACGACCTCTTCAGAAAGAAGAGGAGACCTTCACCAGGGACACCTCCGGGAACTATCACAGTCGATGAAGGATTTCCTGCTCCCAGCGTTAGTGTTATTTCTTATAATGAGAGCAAACTTCAGGAGCATCGTTCGGTCACTTTAGAGGAACTGAAACGCATCCTTTCTCTGAACAACAACCTCATCCACTGGATTGATGTTCAGGGTCTTGGCGATGAGAAGCTGTTGCGAGAACTCGGAGATTACTTCAAGATTCATCCCCTCGCGTTGGAAGACGTGGTGAACGCTCCTCAAATGCCGAAGACGGATCAGTTTGCTGACCATGTTTTCATTGTGGTTAGAATGATCCAACTCATTTCTCCTCAGGTTCTTGCTTCTGAGCAGATGAGCATCTTCCTCGGAAGAAACTATGTCCTCACATTGCAGGAACGTCCTGGTGACTGTCTTGACTCTTTGAGAAGCAGGTTAAGAGAAGGGAAAGGGATAATACGCAGGATGAAGGCAGATTACCTCTGCTATGCGGTTATGGATGCAATAATCGACAACTACTTCCCGGTTGTGGAAAACCTGGGCGAGCGATTTGAGGATCTGGAAGATGGGATTATTTCCGGTGAAAGAACAGCGTCTATAGGGGCCTTCTACTCACTGAAGCATGAAACAATCGCTCTAAGAAGAATCATTTGGCAAATGCGCTCGACTGTTGGCTCCGTTATGAGAGGGGGAAGCGGTCTAGTATGCACTGAGACCACCCCGTTTTTCCGTGACTGTTATGAGCATCTCGTACATATGATTGATATCACTGAAGCTTACAGGGAACTCCAGGCAGAAATCATGAGCATCTACCTAACAACTGTCAGTAACAGGATGAATGAAATCATGAAAGTTCTGACGATCATCGCAACAATATTCATACCTTTGTCTTTCGTCGCTGGCATCTACGGCATGAACTTCGCTTATATGCCGGAGCTGGAGAACAGGCACGCCTACTACATAGTTTTGACTGTTATGGTCATTGCTGGACTGGCGATGCTTGCAGTGTTCTGGAAGAAGGGCTGGCTAAAAAGTAGCAACGCCTCAAAGTCCGTGCGACAAAGAAGTAGGAACGATGACTGAAACGACTCGATAAGCCTTACCATTTGGGATTACTGGCCCGGGATGTAAAGATTGAACCGTTGACCGATGTTGCTGACTTCTACAGACGGCATCACAACAAGCTTACCGCTGTCGAATCCCGAGAAGATCAGGTAAACGTTCTCAGGCGATGCTGTTCTTATGTAGGCCTCTCGTGAAAGCATGATGGTGTAATTCGTTTCAACCAGCGGTTCCTTGAAATAGAAGAACTTCTCATCGGAAAGACCCGGACTGAAGTTCTTCTGGAAAGTATATGTCCCATCTGCTGCGCGTCTCTTAAAGCCTATCCATACATCGCGATTCCCAGTTACAAAGACTCTGAAGTAAGGTCGGTCTGACGAGTCCTGGAGTTCGGTCAGAATTATGTCCAGATCTCTCTGCGCGTTCTGAAGGAACTCTCTTGCCACTATGTGTTGTTCCAGTATTCCTCCAGCAACAAGCAAGGACCTCAGAGATTCGACCTGAGAAGTAAGTTCCGACGTAGTTTCTTGAAAACTCCTGAGCATTCTGTTTTCAAGGGAAGCAAACCTTCGTGCCACCTCTGCAGATCTCTGAATAGCAGCCAGGGAAAATACAAAAGCAACAACAGACATAATTATCAGTGTAAGCCCTATTACAAGTGCGATTTGAACCTTGCCTCTTCTCATCGAATCATCCTTTCTTGCAGGAAAAGAAGAAGTGCTCTGCTCGCCCCAGTAACTCGGCTTCCCTGCATAATTTGTACTCCCATTCTGCCACTGCAGATACCCTTCTTGCAAGCTTGCTCTCAACATAAGGTCCCATGACCACGAGACCTGCTCTATCAACAACAGAGAAACCTGCTTCTTCAAGAGAAGAACTCAGTTCATCAGGGAAAAAGGGGTGGGTCCTGAACGATTTTCTGCTCATTTGGCTATCGCCGATTCTCACCTCACGTTTGTTATTGAGAAACCTTTTTGCCCTTTCCAGTTCAGCGTGTGAAAGAAAATCATGCAAGAAGGCGTAAGCACTGTCGACAGTCAGCAAAAACGTCCCAGGAGATCTCAGGACTCTGAACACTTCTGTAATCATCTTATGATGATTCCGCGAATACGAAGTAACGTCACCCATTGCCACAACACAGTCAAAGGTGTCGTTATCAAAGGGAAGCTCTTCTGCCTCGCAGCAAACGAGTTCCACGTCGATCTCATATTCAGTGGACTTTCTTCTCAGTACAGCAAGCATCTCTTTCGATCGATCAGCTGCAACAACTTCGTTGCCTAGTGCAGCAAAATGAAGAGCCCATCTTCCTGTACCTGTACCGAGATCAAGCACGCGCCCAGAAGATCTTTCCGCAGAATCGACGAGCCTGCGAAGTATTTCGTGATAGAGACTCCAGTAGGGCTCATCATACTGGGAATCATAAAGGTGTGCGATATCATCATAGTACTCCCAGGATTCATTCATCTAGATCGCACTCAATTCTGTTCTTGCCCTTGTTCTTGGCCTGGTAGCAAAGATCGTCTGCATGCTGAACCAGTTCCCGGGCTGAAGCTGGGCTGCTTGTTGAATAAGAAGCTACACCGAAGCTCCCTGTAACCTTCAATTCTGGATCACAACCAGATACAGCTTCCTTCAGTCGCTCGGTAAGTCTCACAGCCTCTTCAAGTCCTGCTGACGGTAGAAGTACTACAAACTCCTCTCCACCAAATCTGCAGACAACATCACTCTCTCGACAGGAACTCATGATGCTCTGTGCCACGAGGGTGAGAGTCTCATCACCTCTGAGATGACCGTGCCTGTCGTTGACCCTCTTGAAATCGTCGAGGTCACAGAAGATCACAGAGAAATCCTCTCCATAACGTTCTGCTCGCTTGAACTGTTCTTCCATTCGCGCTTCAAAATACCATCTGGTGAACAGACCGGTCAACGAATCCTTCATCGCCATGGTGTACCTGATGTAGTTCTTGAACGAGAGTTCCAGAATGGGTTCTACAAATGTCATCTGCCTGAAAAACCTCTTGATTACCTGGTCACGGACAGAGATAGACGGATTGTAGAGGACGATCTCCACTTCTTCAGAATAGCCTACGAAGAACACGTACCTTACGTAGAACGGACTATTACTGTATTGCTGCTCCACCTTTTGCGGCATCTCGTCCTCCCCTATGGTGACCTCTTCTATTTCCTTCCATTTCAAGACACAGCGCGCCGTCCTTGCCGGGTAGAAGCTTAGCAAGAATTCAAGCATCGTCCTCATACTTTCGGTAATACTGCTCACATCACTCAATGACGCAGCTAGATTCTGCGAGTTGATTATGAGATGAGAAATTTCTTCCACCGTTTCAAGAGTTATGGCGGCTTCGTCTCTTAAATCCTTTAATCCTCGTTCATCAAGCTTTTTCACTATGTTGTCCAAGCTGCTCAGAAGCTCGCCTTCTTTCAGGTGTTCTTCCTTCAACCTGCGTGAGACACTGAAGAGTCCACTTACATCGTAATGAGTTGCTGCGATTCTGAAGTACCTTATGGAGTCATTGACCACAGAAAGACGTTCTGAAGCCGTTGCAACGGCGTGTGCGATCAGTGCTTGCGAGAACAGGGAGACGGTCTGTTGGGCACGAATGAGACGGTCCATGCAGATCGTTCGGAATTCCGGGTATTCCTCTTTTGAGATAAAGCCGGATATGAAGAGCAGACAGTCCTCGATATACTCAGCCATGTCTTCACGGAACCTCTTGAAAACATCAAAAGGACTCTCCGTCTCAAAGATGCCCGCCCTGATAATCTCTACCAGTGCCTTCTCCGACAGGTCGGCAGGCTGGAACTCGTGAGATTCGAAGACTTGCCTGCATTCATTAAATCTGCCGAAAAAGCCATAGTGCAGAATCTTACTCATGCAGAGCTTGTTTACTTGAGTCTCCTTTTGAGGTCCAACAATCCTGTTTGAGAGGATCTCAGCTTCCGAACATGTCTTCTCAAACACGGGCGAGGGTCCCTCGTATACTTGCGGGAGTATTTCAGTCAGTTTTACGAGCATTGCAGCCTCTGGGTTGTCGGTCAGAGAAACGTAGATCTTCATTTTCTTCAATAGCTCGTCAAATCCCCGGCGCTTTCCCTTGAAGAAATGGAGCAGCGCCAGGTTATAACTCACTACACTCGCAAGAGGAAAGTCTCCCATCTTTTCAGACATTTCGATGACATTTTTCTGTATTTGCTGCGAGTAGGCCGGATTTGAGTCCATATAGATGATGCTGAGATTGTTAAAGAACCTCGCCTTGAATCCGTTGAGTTCGTAGCTCTCTGCAAGGTCTATGGCATGATGAGTCATCTCTTTGAAGCGTTTCATGTCTCCGGTCTTTCGAAAGTGCAGACCTACAAAATTCGTCATGTCTGCCTTAAGTGCGACGAAACATTTTGAGATGGGTCTGATATCGTTGATTCTTTCCATCAGTGATTCGATATACTCTGTTTTGGGCTTCATAGAGTAGCGAAGTCTCGCTTCAAACAGATCAAGAACGATACTCTGGAAGCTGGTGCAGGGAAGCGCTTTTCGTTCTGTCAGAGCTTCAAGGAGTTGTTCTTGGGGATATCGATTCTGGAAGGCCCGAAGCACGAGATGAAGGTTTGCGTGAAGCCTTCCAAAGGCGAAATCCTCAAGGAGCGTTTCGGAGAATTCCACACCTGAGTCGGTCATCTCGGAAAGGTATATTCTGATATTCTGCAAAGCCCATAAATCATCAGAAACTAGCATTTCGATCGCTCTGATCCTCTCAAGCGTAAGGTTGACGTTTGAGCTGTCTCTGAAGGCGTTGTATGTATTCCTGAGCAACCAGGCAGCGAATCTACGCTTCCCCATGCCGCTACGTTCAGCGTGAAAAAGAATGGATCTTGCGTTCTCTCTCAAGCACGCGAGCCTGAGATGAATGTGGTCATCACTTGACAAACAAGTATCCTTCTCGGAAAGGATGCTCGGATCTGCGATCTCGCAGATTTCGCCGCGCAGAACGATTCTCCCGTCCTCTATACAGACGCGAAGAAGCTTCTCAACATCTTCCGTGCCAATACCCAGAAACTCAGCTGCGGCGGAAAGCTCTGAACGCGTGAATCTCGTACCAAGAAGGGCCAGCTTCTGAATAATCTCCGTGGGTTTCATCGAATTCCTCTCCTGATAATCAGCTAAAAGATCTCCCCAAAACAATCATCCAGACTTTTTGAAACAAGGAGTATGCTATTTATTCATACGAATGAATCATCTTCACTTGACATTATACACTGTCTGATATAAAGTTTAGTGCGGGTTCGAGAATTCTTCAGAGGTGCGGGGCATGGCGAGGGATCTTACTCAGGGAAGCGTAGTCAAGAATCTTATGTACATGTCTCTTCCAACCATGATAGGCTTCAGCTCGCAGATGATCTACGATATTGTCGACATCTTCTGGATAGGAAGGATTTCTCCCGAGGCGATTGCAGGCGTCACGATTTTTTCAACACTTTTCTGGACCGTGGAAGTCCTGAACTCGATAATCGGGCAGAGTTCAATATCGATGATTTCTCAGAGCTATGGAAGAAAGGACACTGAGGGGACAAATCGTTCGATTGAGCAGACCATAACGTTCAAGTGTCTTGTTGCGATAATCGCAGCAGTACTGGTCGCTTTGTTCCTAAAACCCGCCCTAAGATTATTCTCTGATGATCAGATGGTGATTACAGCCGCGCTCGATTATGGCTATATCAGGTTGTTCTTTCTTCCAATCATGTTCTCGTCTTACTCGGTCAACACTGCACTGCGCTGTGTGGGAAATGCCAGAACACCCATGGTGATAATGATTTTCGCCAGCCTGCTGAACATCCTGCTTGACCCGATCCTAATCTTCGATACTATCCCTCTCATTGGCCTTCCTGGCGCGGGTCTGGGTGTCTTTGGAGCTGCCGTAGCTACCATCACCTCTCAGACCATCGCGTTCGTAGTAGGTTTTGGCGTTTTGTTCAGTGGCAAACAGGGTGTTCTACCGAGAGTCAAAGGGCTCTTTAGACTACATTGGCCGACTGGCAAGAGGCTCTTGACAATAGGTCTTCCTACGGGCATAGAAGGACTGCTGAGGAATTTCTCAGGCGTCGTCGTGTTAAAGTTTGTCGCGATATTTGGTACTACCGCAGTCGCAGCAATGGGAGTGGCAGGAAGACTGTTTGGTTTTGCTTTCATGCCATTGGTTGGATTGTCAATGGGAGGCTCCACAATCGTTGGTCAGAATCTCGGGGTCAACGATACTGAGAGGGCTGAGAAGACTGCCAGGTTGTCGGGACTTCTGGGAGCCTCTTTCATGTTCGTTTTCGTTCTTGTTGCTTTCCTTTTTGGACCGCAGGTGATGAGACTCTTCTCGCAAGAGCCTGAGATCATTAGCCTGGGAACAAGTTTCTTGCGAATTGGATCGACAGGTCTTGTCTTTCTTGCTTTTGGTTTCGGGCTCTCAACAGTCTTCTCCGGTTCCGGCTTCAATATTCCCTTCATGTATGCCAGCGTCGTAGCGAGATGGATCGTTCAGATCCCCCTCCTTGTTGTGACTATCAGTTTGCTGCAGTTGAATATCGCGTGGGTATGGTGGTCCTACTTCCTCTCCGATTTCGCCGAGTTCGCAGTGATGGTGTTCTACTATAGAAAGGGAACCTGGAGATTCAAACGAGTCGGCTGAGCCTGAAGAAATGCCGAATCTGGTATAATCTCTAACTGAAAAGGTCGGTGGGAAATGTACGAAGTACTATACAGAAAGCATAGACCGAGGGACTTTGCTGGTATTATCGGCCAGGAGCATGTCACGATCCCCTTGCAGAAAGCCCTGGAAAAGAGTATCTACTCACATGCATACGTTTTTGCCGGCCCGAGAGGCACCGGCAAGACATCTACTGCCAGAGTCCTTGCGAAATACCTGAATTGTCTTTCAGAAGACAAACCTTGCGGAAAGTGTGAATCCTGCACGAGTATCGATCATTCAAGCTACATGGATGTTGTCGAGCTGGATGCTGCGTCATACAGGGGAATTGATGAGATAAGGAAGATCCGCGACGGCGCCGGTTATCGTCCCGTAATGGGCAGGACAAAGGTATACATTATTGACGAATTCCATATGCTTACGAGGGAAGCATTTAACGCACTGCTGAAGACTCTTGAGGAACCTCCCCAGAATACCGTCTTTATTCTTGCTACTACAAACCTCGAAAAGGTTCCTGACACTGTCATCTCCAGATGCCAGGTCTTTCAGTTCAGACCACTTTCGGATGCCGACATAGAGAGCTACCTTACGTCAGTCACGAAAAAGGAAGGGATCGATCCTTCTTCTGAAGCGTTACATTTGATCGCTCGTCATGCACGCGGCAGCATGCGTGATGCTGTAAACGTTCTGGAAAGAGTCGCTTCTGTTGCAGATCACATCTCACTCGATGATGTGCACAGGATTCTGGGGCTTGTTCCCAAAGACTCTGTAGAAGAGTACCTGCTCGGGATGATCAACGGTGAGTTTGATCTGATCACCAAAGTGAGCGGGACTGTATCACAACATGGTCTTTCATACGATCAGCTGGTCACACAGGCGCTTGACCTTCTCAAAACTCGTCTTGTTGAAGGCTCTATCAGTCTGAAGAGTGGTGTGCTCGTGGGCACCGCTCTTTGGGAGATATTTCAGGAACTGAGATCTGCCATGGATAAGAAGAGCGTCTTTGAGGTGCTGAGTATAGTAAAAATGCAGCGTCTGGAGAAATCTCATCCTGTTGGCTTTGCTGAGGCAAAAGAAACTCCTGGAGAAAGCACCACTGAGCCAGTCAGGCAGACTCCGATTGCAGAAAAGGAAACTACAGACAAGACAACTTTCTCAAACTGCCTTGATTCGCTTTATCAGAAAAGACAGATCTTGCTGTGGAGTGTCTTGAAAATGGCCGATGTTGAAGAGAAAGACAAGTCGGTCTCCCTGCGGTTTTCTCCCGAAGCCCATTTCGCAAGGACCATTTTTGACGAACAGTTTGAACTGATTCAGTCAATGGTTCTGAAGGAAGTCGGCAAATCGGTTTTGATAGAGAACGAACAGAATAGATCTGCTCGGGTCGTTGATGAAAACAAAACGGAAGAGGACACCAGAGAGAAGAAAGAACAGATTCTACAATCTCTACCGGAAAAGCAGCGGGATTATGTCAGGAGGATTGTCCGACTGTTTGGCGATGATGTAGAATTATCTGTGGACAATGGTGAGGAGGATAAACGTAATGGCTAAAAGAATTAGAGGACTCGGTGGAAGAAGTATCGGAGGTTCCCAAAAGAAGTCAGGTCAGATGGGAGAGCTTCTTAAGCAGGCGCAAAAAGCTCAGGAAGAGATGGAAAGCCTTGAAGAAAAATTCAAGGAGCTCACTGTAGAGGCTAGTGCCGGCGGTGGCGTCGTAAAGGTTCGAGCTACCTGTGATTACAGGATTGAGTCGATTGAGATTGCAGAGGAAATCCATGATGAGGGTCTGGAGATAATCCAGGACCTTGTTCTAGCGGCGGTAAATGAAGCTCTTAGTCTTGTGTCTGAAAAGAGAAACGAAGAGACGTCGAAGTTGACCGGTAGCCTCGGAATTCCGGATTCAATGTTATAGGAGGTGTAGAAGATGGTGAAGATAGGAATCAACGGATTTGGAAGAATCGGAAGGCTTGTTATGCGAGAAATGTTCAGACGAAAGGAGTTTGACGTTCGGGGCATCAACGACCTTACAGATGCCGAAACGCTAGGCCACCTTTTCAAGTATGACTCTGTTCACGGGAAATATGATGGGACTGTCGAGACCGGTGACGACTTCATAACAGTTGGCGGCAAGAAGATCAAGGTCTTCTCTGAAAAGAACCCAGAGGCTCTGCCCTGGAAGGATCTGGGCGTCGATGTGGTTATAGAAGCCACCGGGGTATTCAGGAGCAAGGAGAAGGTCATGCCCCATATCTCTTCAGGAGGCGCCAGGAAGGTGCTAATAACTGCGCCGGCCAAAGGAGAGGTTGACTATACGATTGTTCCCGGTGTCAATGATGATGGCCTCAAGGAAGATCATGTGGTCGTCTCAACGGCTTCCTGCACGACAAACTCGATCGCGCCGATAATCAAGATTCTTAACGACAAGCTGGGCATTGTCACCGGTTTCCTGACCACGATCCACGCCTACACAAACGATCAGAGAATCCTTGATCTGCCGCATTCTGATCTCCGTAGAGCACGAGCTGCAGCCGTGAATACAATACCTACTACCACGGGAGCGGCAAAAGCCGTTGGCAAAGTCATCCCGGAACTCAAAGGCAAACTTGACGGTGTTGCTATGCGTGTTCCGGTTCCAGATGGTTCTATGACAGACCTTACTCTTGTTGTGAAACAGGTGACTACGGTCGAAGAAGTACACTCAATTATCGAAGAAGCAGCAAACAGCTCACTCAAGGGCATCATTGAGTTCAGCCGGGAACCGCTTGTAAGCAGCGATATTATCGGAACGACCGAGTCCGGTATTCTCGATTCACTGCTTACATACGTTAGTGGCACTTTTGTTCGGATCTTCTCCTGGTATGACAACGAATATGGCTACAGTTGCAGAGTAGTCGACGTTGCCAAGAGAATGGCTGAGATGTGATATGAAGGGGCCTGGCCCCTTTTCAGTATTGGAGGGGAGGAAGTTCAGATGAACAAGATGTCGATAAAGGACGTGGAGCTGAAGGGCAAGAGAGTTCTCATAAGAGCTGATTTCAATGTGCCGATAGATAGAGAAACAGGCCATGTGTCTGACGATACTCGAATAACAGCGGCACTTTCTACAATCAACTACATTGTCGAGAATAGGGGAAGAGCGATCCTCACGTCTCATCTGGGAAGGCCCAAGGGTGAACCTGACCCTAAGTATAGCCTTAGACCTGTGGCCAAAGCCCTGGAGAAGCTTCTCGGGAGGAACGTGGCTTTCGTCGAAGACTGTGTGGGAGAAGGCCCTCAGAGGGTTGTCGAAGCCATGCAAGACGGTGATGTGGTGCTGCTGGAGAACGTGCGATTTCACGCCGAAGAGACGAGAAATGACAGCCAATTTGCCCGTGAGCTGGCTTCCCTGGCGGACCTTCACGTAAACGACGCTTTCGGTACCGCACACAGGGCACATGCTTCGAATGTCGGTGTTGCCAAGTTCTTGCAGAGCGTTGCGGGGTTTCTCATGGAGAAGGAAATCGAAATGCTCGGAAAGGCCGTTCACGATCCTGATCATCCATATGTAGTTATACTTGGTGGAGTGAAGGTTTCTGACAAGATCGGAGTCATAACAAACCTGCTGGAAAAGGCGGATAAGATTCTCATCGGCGGTGCAATGATGTTCACTTTCCTGAAGGCTATGGGAAAGTCCGTGGGAGATTCGCTCGCTGAAGAGGACAAACTCGAGCTTAGCAGAAAGATAATGGAGAGTGCAAGGTCAAAGGGTGTTGAGCTGGTTCTTCCGGTCGACACGATAATCGCGCAGGAAATCTGTGCAGGAGTAGAAAAGAAGACTGTGACGGTTGACGACGGCATTCCCGAAGGCTGGAAAGGACTCGATATAGGCTCGGAAACGCTAAAACTATTTGCAGGAAAACTTGAAGGTGCAAAGACAGTCGTGTGGAATGGCCCCATGGGCGTTTTCGAGATTGAAGACTTTGCAGCAGGGACTGAGAAGATCGCAACGATAATCGCTTCATTAAGGGACGCCGCCACAATTGTTGGAGGCGGTGACAGTGTTGCGGCCATCAACAAATTCAATCTTGCCAACCAGGTAAGTCACGTTTCTACAGGCGGAGGCGCTTCCCTCGAGATGCTCGAAGGTAAAGAGTTACCTGGTATATCCAGTATCTCCAACAAGAATTTCGGAAAAAAAAACGAAGATTGATGGTAGCCGGTAACTGGAAGATGAACAAGACCCCTACAGAGGCCAAATTGTTTGCCGGGAGCATTGCTGATACAATTCCGGCCGAGCTGCTTTCACGTGTAGATGTGGTTGTCTGTCCGTCTACTTCGTGTATCGGCTCTGTCACCGAAGTCCTTTACGGAACGGATATCTCTGTGGGTGGTCAGAACATCTTCTACGAGGATTCAGGCGCTTATACCGGCGAGACTTCCGGTGAGATGATAAAAGATCTCGGCGCAGATTACACTATCGTCGGACACTCTGAAAGGCGAAAGCTATTCGGAGAGACTGACGAAGTCGTCAACAAGAAGCTACATTACGCTCTCAGAAAAGATCTTAGACCCATACTCTGTATTGGTGAGACTCTTGAGGAGCGGGAAGAATGCGAAACAAATATCGTTTTAGAGAGACAGCTCAAAGGGGCTCTTGAGGGAATATCCACAGAGCAGCTCAGAAAGATTGTCATTGCATATGAACCTGTTTGGGCGATAGGAACTGGCGTGGTTGCTGCACCCGAACAAGCAAACGAAGCCATGGCATTTGTCAGGCACCTGATCGAAACGCTCTACGGTAAGAACCTTGCGGTAGATTGCCGGATACTCTACGGAGGAAGCATAAAACCAGATAACTTCGACGATCTTGTGAGCCTTGAGAACATTGATGGAGGACTGGTCGGCGGAGCAAGTCTTGATGAAGGCTTCATTGAGCTTGTCAGGATCGCCGGCAGGCATGCTTGAGTGATTGCCTACTGTTGACGAGCCGCCAACAAGGCGGCTCGTTTTCTATTCTCATCATGTTCTCTTTAGGTTGCTGGAGTGCGCTTACATATGTTTGAGAAGCTCCCGGACCTTTTCGGTAGCAAGAAGCTTATCTTGCTCGGAAAGAGAGACTTCCGTTTCAGAGAAGTCTATGGTTATGCTCTGCTTTGTTTCTACTATCGTTGCCTTCAGATGGATCATTCCGTTAGCATCGTAGGAGAAATCTATGCGAAGAGTATGGGGTTCTGACTGCCGCCGCTGAGGAATTCCCGCAATGCGTGCATGTATTCCTGTGTCAATAGCTTCTCCAGCTCGCTGCTTCACATTTCTGTGCGACTGAAGCACACGTATATTCACCGCACGCTGCTCAGCGCTCAATAGATCGTACTCCACACTCGTTTCAAAAGGCAGTTTGGTGTTGGGCTCGATGAGCGGATCGTAGACAAACTCCCATTGATTGCCGATAAGTTCGAGGATCTCCAGCCCAAGCCCATAAGGCGAGATATCGGAGGTTACGACCTCACTTTCGCCTATTACCAGACCCCTCATGATTGCAGCCTGAAAAGTTCCACCCATGCAGACAGCAAGGTCCGGATCAACAGAGACGCTTATCTTGCCAGGAAAGTACTCTTGTAGCATCTGCCTCACTGCCGGAACGTAGGTAGTGCCTCCGACAAGTATCACCCTGTCGATCGCCGATTTCTCGACACTCTTCATGGACAGTGTCTCTTCAACAACATCACCGGCACGCTCGACCATGTCTCCGATTATCCTGTTCATCTCTTCCCTCGACAAGGATCTGTCAAGAGTCACCGAGCTACCGTCTTCCCGTTTCCCGACTGCCGGGAGATACAGGTCTTCACTGTCTGCAAAGGAAAGCTTCTCCTTTGCCCGGCGGGCTTCCTTCCTAAGCGCATCGTGTGCTGTGACCTCGACTCCCCCACCTTCTTGAAGATCCTCTTCAAGATACGAAGCGATGCTATCATCGAAGTCGCTTCCGCCAAGAAAAAGGTCTCCATAACTCGCGATTACGTCGACGTTCCTCCCGTCGATATTGAGGACAGTGATGTCAAGCGTTCCGCCGCCCCAGTCAAATACCAGAGCAGTTTCCCTTGATCGACGCTCCACAGCCCCAAAGGCAATAGCTGCTGCCGTAGGCTCGTTTATGAGCCTCAACACTCTCAGTCCGGCAATCTCCGCCGCATCCATGGTGGCTCTTCGTGCCGGTTCGGGGAAATTCGCCGGAACACTTATGACAGCTTCCTCTACGACTATCCCCAGGGACTTCTCTGCAATCGACTTCACTTTTCCAATAATAAGCGCAGCGATTTCCTCAGGCCGATAAGTGCGATCACCCAGTTCTACCTCAGCGTCTGTTCCCATAAGCCTTTTAACCTGGGATACGAATCTACCCTCCAGCCCTTCGTATTTCAGTGCATCGTTTCCAACGACCAGATCTCCGTTTTCGTCGATTGCAACAGCAGAGGGAATCGTCTTCTTTCCACTGGCAGGATCTTCGATAACCTTTACCCCTCCAGCTACGAAGGTAGCTACCTCAGAAGTGGATGTGCCAAAATCTATACCGATTGCGTACACCTTTGTCAAACCTCCTGGATTCGTTTCATTAGGATTTCTTCTTGCCTGTGGCTCTTGAGAGGCGTGAAGCTACAACTATCTCTGCTTCCCTCATGATTCGTTCGCCGAAGCGGTATCCTGGGTTCAGCACCTCAACAACCGTGCCACGGGGAAAATTGGATTCCTTCTCCCTGATAATCTTAGCAATGTTCATGTCAGGAATCGCTCGTTCTTTCGGGACATAGACTGTGAGCCCTGCTGCTGCGACCCTTCTACAGAGCGCCTCAAATGAATCGTTCTCTTCCTTGTCACCCTGTCTGGAGATCCTCCAGAGATCGTCCAAAGAGGAAATGATCGCATTCAAGAGCGATTCACTGGCATGCTCATGTCTCTGTTTTTCCTCGCTCATTCTTTGCAGAGAATCGCTGAAAAGGCTTTCCGATCTTCTGATCAGTCTATGAAGAGTTGGAAGATCGCTTTCCAAGAATTTCTGGACCCTCTCGATCTTCTCAATTGCCCTGCTTTCTCCATTGTCCCGGTCGTTGCTTTCTTCCTGATCAGCTTCGAAATTTTTCACGAGAAGGAACCCGATCGTCATCAACAACAATGCAGAACCTGTAAGCACAATGCTTTCAACCGTCTCGTATTGCGTGCCGAAAAGAACAAATAGCCCTACCGTGACAATCAGCGACGCTCCTGCCAGCAGTAGTACATACCCCGAAATTGAAAAGACCTTGCGCATCAGTTGCCCTCTTCTCATGGTAACCTCCTAGATGAAACCTCACTGAGCACGCTCTTATTCCGACGATACCTTGATGTTCTAATGTTCAAACTGACCTTGAGTCGGATTTATTACCCACAGCACCCATGCTGAATATGGAGGTGCACGATGAACACACTGGCAATAACTATAATCGTCATATTCACAACAACTCTTCTGGTGAGTTACTTCAAGTCTACAGCAAAGGATCGATGTCTGAAAGACTTCAGATCTTTTCAGACACTGGTGATTCTGAAGAACAACAACTCACTGTGGGGCCGTCTCATAATCGAAAGCAGTGGTGTTGTTCTAGAATATCCAGAATCATATGACAATGTTACGCATCTCGAGAGGGGTTACATCATCTACAGAGGGGAGTTCTCCATTCTGCATGGTCTGTTCAGAATCGTCGACCAGCTCACAGCCGAAGAACTTCGTCTCAGAGAACGAACAAGCCTGGTATTCGAGCGCAGCTGGATTGTCAACATCCGCAGGGTTCTGAGGAACTTCTTTGCTGCTGTTCGAGATGCGATTGTCGACACCTTCTCGCTATTTCTGGGCCGGATAACCCCCAAGAGTGCTGTGGTAGCTGGTAACCAGAAGTACGTCAAGTCGGTTGGTGAAAGCTTCATCGACTACGTGGGCAACTCCTACGATTCGATCCTTGAAAGACTGATAGGCAAGAGAGTAATAATCGAAGTCTCAAGAGACGGAAAATGGACTGAATATGAAGGTACAATGAGAAACTACACCAAGGATTTTGTCGAAGTGCTTTCAACATATATGCCGATTAGCTACTCTGTCAAATGCCGTCGAGGAACTATAGAGGCTTTTGGTGTCGTGTTTGAACGGATCGAGGATTCGGTGATTGTCAAGAATTTCAGAAAAGAATCGATTTCCCTGTCTCTTGAAAATGCTGAAGCAACACAAATCAAACCTGACTGCGAAAAGAGTATCTCCAGCGCAGAAGAAGCTATTTTCGATATCGAGTATGAATGCGAAGTAGATGCCATCTTTCCCAGGTCTGAAGCGATTGTCAGACATCCCACAGCAGAATTCAGAAGGCACAAATGAAACCAAAAACTATCATAATGGCTGTATTGTCTGCAAATGGCATTGTTGCGCTGTCACACGATGATCCGGTCGACTGGACTTCAACTGAAGACCGAAAACTCTTCAAAGAGGTCACTCTTGATGCCGGAATCATAATAATGGGAAGAAAAACTTACGAGATGATTGGAAAGCCCTTGCATGGAAGACTGAACGTGGTAATAACTCGATATCCCGAAAACCACACCGATTCTAAAGACCTGCGATTCACCTCAAAGCAGCCCCGAAAGCTCCTTGAACTACTTCACGAAAGCGGCTTCTCGAAAGTGGTTATTGCCGGTGGCCCGTCGGTATTCTCTCAATTCCTCAATCAGCAGCTTGTTGATGAAATATACCTGACCGTCATGCCAGTGTTCTTTCACTCAGGCTTGTCACTTGCTCCCTCACTTGAGCAAACCGTGCCCCTGTCATTAGAAGAGGTGAAAGAGATCTCGTCCAATGCACTGCTCTTGCATTATCTTGTGAGAAGTGACCACGATTGATGCAAGAAACTGAAGACCATTCTTGACTCTGTCATCAAGCATCCGCAGTGAGTATTTCGAGGAGTGCTAGGGTGTCATTACCGTCTATCAATAAGGCGGGGAATGAGGCCCCACAACTCTTGAAGCGGCACTATCCATCCATCCTTTTAGCAAAGAAGTAGTTACCATCGAGTTGAAAGGTGCAGAGATCGTTGCAACCCTGGAACACGGCTTCGGCACATATCCTGGATGGGGTGGTTTCCCACATGTCAGTGGCATCAAGTACAAGTTCAACCCAGATAGGCCGACCAGCCAGAGAATTCTGGAAGTTCTGTACAGAGATGAGCCCATCAATCCAGAAGCCACATTCATTGTTGTCACCAACGGATTTCTGGCAGCAGGCGGCGACGGTATTGAGATGCTGGAGAAAGAGATTATTGAAAGCTCTGGACCTGTGGAAGAAATACTGACAACGCATCTGAGAGAGAAAGAGACTGTAGTACCCGAACTGGAAGGACGCATAGTCATTGTAAGAGACGAGGAAACGGAAAACTGCGAGTAAGGTGAAGTGATAGAGAACAAGAATGGCCCGTTGCGAGGTTTGCTTTGTAGCGGGTCTTTTCGTGTTGCTTGTCATCGTCGGCTTTTAATTTGCAGGAGATCTTGTAGGACGTTAATGAGGAGATTTTGTTATGAAAAAGAGCACCTTAGTTTCCAACATGATCCTTGTCGTCGCATTGCTATTGCTTCCTGAATGGGTCAGTTCTTTACAGACTCCCATCAGAATCGTCTCCAGTCTTCAATTATTCGTTGACGACTACATAATCAAAGAACTTCAAGGAGGCGCCCATCTCAAGTTACACAATCCTGTGGCACAGGAGATGGTCTTCACAACTCCTGATTTCCCCTGGGAAGGAAGCTCGACAGCGTAGGGCACTGTTTTTCAAGACGGCGATATCTACAGGATGTACTATCGCACCAATACTTTGAGCATGATGTTCAACGTATACACACGTATGCACTCTGGTCCATCGTTATATGCCGGCGCGGAAAGCAAAGCGGTGTGGAGTGGATCAAACCGATTCTCAGTCTCGTCGAGTTCGACAGAACGGAAGAGACCAATGTCTTCTGGATGGGGCCCCAATTTGCTCCTTTCAAAGATACTTGTCCTGACGAACCTCCAGAGGCTCTTTACAAAGCGATGACTGGTTTTCCGATGTACGCATACCAATCTCCTATGGAGTGACCTGGGAGAAGATTCAGGAATCACCCGCTATCACGAAGGGGGAATTCGGTTCACTGAACCTGGCATTCTGGGATGCTGCCAGTGAGATCTATCGTGCTTACTGGCGAGACCGGTACATGGAGATTCGTACGATTATGACTGCTGCCTCCGAAGATTTTCTCAATTGGACCGAACCGGTGAAACTGGTTTACCAGACTTCCGATGGAGAGGCACCGCCAAATTTCCATCTATATGCACAGAACACCATGACTTATTATCGCAATCCTGAAATCCTGATCGGTTTTCCGGATCTGTAGATTGATCCGGAACGGCCTGAAGCAATTGCCCCGGATGTAGATCCCGGCTTTGCCACGAACGATACAACGTATGATCCCGTACACAGAGAATGGCTGGAGATGCGAATGCACAGAAGCGCTGCAGCGATACGCAACCCCCTTTTTATAAGCAGCAGAGACGGTGTTATTCTTATCGATTGAATAAAGCTTTCTTAAAACCCGGATCGGAGCAAAGAGCAGGTTGGGGGTACTACGGTTCAGGGGCTTTCTAGGGCATTGTTGAAACTCAGTCCCAGCCAGTTCTGACTACAGGGAGCTTTCAATCTATACTGTTGAGAACTAGCAGTATGGAAGCCTTGTGAACATAAGACGGCACACTATACAGATAGACGGTTTCGTATCTGTCTATGCGCCATATCGCGGCGGAGAGATCATAACCAAGCCTCCCATTTTTGAAGGCAACTACATGGTGATGAATTTAGCGACCTCTGCCCAGGGAGCATTCAGCTGGAGATACTGGATGTTGACGGCCAACCCATTCCCGGTCTGGGATCGCAAACTCGCCTCTAATTCGAGGAGATCATCTTGAAAGGGTCGTTACGCGGAGAGATCCCGAGGGAGGTCGGGACAGGACAAGTGATCTGAGCCATCTGTCAAAGAGACCTATTCGCATCCGCTTTGATCTGAAAGATGCTGATCTTAACACTTTCCAAATTGTATCAAGGTAGATCTCGAGAAGTCATTTAGGCAGATTCCAGAGAGATTCGGGACCTGCCTTTTCTATTTGGAGTTCGCGCTTCTTGCTCTTGCAGTAACAACCTCTAACCTGTGACTGCTCCTTAAACCTGTTTCTTGCGTTTGGAGCGGGCGACGGGATTCGAACCCGCGACCCTCAGCTTGGGAAGCTGATGCTCTACCGGCTGAGCTACACCCGCGCAGGGTGATTTTAGCACTACATACTTTACGTTTCAAGATGGTAAACCGTTATGAATTCAGAACTTCGAGACTATCAGACAGTGTGTACAAGGCAGCTTCTTTATCAAGTAGTGACAGAACGCCACAAGCTGCAGCGATGTACTTTCGATCTATCGTAAGCGTTACATCCGATTTGGGCAGGAGCTCGTTGTGAAACCTTCTTTGAAAAGTGCGTAGTCTTTTGAAGAAAGTGGGCGCATCCGCAGAACGCGACAAGACCCCTCCGGTTCCAACAATCATCTTGATTGCAGTAAGGTCCTTTCCTTCAGCAACGTCGATTCTACCTGTTGGTCCAAATACTCTTCTGAATCTTCCTGCGTGTCTTCTAATTGCAGTTTCGAGGCAATGTGAAGCGAGACGTGACACAAGTGCATTGTGCGCTTCGGTCTCTGGGAATGGAGACTCTGAATCAACAAGTTCATCGAGGTTGTCAAATTCTGCAGCAAGACGACTCCAGCCAGCGTTGTTTGCCACGTATCTTGCATTCACGAAAACACCCAGATCTCCTTCTACAGTTCTTTTCGCTCTGGGCTCCGGACTGATCAGTTTTCTCTGGATCTCCGGATCGCCTTCCGTCACTGAGTCCACATCTGTAGTAGCTCCTCCAATATCCACTGTCAAAACGTCCCTGTGCTTTTCAGCCAGGAGTTCTGTCGCTATCATGACGGCAGCGGGAGTCGGCATGATTTCACGGTTTACGACAGAGTAAATCTTCTCCATTCCGGGGGCTTTCACTATGTGACGAGAGAAGACTTCGCGAATGACCTAATGCGTCGGCTCGACGTTTAAATCATCGATTCTCGGGTAGACGTTTTGCCTGATATAGATTTCCTTTCCTGAAGACTTCAGAATGGCCTCTGCTTCTGAAGCTACAGCACAATTTCCAGCGAATATGATAGGAACATCGAGATCGAGTCCTGCAATGACGTTGCTGTTATATAGAACGGTATCGCCTTCACCGTAGTCGACGCCGCCTGCCAGCAAGATGAGCCTCGGCTGAATTTCGAGAATACGCGCAATATCGGTAGCCCCAAGTCTGCCTGCTGTCACATGCTTGATCACGCCACCTGCTCCCAGGGCAGCCTCCTTCGCCGCCTTGACAGTCATGTCGTAGACGAGACCGTGTACGGTCATTTTCAAACCACCGGCCGCACTGCTGCATGCAAGAAATGTCTCCCAATCAAGGGTGTCTGCTTGAAGCTGTTTCTTGATGGAAAGAAGAGCCCTGTTGATACCGATTGTGACATCGCCTTCCGATACCGTCGTGTTTGATTCACTCTGCCCAACGAGTCTGAAGCGATCATCACCCGATACGAATCCGTTCAGCACCGTCGTAGTACTACCGATTTCCGCTACGAGAAAGTCAAGTTTCACACATCACCTTTATTGAGAAGGACCGCAGCGATTCTGTTTGCAGTCTTCCCACAAGCACTGCCGGCTGTTCTTGACATGAGTGTCTTCATTACTCTGCCCAGATCTTGTGGACCTCGTGCACCGACCTCTTCAATTACTTCCTGGGCGACTTTTCTAATCTCCTCTTCAGTAAGCATGGTAGGCAGATATGACTGAAGTATCAGCGCTTCTTCATGTTCCTTGTTTGCAAGATCAGTCCTGTTGGCTTCCTCATATGCTGATTTTGATTCTTCTCTCTGCTTGACCTGTCTCTTGATTATCTCAATTACCTTCTGATCTGTTAATCCGCTCTTTCTGGCCTCTTCGGACGAAGCAAGATAATACTTCACAGAAGATACGAGCATTTTGAGGACGTCGGCCCTCTGCCGATCTCGCGCTTTCATTGCTTCTATCAGGTCAGACTGTATTCTTTCATAAAGCGACATACTAGCTCTCCTCCTGCAGGTCAAGCTCTTCGAAGGGCGGTACTTCAAGATCAGGTTTCACCAGTGGAAAGGGAATAACATCGCGAATTGATGGGGAGTCTGTGAGGATCATTGCAATTCTTTCCCATCCTACGCCGAGCCCCCCTGTAGGAGGCATACCGAACTCCAGGGCCTTGAGAAAATCATGGTCCATCATGTGAGCCTCGACGTCTCCCGCTTCTCTGAGCTTTGCCTGGTGCAGGAATCTTCTTCGCTGTTCAACAGGGTCGTTAAGCTCTGTGAATGCATTTGCACATTCCATGCCGGAGATGACAAGCTCAAATCTCTGCGTGACTCTGCTGTCATGGGGGTGCTGCTTTGCCAGAGGTGAAATTACCACGGGATGATCAATCACGAAAGTCGGGTCATGAAGTTCATCCTCCACCATGTCCCAGAGCTTCTCGATCAGATGTCCTCGCTCACGTATTTCGGGAAGAGCGTTGTGATCCCTCAAGAAAGCAATCAACTGCTCATCAGAGTCGTCCAGTATGTTTATGCCGAGCCTCTCCTTTATGAAGTCGGTCATCAAAACTCTTTTCCACGGTCTGCTGAAGTCCAGGTCATTTCCCTGGTACCTGATTATGTGAGATCCGACGATCTCTCTCGTGACTTCACTGACCATCTCTTCGGTGAGCTGCATGATGTCCTCATAATCGGCATATGCCTGGTAAAGCTCCATCATGAGAAACTCCGGATGATGCTTGTATGATATCCCCTCATTTCTGAAATTCTTCCCGATTTCAAAGATCTTCTCGAAACCGCCCACAAGGTATCGCTTCAAATAGAGCTCTTCGGAAATCCGCAGATAGATATCCATGTCGAAGACGTTTATTCTCGTCACGAAAGGACGAGCTGAAGCCCCACCTGTGTTAAACTGCAATGCCGGAGTCTCGACTTCAAGAAAGCCTTTCTTCTCCAGAAATCTTCTGACGAGCGTTATCATATCGAACCTGATTTTCAGTCTTTTCAAAGCCGAATCATCTGAAAGCATTTCAAGATAACGCTGACGATATATCGTTTCCTTATCCTTCAACCCATGCCATTTCTCAGGGAGAGTTCTTATTGACTTTGAGAGTATGGTGAAGTCGTTCACGAAGACCGAAGTCTCCCCGGTATGCGTCTTGAAGGGAAATCCCGAGAAACCGACAAAATCCCCGATGTTCACATGCCGCTTGAATAGTTGAAATGCATCGTCTCCGGCTATGTCTTTGCGGATGTAGGCCTGTATACGACCCGAATCATCCTTTATCGTGAAGAAGGCGGACTTGCCGTGGTGCCTGATCGCCATCACCCTCCCCGCAAGGGCAAGGCTGTCTTCTTCCTTTGTTTCCGATGATTCAAGGCTTGAATACTTATCTAGAACCATTCGTGTGGAGTGAGTCTTCGAAAATCTTCGCGGGAACGGTTCTATTCCCTTTCTCTTAAGCTCCTCGATCTCATCTAGACGTTGTCTTCTGGTTTCTTCGGACAAAAAAATCAACTCCAGATTATCAACTGATTGACAAAATCTTGTACCTCGCCAAGCCTGAGGGAGTCTTCACGCGCAATACATCTCCAACTCGTCTGGAGAGGGCGGCCCTTCCGACAGGGGAATCGGCGCTGACGCGTTTCTCGAAAATATTGGCTTCCTGTGAGTTCACAATGACCATTTCGCTCACAGCCTTTGAATCGACATTGACAAGGGAGATTCTTGAGCCCAGCTTGACTACCGAGTGATCACCCGTTTCTTCGATTATTTCCGAGTTGTTCAGCGTATCTTCAATCTGCTTTATTCTGCTATCAATGCGACCCTGCTCGTTCTTTGCTTCGTCGTACTCGCTGTTTTCGCTCAGATCACCGAGTTCTCTAGCTTCCTTGATCCTCTCTGCAATCTCGTACATAAGCTTTTTCCGCAAAGTGTCAAGCTCGCTCTTCAATCGCTCATATCCCTCTCTCGTCAGGTATATGACTTTCTTCTTTGTCATAATATTCCTCCTTTCAGCGTTTCGAGAAGTCTGTCTTCAGTTCACTGATTATATCCATAAAGTGGTCTAGATCCCTGAACTCCTTGTAAACTGAAGCAAATCTAACATAAGCTACACGATCGATATTCCGAAGTCGATCCATAACCAGCTCACCGATTTCTCGTGCCTGTACCTCGTGCTTACCCGATTTCATAAGGCTTGTCTCAATTTGTGATGCGACTTCCTCCATGCTTTCAACAGAAACAGGACGTTTCTCGCAAGCTTTCACTATTCCTTCAAGGACCTTCGATCTACTGAAAAACTCACGTCGTCCGTCCTTTTTCACGACGAAAACACGCATCTGCTCATATCTTTCGTAAGTGGTAAACCTTTCAGAGCAGCTTTCGCATTCTCGGCGTCTCCTTATCGCAGTACCATCTTGCGTTGAACGAGAGTCAAGAACTCTTGTTGTCTGACTGTTGCAGTAGGGACATCTCATCGGATCCTCCCAGTTCTTCAGCCATCGTTTCGATCTTCTTCAGGCGATTGTGAACCACAGACTTGCTCACCTGGGGCTCGAGCATCTCCCCCAACTCCCTCAGGCTCAGGTCCTCGTTCTCCAGCCTCAGTCGTGCGATTTCTCTGAGTTTCTTCGGTAACCTCGAAACTCCCAGCTGCTTGTCGACGATCATTATAGCATTCACTTGTCTTGCCATTGCAGTCGCAGACTTGTCTGCGTTGGCAGTAAGGAAATTCAACGTACGGGTGACGTTGCCACGAAGCTTTCTGATCTCCACCGTTCTCGACAACGCCGCGACAAATTGGGTCGCGCCCATTGCCGAGAGCAGTTCGATGAGGTCTTCTGACGACTTCACATAGAGCTTGGTTCTGGTCTTCACCCTTATGATACCGAGCTTTATGTTGAACTCTTTACCTACCTCTTCCTTGACGTTTCTCGAGAACTCGTCGTTGCTATCAAGAAGAATCTCGAGATGATAGCCTTTTGAAGGATCGACAATAGAACCGCTTGCGAGGAAAAGTCCTCGCAAAAACGCACCGAGGTAGACTGCGTCAGACTTAACCTTCTGTGGGAGCTCTGAGCTTCCGACAACGATGCCTGTCTCATTAAGAAAATCCTCGACATCACACATTTCGAAAATGAGCTCGCCGCCGCGCTTATGCTCGAACCTGTGCTCGTGAATTACATGTGTGCGTGCCGGAGAGAAACTCAGGGCTTTCGACAGCGAGTACAACCTCTTCAGGCTTGAAATTGAGTTGGTTGCTGCGACCAGGTAGCGTTCCTTTCCGCTTACCCTTAATGCTCCCCTGGACTTGATGAACCCGAGAAACTCCGCAGTGCACTCCTTCCTGTCCTGAATTGGCAAGTGCAAAAGTTCAGTCTTTAGCTTCTCTGCGAAACTGGTAGTTCTCTTCATTGGCAATCCCAAGGTATCTGGCAATCTGCATCACACTTTCTGCAGAGTGCCGTATTACGTGCTTCTCCACCCTATCAAAGGTGTCTTCTACACTCATTCTGTCTATAGAAAACACTCTTCCGTCTTCCGACATATCGTTCTCCACGGGGATGGCTCCTTTCGTGGCGTACTCTTTCAAAACGCTGTCTTCAACGCGATTTGGATTGGCCCAAAAGATCGTGTTGAAACCTCTTCCGGCATATGCTTCAACAGCTTCAACATGTTTCCTGAGAGTGAATCCGTCGGTCTCTCCAGGCTGTGTCATTATGTTCGATATGTATGCGACAAGTGCTCTGCTCGAGCTGAAAGCTTCAGAGATCCCCTCTACCAGGAAATTCGATATTACGCTAGTGTAAAGGCTCCCCGGTCCTACCAGGATAAAGTCGGCAGCGGAAAGCCTTTCAATCACCTGAGGCAGTGGTCGCGCCTCCCTGTCAAGAAAAGCCTTTTCGATCCTGGATCCTACCCTTGAAACTTCGGTCTCACCTTGAACAATCCTTCCATCGTTGAGTTTTGCCATAAGGTGCACTTCTTCCCCACTGACCGGAAGAACCTCGCCTCTTGTTCTAAGGAGTTTCGACGCTGCAAGTACTGCGTCAGGGAAACTCCCGAGCATCTCTGCAAGACCGGCAATAATAAGATTCCCCAATGAGTGTCTCTGTATTCCTTCTGACGAAAACCGGAAGGAGAAGATTCTCTGAAGGAGCCCCTCGTTCTCCGCAAGTGCAACGAGGTTATTTCTCACATCGCCAGGAGGAGGCATGGCCATTATCTGCCGAAGAATGCCGGAACTTCCTCCGTCATCGGTTATGGTTACCACCAGTGCAAGCTGTATATCCAGGTGTTTGAGGTAGCGAGCCACCGTGGACATGCCTGTGCCACCGCCGATAATGACAACTTTCTTCAATCGTTCCTCAACTCTCTGTGAAAAACGCTCAACCTGATCTCATCCTTTCCCAGAAGACTGAAAAGCCTTTCAGCGATGAAGACAGATCTATGCCTTCCTCCTGTGCATCCAATAGCAATCTTCACCTGATTACGTCCCGTCCGTGAAAATTCCTTGATTGTCATTCTGCACAGTGCTATAAGGCACTCGAAGTACGGTTCGAATGCATCATACTGACTTACATAGTTTTGAACTCGGCTGTCTTTGCCTGTAAGCTCGGATAGATCCTTTGCATAATACGGGTTGGGTAGAAATCTGGCATCAAACAGAAGGTTAGCATCGTGCGGAACACCCTCGACGAAGCTGAAACTCTCTATCACGACCCTTATCGGTAGAGACTCAAGGGATTCTGAAGCCACGGCAGCAAGAAGCCGGGTGTGCAATTCCTTTATGTCGAGATCAGAAGTGTTGATCACCAGATCCGCCTTTTTGACCAGATCCGTGATCATTGAACGTTCTCTTCTGATGGCTTCCTCCAGTGAGTAATGCCTTTGGAGAGGATGAGCTCGTCTCGTTTTCGAGTATCTGTAAAAAAGCGCATCATCGTCAGCATCAAGAAAGACCACCCTTACGACTATTCTCTTGTTAAGTCTTCTGGCATGTCTGACGATTTCATCAACACTCCCGAACTTCATGATAGCCCTGATGTCAACCACAACGGCGAGAGAGGATATCTCGGGGCGATCCAGGAGCTCAATCAGGTCAGACATTACCGTTGGCGGGACATTGTCGACGCAGAAGAAGCCGAAGTCCTCAAGAACTCTGACGGCAGAGCTCTTTCCGGCACCGGACATGCCGGTAAGAATCAGCAGTGTCTTCTTCTCTGTCATCCTGCAATATCCCTTTTTCCAGGAGCTTGAAGGAAATCCAGCTGACGTATCGTGTAAGCAAAATCCTCGACGATCTCCGCTCTGAAAAGACGCTCGCGAAAACTCCTTGCATCTCCGCTAACGTAGAAGAACAGATTTGAAGGGGACGTGCCGGTCTCCAAAGAAGAATGGGCAGCAAAATCATCAACGACCAGTAGCCCGGGATCGATTATTTCTACCGATGCCCCGAGATACTCGCGGATTACCTTTTCCAGGAAAGGATAATGCGTGCATCCCATTACGAGAAACTCAGGTTCAAATCGCTTCACTGAAGAGAGATGATGGCTGATAACTGATTCGGCGAGTTTTCCGTACCAGATACCTTTTTCGATAACTGGCACGAATAATCTGCACGACTGCTGCATCACACGCTCCGCTTTATCTGAAGCAACAATGGTCCTCAAAAGCGATCCGGACTTCACCGTGTTTTCCGTAGCGATTATGGCGAGCGAAACACTTTCGGGAAGCTGTTCATCAACCATTCGGGAAAAGGCTTTCACAGTGCTGAAGTATGGAATGCCGATGGATGTCTTGTCCGTTTCGTCCAACAACGAGTCCGAAGTATTGCATGCACAGATTACTGCTTTGACCTGTCTGCACAGAAGAAAATTGAGGATACCCCTTGCATATGAAACGATCGTTGTCGGAGGCTTGGACCCATACGGTGCCCTGGCAGTGTCTCCAACGTAGTGTATGTTATAGCCTGCGGGGAATCTACTCAGGAATTCCCTGAGCACTGTCAGACCGCCGATCCCGGAATCAAAGATCCCAATATCTCTATTCTGCAACTCTTCTCTTGCCCCTGTGGTACTGTTCGAGAATGTTGGAGTACTTGTCTCTCAGTCTCTCAAGCTCATTTCGCGATTTCACAAGATCAGCGGTTATCTCTACCAGCATGGCTGTGAGAACGTATTCCAGCTCGACTTTGCTCTTGTCGATTTCCAGTTCATCATAAGCCCTGTTGATTTCCTCAAAAACCGCTTTCACGACTTCTTCTGTCTCTGTGGTGTAGAATCTGAATTCCCTGTCAGCCAGGCTAAGTATCACGGGTCTTTTCATGAACTACTCTCCTTCAATGCCGCGCATTTCCTGATCAAGTGTCTCCCTTATTCTTGAGATAACGTTCTCCAGCTTGGACCTGTCTGATTGAAGGGTCTCCTGCAGTTCTTTAACCTGGCTTTCCAGTTCAGCGTTTCTCGCTTCGGCAGCCTCCAGCTGCGCCCAAAGCTGTTCATTCTCTTTCCGCTGCTTTTCCAGATGCTCAAGGATACTGTCAATGGCAGATTTTAGCTCATCGTGAAGATTCATCAAACCACCCCCCTGCTCCGAATTATAGCATCTTTGGGACAGGTCGTTTCTTCTGGCTTGTGGCAAGACCGTAGTGTTGTAAGGAAGGCATACACTCGACATGATAAGAACGCTTTGTAGTACGTTGCAATTAGGTGATTTCCGGTTTAGCAGTATTTGAAGGACACCTTCATCAGGTCCGGTATGTCTTCAGGGTGCGGAGGTCTGGCGACAGCCGAAAGAGCTTGCCACAAGAAAAAACAGGAAGTCTCCTTCAACTTCCTGTTGCTTCGGACACTGTTCCAGTTACTTGCTATCCGAGCAAATCAGCAGTTGGCATAATAGAATAGCCAACAAGCCCATACGGGATTCTCACAGCAGCCTGCCTTCACCATACAGTAGCGGCTTCGAATCCTTCATAACCTTCTGGTGCATGACCTCGCCCACGAATATCGTATGATCTCCAGCATTTGTCTTTCCCCTGGTTCTGCATTCAATGAAAGCAAGGGAACCAGGGAGTATCGGCACATCGTTTTCACTCAGCTTGTATTCTATTCCGTCAAATTTGTTGTAATACCTTCCGGTCTTCGAACCAAATATGCTTACCGTTTTGCGGGCATCGGGAAGCATTATGCAAACACCGAATAAATCAGTCAGACTCATCAACTCGTGCGTATACCGCTGTTTTCCTATTGACACAGCAATCATAGGTGGTTCGAGCGAAACACGTGTAGCCCATGCCACTGCACAGCCGTTCATCTTTCCCCATGCATTCACAGTGACTATTGTTGTGCTTGTGTAAAGCTTCCCCAGTGCGTCCATATGTTTTCCTCCTCTGACAGCTTTGCTGATTTGACCGACGATAATCGTACCACAGACCTGCTATATGAGCTAACTGAAAAGAGGACATTCTGAGAATCTCAACGATTGACCCAAGATCTCGAAATAAGCCAACAAAACCCGCGAGATTCGTTACAGTTCTCGGCAGGTCGCTGTTCTCGCATGTAGTATAACACAAGAACCTACTCAAAAATGACCGGACCATCCGGTCTCGAAGGCTTTCAGCCCTGAATAGCTGGTTTCTCAATTGCTCCGACGTTATCATTGTCGTGAAAGAATACCTTGACATTCGAAAATCCCAATCCCATGAGAAAACCTTTGAAGAAATTCCTGGCGCTGTCTTGAGCGGTCTCCATTAAACCATCTTTCAAGCAAGCTTCTCTGACTTCCTTCTCGATTTGTGGCATCGAACGCTGGATAAGGGCAAACCTGTCCTCTCCACGAATGAAATCGCCCAATTTGATCAGAATCCCACTTTGGTTAATCACTCTTGCTTCAGCAAAACTCGGAAGTGGAATGGCTGGTTCAAGCTTGGGAGAGGGTAGTGTTATGCTCACGGAATCATCACCGCGCACGCTCACATTGAGATCTTCTGATTTGAGAGAGCGCAGGTCGATATAGCCCCTTATGCTGACAGGAACAACAAGCACCAGGTTTCTCATTGCAATCGGAAGGACACTTCTGAGTATGGGAAGATTGCTGACCTCAGTGATGTGCCTGACGGTCAGTCTGGCTGTCGTCAATTCCGATATCCTCTCTATCCGCCCGAGAATGCTGCTGCTAGTGACGACAGTCTTCCTGCGCAGCAAGAACACGAGCATCACGACAAGAACAAGAGCCAGAATAACAACTATCAACATGTCCATACGACATCCTCCTTCTGCACAACCTCTCAAGACTATCATAATACCTGCAAGAAACGCGCTGGAACAAACAGCAACAGAATCGCCTGCATGGTATATTTAAGATAAGACGATGTGCGGATTTCAGGAAAGACGACAAACAAATTGGATAAGCGGAGGTGCAAGAAGTGGCAAGACTTGTCAGAAAAGAGTATTTGCTTGCTCCAGGACCAACTCCTGTGCCAAACGGGGTATCTCTGGAGGGAGCCCGAGAAACGATTCACCATCGAACCCCGCAATTCAAGAAAATTATGGACGAAGCAATCGAGGGTACCAAGTATGTGTTCCAGACTGCAAATGATCTATTCTTGATCGCCAGCTCTGGAACTGGTGCAATGGAAATGGCCGTGGCGAACCTCGTTTCGCCTGGTGAGAAAGCTGTGGTGATCTCTGTAGGTAAGTTTGGAGAGCGCTGGGAGAAACTTTGCAAAGTTTTTGGTGCAGACGTGGCAGTTATCAGAAAGGAATACGGGGATTTTGTATCCGCTGAAGAACTCGAAGACTTTCTCAACAAGAACAGCAGTGCATCGGTGGTATTCGCGACACTTAGTGAGACTTCTACAGGAACGGTCATGAACGTAGAGGGGTTCTCATCGGTAGCGAAGAAACACGACGCCCTGTTAGCTGTTGATTGCATAAGCGGTCTAGTCGCTGAACCGATGAAGGCTGATGAATGGGGACTGGATGTAGTTGTGGCAGGATCACAGAAGGGCTTCATGCTCCCTCCAGGTTTGGCATACGCTTCTTTCAACGAGAGAGCCCTGCAAAAAGCCGAAGAAGTCACATCTCCGAGGTTCTACTTTGATGTGAGAGCGTACGCGAAGGACCCTGCACCATGGACGCCAGCTGTCAATTTGATCTACCAGCAACGAGCAGCTGTGAAACTTCTGAAGGAGGAAGGAATCGAGAACATTTGGGAACGTCATGCTGTTCTGGCTGAAGCCACCAGAAAAGGCGTAGCAGCGCTCAATCTTGAGCTCTTCTCGAAACGTCCAGGTAACGTTCTTACAGCCGTTAAGGTACCTGACGGAGTTGATGGAGGGAAAATCGTCTCAATAATGCGTGATGAGTATGGTGTTACAATTGCCGGTGGTCAGGGCACCATGAAGGGGAAGATCTTCCGGATCTCCCATCTTGGTTATGTGAGCGGATTTGATATAGTGGTCGCGTTTACCGCCCTCGAAAAAGTCCTTCGAAGACTGGGCCATTCTGTTCCTTTTGGGGCCGGTGCCGCTGGTGTTATGAAGCATCTCGAAAAGGAGGGCTGCTAATGCTTCGCCTTCACGTGAACGATCCGCTTGCGGATGATGCCATGAGGATTCTTGAAGAGTCTGGTGTATTCGAAATAACCTCGAAACACCTTGAAGGGCAGCAGTTGCTCGATGAAGTTGCAGAAGTCGAGTTCCTGGTGGTACGGAGTGCTACAAAGGTCACTGAGAAAGTTCTTGCAGCTGGCAAGAAACTCAAAGTCGTGGGGAGAGCAGGTGCGGGACTGGACAATATTGACGTGCAGACTGCCCGAGCCAAGAATATAGCTGTATACAATACTCCCGGAGCAAATTCTACTTCTGTCGCAGAATTGGCGATTGGTCTTCTCCTCGCACTGATGAGACATATTCCTCGCGGAACTGCCGGAATCAAGGACGGAAAGTGGGAGAAGAAACAACTCAAAGGAAATGAGATTTCCGGCAAGATCCTGGGAATTATCGGATACGGTTCAGTCGGCAGACAGGTAGCGAAAATGGCTGGGGCATTTGATATGAAGGTGCTGGTCTACGATCCCTTTGCTACGGTGGAGGAAGCTGATCAGGTCAGCAGTCTTGACGATCTGCTTGAGGTTTCAGATGTTGTGTCGGTTCACGTTCCGCTCAGCCCGGATACCAGAAATCTCCTGGATTCCTCGGCAATCGGCAAGATGAAGAAGGGCGCAGTTCTGATCAACACAGCACGCGGTGGTATTGTCAATGAAGAAGCGCTCTACGATTCGTTGATATCAGCTAAGATTGGTGGTGCCGGGATGGACGTCTTTGAAGTCGAACCGCCTACCGATGAGCTTCGACGAAGATTGGTCGGCCTTGATAACGTTGTCTGTACACCTCATATTGGTGCAAGCACCGCGGAAGCGCAGAAACGTGTGGGCCTGGAAATGGCCAGTATCCTCGTTGATGTCGCAAAGAGCATGGTATAATAGCTTGAATCTTTTGGCGGAGGTGTCACATGAAAGTTTACGTGGATAAGGATGCCTGTATTGGTTGTGGCGTGTGTGAAGGAATCTGTCCTGATGTTTTTAGGATGAACGATGAAGGTAAAGCAGAGACAGTAGTTCCTGAGACCGAGGATTCGTGTGCTCAGGACTCAGCAGATTCTTGTCCGACGCAAGCTATTAAGGTTGAATAGCTGGACTCTTTTCACAGGGCGGGATTTCCCGCCCTTCTTTCTTTCTGCAGCTCCAACATCAGCAAAGATTAACACTACTTTCAGAGATTTCACATTAATATCGGCATGTTGGACGCCATTGACTACCTGGTCACATATCCCGCCTATTTTTGCATAGTCTTCATTAGTTCAAATTCTTTTACAATCACATGTTGGGGTGAACATCCCAAACTACCCTGAAGGTAGTGGCACACAAATTTTGTCCGTTCTATCTGCAGCTCCTTTCTGATATGATCAACATACTGAGTTTCACCCTCTTCTTAATTCCTTGGTTTCCTTATTCGGTCGTCTTCAGCAGTAGAAAGGCTTTCTGGAGGTTTCTGTGTCGCAGAAAATTATCGATACGCTTAGGGATTCTGTCCCTAAGAAGACCTGGAATAACTGGTTCTCCACCTTGAAAGTAAAGACAGTGAGCCACGACAAGGTTGAGATGACTGTTGCCAACCTTTTCATCAAGGATTGGTTACAGTCCAAGTTTTCAGGTGAGATAGCCACTGCTATTAGAGCCGCAACCGGACGAGAGCTGCCGTTCGAAATCTACGACAATGCCGGGCCAGAGAAGAAGGACGTAGAAACTCAGTCCAATGATTCCCTCGTTAGGAAACGTCCGCTACAGTTATCTGCACTCAATGAGGACTGCACATTCGAGACATTCCAAGTAGGCGAGGAAAACCGCTTTCTCGTGGAAGCAGCAAAGGAAATATGTGCTTCTCCCGGCTCTTACAACCCCTTTTTCATATTTGGTGGTGTTGGTCTTGGAAAGACTCACTTAATGCAGGCAACAGCAAGGCGAACGATGGAACGTCATCCGGAAATGCGTGTTATGTATGTGACCAGCGAGCAGTTCATGAACGAGATGATTGTATCAATCAAGAGTGATTCCGTACATAAGTTTCGCGAGGAATACCGAAGAAAGGTGGACATGCTGTTGATCGATGATATTCAGTTTCTTATCGGCAAAAAGGGTGTTCAGAACGAATTTTTTCACACATTCAATCATCTTCACAATACCGGCAAACAGCTTGTCATATGCTCTGATCGTTCTCCTGAGGAGCTGGACGGTTTTCACGAGCGCTACGTGTCGCGTTTTCAGATGGGTCTTACAATCAAAATCGCTGAACCTTCTCTCGAAACAAGGTTTCGAATATCAAAAGGTCTTGCGCTGAGAGAGAATACTGACCTTGCTGACGAGATAGCCTGGTTTCTTGCCGACAACGTGGACGCCAACGTCAGGCGTTTGCGTGGAGCCATCATAAAGATGATCATCCAGTCAAGGGTTTACAGCCTGAAGATTGATCTCTCTCTTGCCACGGAAGTACTCAGGAGTATGAACATCGGAGCTTTTGCTGGTCAAGCAGAATCTCCCGTCGACCAACTCTTTTCAAGTGTCCAGAAGCTGACGGGGCTTTCAAGAAAAGACATTATCTCCCCTCACAGAGGCGCAGAGAAAGTTCTTGCAAGACAGCTAATTACATACGGCATGAAGGAGCACCTTGGAAGAGCGGTGAGCGAAATATCCTCAGTTGTCCAGCGTAAGCATTCTACAGTGATTCACGCATTGCGAAAGACAGAACAGGCTATCAAGAATGGAAACAGTCACCTATCGGATCTCACAGAGAAGCTTTCGCAGCTACTCACTTCAAGATCCAAAGCGAGCTAACAAATCACTTTGTGTGATCAATCAACGATTGCCTCGCTAGTCTTCACTGAGACGCTTAATGACCCTCAAAATGATTGAAGAGATCTTAGAACCAGTCTGTTTTGCAACCTGAAGGACTTCTTCGGCAGTCAAAGGCTTCAGATCCTCCGGGACAGCCCTATCGGTTATTGCCGATATGCCGAGAACCCTCATTCCTGCATGGTTCGCAACGATTACTTCCGGAACAGTCGACATCCCAACTGCTTCCGCACCAAATCTGCGGAGCATTCTCAGTTCTGCGGGAGTCTCAAAATTTGGCCCGGAAACGGCTACATATACTCCTTCGTACACTCCGATCCCGAGCTCTTTTGCTGCTTCCAATGCCGTATCAATCAGATCTCGGTCATAGGGTTCACTCATGTCCGGAAACCTTGGACCCCAATCATCTACATTGGGGCCTATGAGGGGGCTGTCTCCCATGAAGTTGATTTGATCGCGTATGACCATAGGATGACCGACGTCGAAACTGGGATCGAGGCCGCCAGAAGCATTTGTGATTATCATGGTCTCAACACCCAATTCTTGCATTACCCTGACGGGAAAGGTGACCGTCCGCATTGAGTAGCCTTCGTAGTAGTGAGAGCGTCCACTCATGAGCATTGTCGGTTGGCCGGAGATCTCCCCGAACAAAAGCTCTCCCTTATGTCCGGGTGCTGTTGAGGTTGGGAAACCGGGTACTTCATCGTAAGGAATAACATAAGCCTCCTCCAGGCTCTGGGATATGTCTCCCAATCCAGATCCAAGAATTACTGAGACTTTCGGGGGTTGCTTCACCTTCTGTTCGATAAACTTAGCGGCCTTCTTCACGTTTTCCACGTAACCTGCAATTTCCTCTTCGAGTGTACTGAGCTTCATGAGTCCCCTCCTTCCATTTCTAGCACGATTATACCAAAATGTAGGCTTTCTGACTGAGATGAGCCAAGTTACGTCTTGCTGTCCTTTCGCTTCCTTCAAAGAATCACAACACAGAAAGCTGTGATATAATCACACTGAAAATGTCTGTTTATCAATATTTCGAGAGGAGAACCTCATGCGTCTTTCACATTATTATGTACCGACACTCAGAGAAGCACCTTCGGATGCTGACCTTATTAGCAGCAGACTACTCATCAGGGGAGGGTTCATCCGAAAGGTCGCATCAGGAGTATTCGTTTACCTGCCATTGGGCTTCAGAGTCCTGAAGAAAGTTGAACAGATTGTAAGAGAAGAGATGGAAAGAATCGGCTGTCACGAATTGCTGATGCCCATCATGCAGCCTGCAGATATGTGGCATCTTTCAGGGCGTTGGGACGACTACGGTCCCGATATGATAAAGCTTCGAGATAGGCATAAGCGCGACTTCGCACTTGGTCCCACCCACGAGGAAATTATCACCACCACGCTCAAGCACGAACTGAACTCTTATAGACATCTCCCGATTGTGTTCTATCAGATCACAACGAAATTCAGGGATGAGATAAGACCGAGGTTCGGGCTGATGAGAGCACGGGAATTTCTCATGAAAGATGCTTACAGCTTTCATGCCGACAATGACTCCTTCAAGAAGACATACAGGGCTTTCTATTCAGCCTATTCGACGATCATGGAACGCATTGGCCTTCGGCACATTGTTGTCGAAGCAGATACTGGTGCGATCGGTGGTAGCGAATCGCACGAGTTCAATGTCATAGCAGACTCAGGAGAAGGGAAGCTGCTCTTTTGCGATTGTGGTTATGCAGCTAATGACGAAAAAGCCGAGTATGCCATTAGCGACTCCACAGACACCGAAGAACCTCTCTCGCTTCAGAAGGTAGACACTCCTGATGTCAAGACAATCGAACAGGTTGCCCGGTTTCTTGACGTCGGTAGAGAACGAATCGTCAAATCACTACTCTATAAAGGGAAGGACACCCAGATGATGGTCCTCTTAAGAGGCGACCAGGAGCTGAACGAGGCGAAACTACGTTCAAGAACTGGCGATCAGACCCTCTCTCTGGTTCCCCCAGAGGAAGTTAGAAGCTTGTTGGGAGTTGAAGCGGGTTTTGTGGGACCAATAGACCTTCCTGATGGATTTGAAATCGTCGGCGATTTCACTGTGAAGAGTTTGGGCAATATGATTGTTGGTGCTATGGAAAGGGATATGCATTACAAGAATGCCAGAACAGGACGCGACTTCATTGTAGATCGCTGGGAAGACCTTAAAGTCGCGAAGCCGGGAGATCCGTGCCCCAAATGTGGAGAACCCCTGAAGCAAACCAGGGGAATAGAGCTAGGACACATTTTCAATCTGGGCACGAAATACTCGCAGTCTATGGGCGGTCTGTTCAGCTCTGAGAAGGGAGAGATGAAGCCTTATATAATGGGTTGCTACGGTTGGGGTATTTCCAGGACCATCAGTGCTGTTGTGGAACAGCTTCAAGACAACGACGGTATGATATGGCCACGGTCTGTCGCGCCATTTGAGATAATCGTACTCCCGCTTCCTTCAAAGGATTCGGAGGCCTTTTCCTTTGCTGAGGATCTATACGAGCTGCTTCGTTCAAGAGGATACGAAGTGCTCATTGATGACAGAGATGTCTCACCGGGAATAAAGTTCAAGGATGCGGATCTGATCGGAATTCCTCTAAGGATAACCCTCGGCAGGAGTTTTTCAGAGAACAAGGTAGAGCTCAAGCTAAGAAACGAACCAACTCATATGAATGTGGACGTGTCTGGCGGAATCGAACCTCTGCTCGAAAAGGTTGAGAAACTCCTTGTCACCTTTGATCCGGCTTCCAAAGAAAGGGATCCCTCGTGAGCCTCTTCACAAGAATGAAGGAAGGGCTCCGCAGGAGCAGGGATTCTGTATTCAAGCGTGTACGCGACGTGCTTTCAGGTGACTCTCTCAGTAATACGATTGAAGAAGTTGAGGAGCTGTTAATACTATCCGATATGGGAGTCGAGACTGTAGAGTCAGTTACCTCCGCACTCAAAGAGAGAGCGAAACGCTCTGAACGACCACTGGGAGTTTTGAAAGCTATCCTTGTTGAAGAGCTGTCGATTTCCGCAGCCTGGAAAGATGCATCGTCCGACATGCCTTACGTGATCAGCGTTGTCGGCGTTAATGGAACTGGCAAGACGACCACAATCGGTAAACTGGCGCGAATGTACCGTGCCCAGGACAAGTCTGTAGTACTGGCTTCTGCAGATACTTTTAGAGCTGCAGCAGTTGAGCAGCTTAGGCACTGGTGTGACCTAACAGGAGCTGATTTCATCAGCCAGGGTCAGGGTGCGGATGCAGCCTCTGTTGCATATGATGCACTGAACCATGCATTGAGCAAGAAGAAGGACGTGGTAATAATCGATACTGCCGGCAGGCTCCATACCAGACACAATCTTATGGAAGAACTGAAGAAGATCCATCGTGTCATTTCCAAGCTGGTTTCAGATGCCCCTCACGAGGTTCTCCTGGTTATTGACGCAAACACCGGCCAGAATGGACTGGCACAGGCTCGCAAATTCCTAGATGCGGTAAATGTTACAGGGATTGTGTTAACGAAGCTCGATGGAACTGCAAAAGGCGGTATTGTCTTTGCGATTATGAAAGAGCTGAATATTCCAGTCAAATACATCGGCATAGGTGAGAAGCTCGATGATCTTCGTCCTTTTGACCCTGAACTGTTCGTCGAGGCACTGCTGAGCGCGGATTAAGTGGAGGTGTGAGCAATGGGTTTCACTCTCAAGAGCAGCTACGCATTACGGGCACTTTATGAACTCGCTGTTGCAGCTGAAAAGGGCGAGGACAAACTGTCCCTCGTCGAAATAGTGAACAGAACTCCAATCCCTCGAGATTTTCTGGAAAAGATTTTCGGTGAGTTGCGGCAAGCAGGAATCGTTCGGGCGATACGCGGGCGTTATGGCGGTTATGGACTGAAGATTCCTGCAGATCAAATATCCGTGCGGGATGTAATACTCAAACTCGATAACCCGCTGAATTCGTTCGAGTGTGTTCAGGAGAACGGTAAGTGCCTTCGCACGGAGGATTGCACTGTTAAGTACGTCTGGTTCAGGCTCTATAATGCCATGATGAAGGAACTTGGTGATATGACTCTGGCCGATCTAATCGGGCTCGGGCGTTCTATCGAGCAGAATCCTCCGAGTGTACTCAGGCTCCAGAAAGACTGAGATGAAGGCGATATATCCGGGCTCCTTCGATCCGATAACGTTCGGCCACATTGATATTGTTAAGCGGGCTACTAGAGTTTTTGACGAGATCATCGTAGTCGTCATGATGAATCCACATAAGAAGTACATGTTCTCTCTTGAAGAGAGACTCTCAATCGTCAGAAGATCGTTAAAAGGACTCGGTAGCATTGATGTCGATTCTCATGAAGGACTGCTCGTTGATTATGTCAGGGCAAGCAGCAGCAGAATTGTTATCCGCGGACTGAGGGCAATTTCTGACTTCGAAATGGAGCTTCAGCTGGCACATGCCAACAGGAGATTGTTGCATGACTTCGAGTCGATGTTTTTTATGACGGATACGAAGTACTCCTTCATCTCTTCATCGATCGTAAAGGAGATAATCAGTTTCGGAGGCGATGTATCAGAATGGGTACCTGATTTCGTCGTCAAAGCTTTCAAGAAGAAACTGCACTGAATTCATTAACATCATCGAGATCTTTCGAAACTTACTGGCGATATAATTCTACTTGGACTAGCTGAAGGAGGGTACGAAATGGCAAACATAACATCCGACATGGTCAAGAGGCTCCGTGAAATGACCAACGCCGGAATACTTGACTGTAAGAAAGCTCTAGAGGAAACTGACGGAGATTTTGAGAAGAGCAAGGAATACTTGCGGAAAAAGGGAATCATGAAAGCCGACAAAGTGTCCGGTCGGGAAGCTGCCGAGGGGATTCTCTATTCCTACATTCACCACAACAACAAGCTCGGCGTTATGCTTGAGTTGAATTGCAACACCGACTTTGTTGCAAGAACTGACGAATTCAGAGAACTTGCACACAAAATCTCTCTTCAGATCGCATCGATGGGCGCGCGGTGGGTTTCCAGGTCGGATATTCCTGAGGAAGTCACCGAGAAGGAGCGAGAAATCTACAGAGAACAGCTGAAAGATTCCGGGAAGCCCGAACATGTGGTTGGAAAAATCTTGGAAGGTAAAATTGATGCCTTCTATAGAGATAATACGCTCCTAGATCAAGAATATGTGTTCGAATCCGGCAAGACGATAAATGACCTTATCATCGAACTGATAGCAAAGACAGGTGAGAATGTGAAGGTCAGTCGATTTGTCCGCTGGACTGTTGGTGGCGACGAGTAAAAGGTGAGCAAACGCTCACCTTTTCTTTTGGGGGTGGCGCAGTGTACAAGAGGGTTTTACTCAAGCTAAGCGGTGAAGCTTTGAGTGGCAAAGACTCCAGAGGATTTGAAGTGGAGCGGCTGCAATTCCTCGTGAAGCAAGTGAAGCAGGTTGTCCAGGAACGAACCCAGCTGGGAATTGTGGTTGGTGCGGGGAACATCGTGAGAGGACGGGAAATTTCAGGGATGAGTACGGTCAGTGCTGACCACGTCGGAATGCTGGGAACCATGATTAATTCGCTTTTTCTTAAGGATACCTTCGTCAGGGCAGGTCTCAAGAGCGTTGCCTTATCGCATCTGCCTAGTTCGCCCGCCTTTCACGTGATGAACTACGACAAGGTGAATGAGATGCTTGACTCTGGCACCGTAGTCATATTCTCGGGAGGAACCTCTTTACCCTTTTTCACAACAGATACGGCGGCTGCTATGAGGGCTATAGAATTTGGTGCGAATGTCCTCATTAAGGGCACCAAGGTTGACGGGATATACTCGGCTGATCCAAACAAGAATCGGAACGCAAAGAGGATTTCCAGGATCACTTTTACAGAGGCAATAGACAAACGTCTCGAAATAATGGACACAGAGGCTTTTTCACTATGCAGGCGATACAACATCAGGATTATCGTTCTTAACATGTTTGGGGACGGCAATCTCTACGATGCTATAATGGGTAAGGACGTTGGAAGTATCGTTGAGCCCTAGAGGTGGAGGGGTTTTCTATGTATGCACAGATAGTAGACGTTCTTGGTAGAGAGGTTCTTGATTCTCGCGGGACACCTACGGTAGAGGTCGAGGTATGGCTTGATGACGGGTCGATCGGTAAAGCGATAGTTCCTTCGGGAGCTTCTACAGGGCAATTTGAGGCGCTCGAATTGCGCGATGGCGACAAGAAAAGGTTTCTTGGCAAGGGAGTGCTGAAGGCTGTCGACAACGTAAATGACATAATCGCTCCAGAGGTTGTCGGTATGAATGCTTTCGATCAGACAGAGCTTGACAGAGTGCTTATTGAACTTGACGGAACCGATGGAAAGAGCAAGCTCGGAGCAAACGCCATCCTGGGCGTTTCAATGGCAGTGGCGAGAGCAGCAGCGGAATGCATGGGAATGCCGCTGTACAGGTATCTTGGTGGTTTTAACAGCAAGACACTTCCTGTACCCTTCATGAATATTATCAACGGAGGCCAGCACGCGGACAATAACCTTGATATCCAGGAATTCATGATTGTTCCGGCAGGATTCAAGAACTTCTCAGATGCATTACGTGCAGGCGTCGAGGTCTTTCATCACCTGAAGAAGCTTCTGAAAGAAGATGGGCACACCACTTCAGTTGGGGACGAGGGTGGTTTTGCGCCAAATCTTGCCAGTAATGAACAGGCAATCTCATACATAATCAAGGCTGTCGATGCAGCGGGATACGAAATTGGTAAAGAGATTTTTATTGCTCTTGATAGTGCTGCGGATTCGTTCTTTGATGAAGATAAGAAAGTCTATCTTGTTGATGGTAAAGAGATGACAGCAGATGAACTTATCGCTTACTACGAGGGCCTCGTTTCTCGCTATCCTATTATCAGCCTGGAGGATCCCTTTTATGAAGAGGATTGGGATGCCTTCACCAAGTTGACCGAAAAGGTTGGAAGTAGGGTTCAAGTAGTTGGAGATGACCTATACGTAACCAATATTGACCGTCTGAAGAAAGGTATCGAAAAGAACTCCAGTAATTCGATCCTGATCAAGCTAAATCAGATAGGCTCTGTTACAGAGACCATTGACACGATATCTCATGCTCAGAAACGTCGACTGACATGTGTCATTTCTCATCGTTCAGGCGAGACCGAAGACACTTTCATTTCGCATCTCGCAGTTGCGACCAACGCAGGGATGATAAAGACCGGTTCTGCATCGAGAAGTGATCGAATAGCCAAGTACAATGAGCTCCTGAGGATTGAGGAAGAACTCGGGGACTCCGCTTGTTTCCTTGGCAAAGATGCATTCTATATACTGGACAAAGACTGACGCACTCACCACACTGCCTCATGAATAGATCTACTTGAGCGCGCACTTGACCTGATTGACTCTAGAGGTTAGAATTGTGCGACCCCATACTCGGTCAGGGGATACCCCCTGTCTTGGTTAGGAGGAGAAGGAGGAAAAGAATGGAATTTGAGAAACAGGATGTTGTAAAGGACTACCAGCTTCACGACAAGGACACTGGATCAGTTGAAGTGCAGATAGCTCTTCTGACCGCAAGAATAAGGCATCTCACGGAACACCTGAAGAAACATCCCAAGGATTTTCACACTCGAAGAGGATTGCTTAAACTGGTTGGAAGACGTAGAAAAGTTCTGAGGTATGTAAAGAATAGTAAGCCTGAAGTCTATAAGGATCTTATTACCAAATTAGGCTTGCGAGGATAAGGATTAGAGGCGCCCCCTTGTCGGGGGCTACCCTTTCCAGTGCTTCTCCTGCTTGCTTCACTTCCCATGGTTGCTGGTCTTTGCGTCTTCCGCATGTTGACGGCGTTAGCAAAATCTGGTATATTTTATCTGCTACGGGGAGTAGCGCAGACGGAAGCGCGCCTGTCTTGGGCACAGGAGGTCGCTGGTTCAAGTCCAGTCTCCCCGACCAAAAACGACGCGGCTGTAGCTCAACTGGTAGAGTATCGGCCTTCCAAGCCGAGGGTTGCGGGTTCGATCCCCGTCGGCCGCTCCAGCGCCCGTGGCTCAACGGATAGAGCATCGGACTTCTAATCCGAGGGTTGCAGGTTCGATTCCTGCCGGGCGCACCAAAACGCCTCGTGGTGGCTGTAGCTCAGTTGGCAGAGCGCCTGACTGTGGATCAGGTGGTCGCGGGTTCAAATCCCGCCAGCCACCCCAGTTTTTTGGCGTCCGTGGCTCAATTGGACAGAGCATCGGACTTCGGATCCGAAGGTTGCAGGTTCGACTCCTGCCGGGCGCACCATGAAACCAGATCGCCGAGGGAGGTAACAGAGGATGGAGATTCTCAAAGTAGCATCGAAGTCCAAACCCAATGCTGTTGCTGGTGCTTTAGCCGGAGTCATCCGAGAGAGAGGGATTGTTGAGCTGCAGGCGATTGGTGCAGGTGCAGTCAATCAATGCATTAAGGCAGTGGCCATAGCAAGGGGCTATCTTGCACCCAGTGGGGTCGATCTCGTGTCTTACCCATCATTTTCGGACGTAGAGATTGAAGGCGAGGTTAGAACGGCAATCAGGTTGCTTGTCAAACCCAGAGAGTAACTCTTCACTCAATTATGGCAACAGCAATTTCTCCGGGCTCGAGTGATACTTCCAGCTGTGAATCAACATAGATAAGCTCTTCAGCAACGGGCTGTGACTTCTTGATATACCAGATAATGCCGTGTCTTTCTTTCCATGTGTGATATCCCAGATCAACCTTCCTTCTTACACTCGTTTCAAGACAGGTATTCAGAAGGGCTAGAAGACCTTTTGGAAAAACCCAGTAGAGAAGGCCGGTGATGTGTGGGTCGTGTTTCCAGAGAATCCTCATGTTGTCGGCAGATATGAGTTTGCCGGATTCCTTGGACAAATCGGCTGCTGTAGAAATCAGTGAGCAGAGATTATCTGGTGAATTCCAGTGAAGTGTGTAGTGATCAAAGAAAGCGAGCTTACCATAGAAAGGATCGTCTGGCGGCAGGACGAATCTGCCCTGAGAGGTGTTGTCAAGCCCGAGATTCATAGGTTGAGGCTCGAATATCTCCTGTCCCGAATTGACGAAGGGGATCGAATTCGGAAGAAAGAAATTCAATGCTGTCATCATCCTCGAGAAAGCCTTTCCGTGGGGTCTCGTTACTGCTCTTGGCGTGTCAGGAGTCTCACAGCATGCAAGTACCGGCAAAACAAGATTTGGCAAGACTTCCACAATTAGTTTCTTGAAAGTACCCGCTTTCAGGCGGGGTTCCATCCACCATGTGTTTCCCAGCATGCAGTCATAACCGGCAGTCAAGCTTTCTTCATCCTTATCCATCTGAAGCTCTTCAGCGATTATCGAAAAAGATAAAGACTCAGCTTTCGCTTCGTCGATTATCATCCTCTCCAGGTCGTCGGGCAAAGCGTGTCCCATATCGAGCCTTGCACCATCAATGCCGTATTCGCGGATATAATGCGGCATTATGTCTCCGAGTAGATTCCAAAGCTCATGATTCGGGCTCTCTCCCGGGAAGTTCGAGGCCTTGATTATGTCGTGAAGAATGTACGGTGGCTGGTTTTGGTCTCTCAGAAAGGGTTTCGAATCTCTCGGGTTGTCCAGATACAGTCTCAGCAGAGTTATGTCGTCCCATACTGGCTGATTATCGTTAATCCAGTCGGAAAATGCAGGCGCTGTTACAACCCCAAATGTTCTGACAAGCTCCTCAAAGAAGCCGGGAATTCCCCTATTTGCTTCCACGAAGTTCTTCCATCTGTCTGGGGCGCTTACTGATGGAGCTTCTCTGAACAACCTCAGATGTCTTTGGACATCTTCAGATCCATAGAGAGACTCAAGGTCATTCACTGTAGGTACCCTGAAATCCAGCGAAGGAATTCGAGGCTGGCAATAAACCTCTTCCGCAGACGCATCTATCCAGTAGAACCACTCAGGGTGATCGACAATGAGCTCCGAGTCGCGCGAAGCTGTGCGTGGCATGAAGTCCAGAAGCACGCTAATATCAACCATGTGACAAACTTCGACTAAGGCTTTGAACTGTTCTTCAACGCTGAAGCCATTCGCGAGGGTATCGTGATAAAAAGGGTCAGGTCTGAAGAAATCCTTGACCGCATAGGGAGAACCAAGTTCGCCTTTCTTGTATCTATTGCTGGATACTGTTATTGGCAGTAGATAGATGCAGTCGAATCCCATCTCCAGGATATGTGGGAGCAAGAATATCATCTTCAAAAAGGTGCCGGATCGTGTATACTTATTCTCACTGCCTTGTTCAGGCACTTTGTGAGGTTCGTGAAGAAAAGAAGTGGTGCTCCGAACAAAAGCACAGTAAATACGAGAATTGCTAATCCACGATCCGTCTTTGGACAATCTTGCTGAATCAGGTGACCCCATGGCATTTTCGTTACAGGACATCACATTCGTCAGCTTGCGCAGAACCGCTAGACCAAATTCGTACGGGTTGACATAAGTCCTGCCTTCTTTGGTGCAAGTGATACCGCTGTAGTCATCGGGAAGCCATTCGATGGGAATACAGTAATCCACAGTACTTTTGGGAGCAAGCTTGTTGAAGCGTGTGAAGAGCTCCTTAATCATCACGAGATCACCTTGATCACTCCGAAGAAATGGCGGAGGCGGTGGGACTCGAACCCACAAGGGGCAAAACCCCACCGATTTTCGAGACCGGCTCCTTAGCCAATTAGGATACGCCTCCAGATCAGAGAAGATTATATCACGACAAAACCGCATCAGTATGTTTGTCAGGGAGGGATTCGTTAAAGAATTCTTTACGCTAATACCTGACTTGAGCACCAAAGTATGATACAATTGCCTGGGAAATTGTGGATATTGCTTGAGGCAGGTTGAAGCCTAGCGGCACCTGTGTCAGCAGATGTTTAGTGCATAGGAGGTGTATGTAGCAGTATGTACGCAATTATCGAAACCTCCGGGAGACAGTATCGCGTTGAGGAAGGCGATACACTGTATACCCTGAGACAGAACGGCTTCAACGAAGGCGACGAGATTGCTTTCGATCGTGTCTTGCTTGTAAGAAATGATGACGGCACCCAAATAGGCACTCCTTATCTCGATGGTGCTCGAGTGGTAGGTAGCGTGGACGAACATGTTCGCGGGGAGAAACAGCTGATTGTGAAATTTCGTCCGAGAAAGAGCTATGACCGAGTGAGAGGACACAGGCAATGGTTCACAAAGGTCACGGTTCAGAAGATCGAGTATTAGTCTGAAGGGGGTGTATTCATGGCACACAAGAAGAGCGGCGGCGCTGCAAGAAATGGAAACGACAGCAACCCCAAGTACCTGGGTGTGAAACGAGGGGACAGTTCGAGGGTACGTGCAGGGACAATAATACTTCGCCAAAGAGGAACGAGAATTCATCCTGGGCAAAATGTAGGTGTCGGGCGAGACCATACCATCTACTCGCTAATAGATGGTGTGGTGCGATTCGAGACTAAGCGAAAGAGAAGAGTTGTAAGTGTTTATGAGCAAGTTGAGAGCGTTTGAACGGAATTCTGGAGGATGATTGTATGACGACACAGAAGACTCCGCATTGCAGAGTCAAGACCGATAAGAAAACCGTAAGCACAAAACGCAAGGGTGAGATAGAGAAGACCAATAAGAGCATCACCATGCATGATGGGACCCCCGTAGATAAGAAATGGTACCTTGTCGACGCCAGCGGTGTTCCCCTGGGCCGATTGGCTTCCCGGATAGCAGTATTGCTCATGGGCAAGCATAGACCTTATTACACTCCTCATGTTGACGTAGGCGATTTTGTGGTTGTTATTAATGCTTCGGAAGTTCTACTTACCGGGAAGAAGCTTTCCGACAAACTGTACTACAGGCATTCCGGATATCCTGGAGGGATCAAGACGCTTACTGCTTCACAATTCCGCGAGAAGAACCCTGAGAAGATGATCAAACTGGCGGTCAGAAGGATGTTACCCAAGAACAGGTTAGCCCACAGGATGCTCAAGAAACTCAAGGTGTACAGCGGAAGTGAACACAGGCACTCGGCTCAGAAACCGGAACTAATAGAGCTTGTCAAGTAAGGGAGGATAGAATGGCTGATATCACTGATTACTACGGTACAGGACGTCGCAAGACATCCGTTGCGAGGGTCCATCTGAGACCCGGAAGCGGCAAGATTACGATAAACGGCAAGGAATACAAGGAACTCAAAGAGTACCTGAACAACGATGCCTGGGTAAGGTATGCCTTGAAACCCGCGGTTATGACCGAATCCCTCGGGAAGTTTGACATGATTATTCGCGTCAATGGAGGTGGGCTGTCCGGGCAAGCAGGTGCAATAAGGTTAGGAATTGCCAGAGCTCTCACTCGTTTTAACCCGGATCTTCGAAAGACCCTTAAGGGCAGCGGTCTTCTCACGCGTGACCCGAGAATGGTCGAGAGGAAGAAATACGGATTGAAGAAGGCCAGAAGAGCTCCTCAGTACTCCAAGCGATAACCCCAAAGCTTTTCCAAGATGGGCCTTGAAGACCCATCATTCTCCGGTGGTGGTAATTTGTACAGTAAACGTACAATAGACGAGGTCAAGAAATCAGTGGACATCGTCGACTTCATCGGCAGGTACTTAAATCTAGAGAAGTCTGGGAGCTATTTTCGTGGGCTTTGTCCATTCCATAGTGATAATGATCCCTCTTTCTATGTTCATCCAGCAAGAGGGTTTTTTCACTGTTTCGGCTGCGGAGAGAGCGGTGACGTAATCGCTTTTCTTCAAAAAGCGGAAGAGGTGTCTTTCAACGACGCTCTTAAGAAGCTGGCAGATTTTGCAGGTGTAGTTACCGAATCTCAGACAGAATCTCAGTCGCTGTACGAGAGATATGTGCGTCTTCTTGCTTGTGCAGCTGATTATTATCATAGCCTGGTGAGTCATGCGGATTGTGAAGAAGCAAAAAGCTATCTGACAAAAGAGCGTGGTCTTTCGCAGCAGACTATAGCTCTTTTCAAGATAGGTTTCGCGCTTCCCTCGAAGAGAGGACTGAATGATTACCTTACCGGGAAGGGCTTCAGAAACAGCGACCTCGAAAGTGCCGGGCTAATTTCGGGCAAGGGTTCAAAGGTTAAGGAACGTTTTGCAGGAAGACTGATTTTTCCCATAGACAACGAATCTGGAAGAACAGTTGCACTGGGTGCCAGGGCATTTGGAGATGAAATAGTCCCCAAGTATCTGAATTCCCCGGAGACCAAATACTTCCGGAAAGGCCGCACACTCTATAACCTATCGAGAGCAAAAACTGCAGCTACCCAGCTCGATTTCATGGTTGTTGTTGAAGGCTATTTTGATGTGCTCGGCCTTCACGAAGTAGGTGTCCAGAACGTCGTGGGGGTTCTCGGAACCGCCATGACGGATGCTCATGTGAGAATGATCTCCGGCATAACAAATAACCTGATACTCTTCCTTGATTCCGATCCCGCTGGTTTGAGAGCATGCAGGCGTTCGATAGAACTTGCAGAGAAGCATGGGCTTCAGGTGGCCGTGGCCACTTCTGATGAGAAAGACCCTTCAGACCTCTTGAAGAGAAAAGGATCTGCCATGGTAAGGGAGGCTCTTGAAAACGCTGTGCCAGCACCAGTATTTCTTGTTGAACTTCTCGGTCGGAGTCTCGATCTTACTAATCCGGAGGGAAAACAGAAGCTATTTGAACATGCGAAGCCGATAATGCAGACATACAGATCAAGCGGGAAGATTGGTTCATTCCAACTCGTAGTATCCACTCTGGCAGATCTCACCGGCATCAGCGAAGATATGATTTTCAGCACGCTGAAAGATCCACAAAGGATAAGATCTAGACTGCGTAGTACGCGATCTCCTCTCAGACCCCTGGAGAGAGAGCTGATAATGGTCTATCTTCGTTTTCCTGACTTGAGAGATAGATTGCTTCGGATACTGGACCTGTTCGAGAGTTCAGAAGCGTTCAAAAAACTCGAAAATACCATGAGGGCTGGTTCAGAGCTTGAAGAGGTCATCCGCGCGTGTGATGCTCAGATGGGCAGCGAGATCATGAATCTTGCAGCGGTTCCTCTTGATCCCACAATTGCAGAGTCGATTCTTGGCGAAATCGAGGAAAGAGTAGACAAGAAGATCATTAGCGAGCAGATAAGGACAATCGACAGAAAGCTTCAAGCCCAGATAGACACAGGAACAAAAAACTCGTTGATGACTAGAAGAATTGAGCTCTCCAGGCTTCTGAAAAGGGTTCGCAAGGATGGTGAGAGTGTTGGAAAGAAGCAAATCTGAAGAGATACGCAAGAAGCGAGTAAAGGAGATAAAGCTCCCAAAACAGGAGCAGGCGCCCCAATTGCTTACCAAAGAGGATATACAGAAGCAGATAAAGAAACTTTTGAAGCTTGGTCGAAAGAAAGGTTTTGTTACTTACGAAGATATTGACAATGCTTTCCCCCCAGACTATGAGGGCTTTGATTCCTCGCTTGTAGAGGTAATTTACGAGGAGTTTGAGAAAAACAAGATCAGGATCCTCGAAAAGGAAGCAGAATCCGATGTTGATGGAGAAGACAATGACACAGAGGAAATAGTGACCCTTCTCGAGGCTTCTCCTGAGATGTACGACAACATCTCCCTCAAAGACCCGATAAAAATGTACTTGAAGGAAATCGGCAAGATCTCACTCCTCACACCAAGTAAAGAACGAGAATTGGCGCGACGAGCCCAGAAAGGCGATCCTAAAGCAAGAGAGGAGCTCATCACCGCAAATTTGCGCCTGGTAGTCTCTATTGCAAAGCGCTATATAGGCAGGGGCCTTTCATTTCTTGACCTGATTCAGGAAGGGAATATTGGGTTGATCAAGGCAGTGGAGAAATTCGACTGGAAAAAGGGCTACAAATTTAGCACTTACGCGACGTGGTGGATCAGACAGGCAATAACTCGGGCGATTGCCGACCAAGCAAGAACGATACGCGTGCCCGTCCACATGGTTGAGACGATCAACAAGGTTAACAAGGTAATCAGGGAGCATCTCCAAGAAAGCGGAGAATATCCGACTGTGGAAGAACTGGGCAAACTCACTGGTAAGACTCCCGAAAAGATCGAGGAGATCCTCGCGGCCTCCAAGGAGACAGTTTCCCTTGAATCTCCAATTAGTGGTGATGAGGAATCAACGATGGGAGATTTCATCCACGATGAATCCCTTGAGAGACCCGAAGAATCAGCGATGAAGATGCTCCTGAGGGAGCAGATAGATCAGGTCCTTGATACTCTTAGTCCCAGAGAAGCGATGGTACTAAAAATGCGCTACGGGCTACTTGACGGAAAGACCAAGACGCTCGAGGAGGTCGGTCAATTCTTCAATGTTACAAGAGAACGCATCAGGCAAATCGAAGTTAAAGCGCTCCGAAAATTGAGGCATCCGTCTCGCAGCAAGCAATTGAAGGCTCTTCTGGGAATGTTAAACAGCGCAAAGAAAGACTAACGTTCGCCCTCATTCCCTAACCGTTTTTTCAAATGCGCATCACCAAGAAGAAATCACAAGCGTGTAGAATAAATTAAAAGGGGAGTGGTTTGGTGGCGCAGAAGAAGACGACACGTCCTATTGCGACCAGCCCAAGAATCGTCTCTCAGATAGATTTAATCAAAATGGCCAAGAACGGTGATTCAAAAGCCAATGAGGAGATGCTAAAGCGTCTTTCGTCAAGAAATGATAACGAACAGGAGCAGTCTCGTGAATGAGATTGCTCTTTCTGTGTCAGGGTTCTCTCTTTCGATAAACGGTAAACAGGTTCTGCACGATATCAACCTAACAATCCCCGCGAATTCCCTTGCGCTTGTAGTCGGACCTCGTTGGGCAGGAAAGTCTGCATTGCTTCGATCCTTCCTGCGTATGAACAAAGAGATTTTTGAGGCGGTTTCTTTCAAGGGTTCAACTTTCCTTTACGGCCGGGATCTGGACACTTATGACAGCAAGGAATTACGTAACAAGGTTGCTTACACTGACTCGAGCTTTCTAGGTGCTATGAGACAGTTCACCATAATCGAGTTTTTCAGATTGACAAAAGGAAGACGTTTCACTTTTGCTGATTTCACTGATGAAGAGCTCGACATGTTCGAGAAGATGCACGCTGCTGAACTTCTGACAAAAGACCCCCGCACCCTGGTTGATTCTCTTTCTTCTTTTCAGCGGCTCATTCTGCTGATACTCTCGGTGATGTTCAGAAAACCAAGTGTGGTTGTCTTCGACAACGTTCTGGATCACCTGGATGATGAACTGGTTCGCACCTTGAAGGATATTCTGGCAGCGCGTAAGAACTCACATACGATTGTGGTCTCTTCTCGCTATTATTCCCGTCTTCTGGAAATCTCCGATTTGATGATACTCCTGCAAGATGGTAGAATTCAGTATACTGGAACGCCCTTCGACTTCGTACTCCAAGACCTGGCTCTGAACGAATAGCCGGCCTGAGCGGAGGTTAGCTGTGGATGTACTCACTGTTACATTGAACCCTGCCCTGGACAGGGAACTGATTGTAGAGAATCTGGAAATCGACAGGCTCCACCGCGTCAAGAATCCAAAGTATTCGGTAATGCAACCAGGAGGCAAAGGAATCAACGTCTCGATCATCCTGTCCGGACTCGAAATACCGAGTCTAGCAATCGGTTTTTTGGGTGGTTTTATTGGGACGGTCGTGGAGGAACGACTTCGGGAGATAAGTCCGCTGATATCCACTGCCTTTGTGCATCTTGATGAGGAGACTAGAGAAAACATTGCGATAATTGATCCCGCAAACGATACCATAACGGAAATCAACTCTGTTGGACCGGCGGTGTCAGAAGCAGATCTTGAAATGTTGCTCCGAAGGTTCAGGATAGGTCTGAAGAGAGCGTCCGTTGTCGTGATTTCCGGAAGTGTTCCACAGGGAGTGCCTGAAGACTTCTATGCACAATTGTGCCTGGAGGCCAGAGCAGAAGGCAAAATTGTCGTCGTGGAGGCAATAGGAGAGCTTTTTGAGAAAGCTGTGGAGTCAGGTGCGGTGACTGTTGCCAAACCTGACCTTAGAGGCGTTCAACAGTTTTTTGGCAAAGAACTCTCACAACTCCAGCACTATCAGGCTGCGGCGGAGGAAGTGATCTCAAAAGGTTCGAAAATGGCAATTGTCTCCTATCGAATCGAAGGTGACGTGATCGCAACCACAGAGGGGAGCTGGCTCTTCACAACAAGAGAGCATATTGAGCACTCCCACCTTTTGGGAACTGGCGACAGTCTTGTGGCCGGGGCAGTCCAGAATCTTCTCTTTAGCCCTGATGATTACTTCACTGCTGCTAAGCGCGCCATGGCTGCTGCGATAGCTGAAAGCGCTTTTCTTGAGAAGCTTAGGATCACAAACGAAGAGATTGAGAAGTCTGAGGCATTCTTCTCCATCGAGAAACTGAGGTGAAATCATGCTTGTCGGGGAGGCAATGATAAGGGACGTTTCCGCAGTCTTTGAGGACGAGACAGTAGAAACTTTCATACACATATGTCTTCGTAAGCGAACTGCAGGCTTGCCCGTTGTTGATGAAGAGTATAGGGTAATCGGTTTTATCGGCGAAACGGACATCATCAAGAGCGCAGTGCCGAGCTACTTCAGTCTCTTACAGTCTGCATCGTTCATCCCTGACACACAGCAGTTTGTTCAGAAACTTGAGCAAATTCGCGATGACATGGTTATCGACCATATGAAAAAGCCACCGATTGTTGTTGCCGAAGATGACACCGTTATGTATGCGGCTGATCTTATAATCAAGAACGGTTTGAAGATGGTGCCTGTAGTAGATGAGAAGAACAGACTAATTGGCGTGGTGACCAGAATACACCTGCTAGATGTCGCTTCGCACGGGAAAATCAAGGAATGATTAGAAAAGCACGCCTTTCTGTTCATACGTTCGGATGCAAACTCAATCAGTATGAAAGTGCTCTTATGACTGAGCGTCTTTGTGAAGACTTCGCTGTCTCCTATCAGAGCGAAAAGGCAGACGTCTTTCTCTTCAACTCCTGCACAGTTACTGGAGAAGCAGAGAGAAAGCTGAGGCAGCGCTACAGGAGCTTGAGGAAGAGGAATCCCGATTCTCTGTTCGTTGTCACGGGCTGTTATTCGGAGCTTTCTTCAGAAGAATTACAGGAACTTGGATTTGATGCTGTGGTGAAGAACAAAGATAAGACCACGATAGAAACCTCGTTGAGACTGCTGTTAGGAAACAACGGCTACCATGATGCATCTGTCGCCGACTGTCCCGTATCGCCAGGAGCTCTGGAAGGAAGGACTCGTGCGTATATATCTGTTGAAGATGGCTGCAGAAACAAGTGTTCCTACTGCAGAGTCCGGTTAGCACGCGGGAGTGAGATTCGCAGTAAGCCTCTTACACTGGTGAAGAGAGAATTCGAGAACCTGATCTCTGGAGGATTCAAGGAGGTAGTAATTACTGGTCTGAACATCTGCTTCTATGGTGAGGACAATAACTCGTCACTTCTGGATTTGTTGACCACTCTTGAAGAGATAGATGGATCATGGAGAATCCGCCTTAGCTCCTTACACCCTGCGTTTGTTGGTAGTCACTTCCTGGAGTACATTGTCGGAAATCCGCGTTTTGCCCAGCATCTGCATCTTTCTCTTCAGAGCGGTTCGGATCGAATTCTGTCTCTCATGAACAGGGGGTATAACAGAAAGTCTTTCTTGTCACTTGTCGATTCAGCAAGGAAGCTGAATCCCTATATAGCCGTAACAACGGATATCATTGCCGGTTTTCCCTCCGAGACCGAAGATGATTTTTACGACACCTGCTCAGTAGTTGAAGAAGTGGCCTTTCTCAAAACACATATATTCAGATTTTCGCCACGTCCCGGAACCGAAGCCGCTTACATGGCTGATCAGGTTCCTGAACAGACAAAAAGAGAGCGCGCCAAGAGGCTTGCAAACTTGTCAACCAGAAGCTCCCTTCGGTATCTTACAGGAAGCCTCGGACATGAGCGCGAAGTGCTTGTCGAAAAGGTTAGTGGGGTAAATTCATCGGGTACTGACGAGTTTTATGTTTCACATTGTACAAGGACCGGGGCGGTTGGGCAGTTCCTGAGAGTTGTTCCTGAAGAAATCTGCTGGGGAGGGGTTGAGCAGAATGGATCATTTCATCTCAGATCAATGGTTATCAGATGAGGAACTTGGAGTCAGCTTGCGAGAACAGGCAACAACACCAAGTGTAGTAATATATGAGGTTGTAAGAACATATAATGCTTTGCCTTTTGCTCTGAAGCGGCACTTCCAACGATTGAAGCTTTCTGCCAAACTACTCGATATATCCATGCCGATGGGTTTTTCTCAGCTTGTAAAACTTGTCAACGAAGGGATTTCCAGGAATCATCCCAAGACACGAACACGCGAAATACAGATACGAGTGACAGTTTTTGAGACGTCTCAGAAGAACGCGAGATTCATGCTAGGATTTAGCGACCTTCCGGAGCTTTCCATAGACATATATGAACTTGGAGTGCGAGTAGGCATCTCTCCTTTTGTGAAACCTTCTGCTGCGCTTGTCAACCCTGTGATAAAGACCCCGGGTCTTCCCTGGATCGTTCTGACAAGGCGCACACTTGGTGACAATTATGATCTGATAATGCTGAACGAGTCAGGAAATGTCTGCGAGGGTTCCTTCTCGAGTCTCTTCATTGTAAAGGATGAGCACCTCGTGACACCGGACACAAACTCGGGCGTCTTGCCGGGTATCACGAGACAACTCGTGATGAAACTGGCCAGATCAATGGAGGTTCCTGTGGAGGAGCGCCCGGTGAAGAGCTGGGAATTGTTTGCAGCAGATGAAGCTTTTCTGACTCACACCAGTGCAGGAATAGTCCCTGTGAGAAAAATAATGGACCATGTAATCATAGAAGACTTCACAGATGGACTCACACGTCTGCTTCTCGACAACTTCGAGGGCTTCATCATGACCGACGAAGAGAATTGGGTCGGGGTTGAACAGTGAGGAAGAGCTACGATACCTTCAAGAATGTTTTTGACTCTCTCAGCATGAGAAGTAGTTTTTTTGGCAAGCTGAGAGTTCTGACCCTGAGGAAAAGGTGGCATATGCTCGTAGGGGAAGCAATTTCAAGGCGCAGCAGGATTCACGATTATCGTAATGGTGTCCTTTATGTTGCCGTAACTGAAGGTCTTTGGGCGTACGAGATAAGTCTTCACAAGAAGGCGCTGAAGGAAAGGCTTAACGAAGAATTGGGCGCACAGATAATCAAGAGCATAAGAGTCATCATCGAACCCACCCACAATACGGAGGAATCAGATGAAAAACAGGTATGACGCGCAGAGTATAAAGATCCTAAAGGGACTCGACCCCGTTCGCAAGCGTCCGAGCATGTATATCGGTTCGACGGGAAGGGCGGGGCTTCATCATCTCGTTTATGAAGTGGTTGACAACAGCATCGATGAGGTTATGGCCGGCTATGCCAGTGAGATACTTATTGAGATCCGTGAAGACATATCGGTGCGAGTTAAGGACAACGGCAGAGGCATACCTATCGAGACACATCCTGACACAAACACGAGTGCGCTGGAAGTGGTCATGACCACACTTCACGCAGGCGGCAAGTTCTCGGAGGATTCTTACAAGATAAGCGGCGGTCTACACGGAGTAGGTGTTTCGGTCGTTAACGCTCTTTCAGAATGGTGCGAAGTCAGAGTCCACAGAGATGGTAAATACTTCCGACAGGTATACGAGCGAGGGAGAGCAGTCACTCCTGTTGAGGAAGCAGGCGAGAGCAACGGCAATGGAACTGAGACCATTTTCAGAGCTGATCCCCAGGTTTTCTCCTCGATAGACTTCGATTTTGATATACTTGACTCCCGTTTTCGAGAACTCGCTTACCTCAATCCAGAAGCAACCATAGTGTTTAACGATCACAGAATCGATGAATCTCGCACATATCATTATGAAGGCGGAATAGCTGAGTACGTTAAGCATATGAATCGTTCCAGAAGAACACTCCAGAAACACCCGTTCTTCATTGAAGGCCTCCATAACGGAATAAAGGTACAGCTTGCCATTCAGTACAGCTCCGCTTATGATGAGCAAATTATCTGCTTTGCAAACAACATAAAGACTGTTGAAGGTGGCACACACTTGACCGCACTCAAGACTGTCCTTACGAAACTGATGAACGATACTGCACGGAAACTAAACATACTCAAGGACAAAGACCAGAATCTCCAGGGAGAAGACGTCAGAGAAGGACTGACTGCTGTTCTTAGCATCTTTCTGAAAGACCCACAGTTTGAAGGGCAGACAAAGGCAAAGCTGGGAAATGAAGAAGCTTACGAAGCTGTCATCAAGGTTGTCAGGGAACGCCTGGAGGAAGTTTTTGACTACAATCAGAAAGAAGCAAAAGCGATAATCAGCAAAGCTGTCGAAGCGGCGAAAGCGAGGTTAGCTGCAAAACGAGCCCGGGAGCTTGTAAGGCGAAAGAACATACTTGAAAACACCGCGCTCCCCGGAAAACTGGCGGACTGCATCTCTCAGGATCTCGAAGCAACCGAGCTGTTCATCGTGGAAGGAGATTCCGCGGGCGGTTCTTCAAAGGAAGCTCGCGATAGGAACTTTCAGGCAATTCTCCCCCTCAGGGGGAAAATCCTGAATGTTGAGAAAGCTGGGTTTGAAAAGCTTTTGAAGAATGAGCAGATCCACAACATCATCGTTGCCGTCGGTACAGGCGTAGGGGATGACTGTGACCTCGGTAAACTCAGATATGGAAAGATCGTGATCATGACGGATGCCGATGTTGACGGTGCTCACATTCGAACCCTCCTGCTCACATTGTTCTACAGGTATATGACTCCTCTAATATCAGAAGGACGAGTTTTCATTGCGCAGGCCCCTCTGTACAAGCTTGAACTGGGCAGGAAGAAGCTTTACCTCTATTCCGATGAGGAGCTTCAGCGCTTCTTGAAGGAGAACCCTGATAAGCGGTATTCAATGCAGATGTACAAAGGATTAGGAGAGATGAATCCTGAACAGCTTTGGGAGACAACAATGGATCCAACGCGTCGAAAGCTCTTGAGAATCGAAATGGAGGATGCTGAAGTCGCAGATAGCATTTTCACTATTCTTATGGGAAACGAAGTCGGACAGCGGCGGGAGTTTATTCAGCGACATGCCCTGTCTATTTCCAATCTGGATGTCTAGTAATGGAGCATAGAGCGAATCTTGCTCTGTTTCTCGTCGCCGTATTTTGCATATGGTGTCTGATATCTTTTGCCACCAGCGTTTTGTTCTACGATGTTTCCGAAATCAGAGTAAGTGTCATTGACACGCATACAAGGGAAGTACGTTTTCCGACAGTCATGGGTGTTTCTAGGAGTCCTGTTATAATTGTCCCGGCAACAAGTGAACCTGTCGGAGGAGACCGCTTCCTAATAAAGGAAGCTGTCTTCGTAACCCATTTCCAGGATCGACATTATTGGGTTTCGGAAGACCTCATCATAACTGATTTCGTGAGGCCTGGTGAGCTAAGGGATGTTCCGGTTGTCTCCGGCGTTTCCTTCATACTGGAGGGGGGAGAGTTCAAGGTAGTCTCAGATATACAGAAGGAATTGCTGGTTCATGTAAAAAGACTTCTTTCTGATGGTAAAATCTGGAGTATAGTTTCTCATGTTGATCTCGTGAACGGTTACATTCTTCTGAAACGAGGAATCCAAATAACTGTATTTGATTGGGAGAAGTTGAGCAAGAGCACTGAGGCGTTGTATGACCTGTCCCTTACTGCACTGGACAAGACAGAGTTCTTGTTCCTGGGTGAAGGTAGACTTTTGAGAGTGAGGTGAAATAGATGCCGAGGGGGAGAGATTACGTTGTCTCCATCGATGTGGGTACTAATACCCTTAAGGGCGTTGTCGTTAGTATCGATTCCTCTAACCAAATAGCACTTGAGGCGTACGGAAGTGTCAAAGCAGTTGGAATTGACAAAGGGGAAGTGAGGGATGCTGTCGCCATGAAGCATTCAATTCAGAAGCTTATTGAAGATTTGACTGGTCAGGTCGGGAAGAAAGAGATTGAAGCTGATTTTAGGATAAGCTTCACAAATGGCGATTATTCTGTGTTTTCCGAAAGCATAGAGGAGGTTATCTCAGAAGATCGTCCAACACTCGTCAGGCAGGAAATACTCGACACGATGATGACTCGAATCAGGAAAGAGAAGCTTCAGACAGGGAACACTAACGTACACAAGAACTATGTAAGGAAATTCATTTTGGATGACGAAAAGGTTGTCTTCAACCCAGTTGATATGGTGGCAAAAAAGCTGAATGTCGAGATGGTCTTTGTATCGACCGAGGGAAAGTCCGCAGAAGTTTTCAAGCGACTCTTCGAAGAGCTTTTTGGAACGGAAGACTTCACTGTCTCGCCATCGCTGATTTCTGGAGCAGATGCTGTCCTTACAGACACGGAAAAGCAACATGGAGTTGTTTGCGTTATACTTGGGCACGGGTTTTCGGAGATGGTTATCTACAAGGAGAATCTGCCTGTGCACATAGACAGGATTCCTCTTGGCATTCGACACATAGTGAGAGATATTGCACTTGTTTTGGGAACCTCCCAGGACGAAGCTGAACGTCTCCTTGTCACCTACGGACATGCATCGATGCACCCACCGGCAGAGGAGAGTGTTGTCGAATACTTCGGCCTAGATGAGCGGACGAGGAAAAGAGTCACGGTGAAGAAGCTTTCCACGATAATCTACGCAAGGGTTAAGGAACTGCTGAACAAGATCAGAAAGGAAGTACAGCTATTTCTGCTCAATAACCCGGAGCATGGCGAGGAAGGAATACCCGGCGGTGTAGTGTTTACCGGTGGAGGGGCAAAGCTTCGAGGACTGTGCGACAGTGGAGTGGAATCGTTGAAAATGCCGGTGCGTGTCGGAACTTATGAAACGAGCTTCAACCCGAGAATTGAGAACGGCCACGATGTGGTAAATGATCCGATATTCGGACCTTGTCTCGGGAATCTTATTGAGCATGATGAAATGGAAGGAGAATACGCCGAAGCAATGGGCATGGAGAAAAGAAGAAAAGGCTTCGGGTCATTCATAAAATCCCTCTTCTTCGGAGGTGCTGAGGATGAGCTTTGAGATAGATTACGGACAGAGCAAAGATAGCATGAGACTGCCTACCATAAAGGTCATCGGCGTTGGGGGAGCCGGTGGAAACGCCATAAACAGAATGATAACTGATGGTATACACGGTGTTACCTTCATTGCTGCGAATACGGATGTTCAGGTACTGGAGAGCAACAATGCGGAGTTCAAGATTCAACTGGGAAGTCATCTTACACGAGGACTAGGCGCTGGGGGGAACCCCGAAGTCGGCGAGCATGCCGCTGAGGAAAGCATAGACGAAATCCGCGAGTCACTCCAGGACACTGATCTTCTATTCATAACTGCGGGAATGGGCGGAGGTACAGGAACAGGCGCTGCTCCGATCGTTGCTTCTGTTGCTCGAGACATGGGAATACTAACCGTTGCAGTAGTAACCACTCCGTTCTTCTTCGAGGGAAATACTAGGCTTAGAGTTGCAAAGGAGGGGCTCAGGAGACTTCGAAAGTCTGTTGACACGTTGATTCGGATTTCTAACAATAAGCTCCTTCAGGAATTGCCCCCTAATACTTCTATAGTGGAAGCGTTTGCCAAGGCTGACGGGACGCTTCATCACGGGATAAAGGGCATATCGGAACTCATAACAAGAAGAGGCTACATAAACCTCGATTTTGCGGACGTCGATTCCGTGCTCAGAAACGCGGGAACAGCAATGCTTGGAATCGGTGTGGGATCAGGTGAAGATCGCGCGGAGATCGCGGCTCGACAGGCGATGGAGAGCAGACTACTTGAAAAGCCCCTTGACAATGCGACCGGAATCATCCTTAATGTCTCTGCAAAGAACGTGACCCTAAAAGAGATGAACCTCGCTGCCGCCATTGTTAGGCAGAACTGCAGTGAAGACGCAGATGTTAAGCTGGGTCTTATTGTAGACTCCGAGATGGATGGCGAAGACTTGCACATAACCCTGATAGCCGCAGGACTGGAGATGGATGAAGGCGAACTTCTCGGAGAAGCTACAGATATTCCTGCTATATATCGTTTTGGACTTGACAGCCAGGAGGAAGAATAGAAGATGAAGGTTTATAAGCGGCTTGGCGAGCTTCTCGAAGAGCGCGGATTGATCAACTCGGAGGCTCTGAATCAGGCTGTGTCGATTCAGAAGAAAGTTGGTAAACCGCTCGGCGAAGTGCTTGTCAGTATGGGACTGATTGCGTGGGAAGACATATACAATGCTCTTTCCAAGCAATATGGTCTTGATCTTCTTGAGGATACACCCAACATCATCCCGTCCGACCTTCTCAGGATGGTACCGAAGTCTGTCGCAAGCAGACTTAGTATAGTCCCTCTTGAGTACACTCCCGAGGACGATACGTTGAGAGTTGTCACTACAGATGTGTTGAAGGTTCCGCAGATCGAGCGAGAGTTGACCTTTCTAACTGGGCACTCGATCGAGACGCTACTTACGACTCCTCCGATTTTCCAGACAATCTACAAGACTTCATATGAAGACACTACTTCCAGCGAGATCATTGAACAGACGTTCCAGATAGATGAAGTAGAAAGCGAGAAACATGACGCGGAAGCCAAGGAAGGCGAAGAAACACCCGTCGGGAAGTTCATCAACTCTCTTATAGATTCTGCAATCAGGAGTGAAGCGAGCGATATTCACCTTGAGCCATATGAGAAGGTCGCGGTAGGACGCATCAGGGTAGACGGCATTCTTAGACCAATTCTCAAGTACCCCAGAAAGGCGCACAACAGTGTCGCTTCTCGAATAAAGGTCATTTCGGGACTCGATATCTCCGAAAGAAGACTTCCTCAAGATGGGAAGTTCTATATGCGGAGAAGCAGCGAGCAGTATGACTTCAGGGTTTCCACCATGCCGACGGTCTACGGTGAAAAGGTCGTTATGAGGATTTTGAAAGTGTCCAACTCGAAGCTCAAGCTTGAAGCGCTTGGCCTGACGAAGTACAACCGTGAGAGATTCGAAGGACTGATCAACTCTCCGTATGGGATTGTGCTCCTGTCTGGTCCCACAGGGAGCGGTAAGTCAACAACGCTCGTAGCTGTTCTGAACGAGATCACTTCAGAGAAAGTGAATGTTCTTACTGCTGAAGATCCGGTTGAATATACTATAGAGGGAGTAACGCAGTGTCAGGTGAATCCCGAGATAGGTCTGACTTTTGCGAATTACCTTCGCTCCTTTCTTAGACAGGACCCTGATATTATCATGGTGGGAGAAATTCGCGACAGTGAGACCGCTCAGCTCGCAATTGAAGCCTCTCTGACAGGACATCTTGTTCTTTCTACGATACACACTAACACTGCTTCTGGGGCTGTTGCCAGATTAGTCAATATGGGAACAGATCCCCATCTTCTGGCCACATCTATGGATGGAGTGGTAGGGCAGAGGTTAGTAAGAAAGTTATGTGCTAACTGCAAATCAAGGATTCCGATGCGAGACAGACTGGAGGAAGTAGCAAAGAAACTCTTTCCTGACAGTGACGAGTATCACGAATTCATACCCGGTCAGGGTTGTCATGAGTGCGCGGGTACCGGCTACAAAGGACGAACGGGGATTCACGAAGTTCTGATCATGAATAGCAAGATTCGCGAGCTGGTAAGGAGCTCAGCTTCCGAACAGGAGATTCTTAATGCCGCAAGAAACACCGGGATGAGAACGCTTTTTGAAGACGGAGTATTCAAAGTCATAGACGGAACAACTTCATTTGAAGAGATAAACAGGGTAGTTATTGACGTCTAGCTTGGTATGAACTGTTACATTGCTGATTCTCTTCGGCTTCCTGTAATAGCCGACCGGGTACTCTTGCGATCGTGTTTTGCACTTCTGACAGCAAAAGCCTCGCTTCTTCCCGAATCAGTGCATATACGACAACATACTTCTGCATAACCTCGCATACTTCGAATTCCCATCGATAGACGCCTTTACGGACGTTATTTCGGCTTTACGTCCTCTGGAGAGACTCTCGATGCGGTGATATGATCTTACTGAAGCCATAGTAGCCATTGGAGGTGTTTTTGTGCCGTACAGAGTTCTTGTATGGGGATTGGGCGCAATGGGCGCCGGAATAGCCAGAAACATTGCTAACAAGCCAGAGTTAAGGCTTGTAGGAGCCGTCGAGAAAGATCCTCGGAAAACCGGCAGGGACCTCGGGGGTGTCCTTGGTATCGGTAAGATGGGGATCAAGGTTTATGAAGACCCGGAAAAAGCTATTAAAGAGACAGTTCCTGATGTTTCCGTCTTGGCGACCAGTTCGTTTGTTTCAGACGTGCTTGACAAGATCCAGCTGGCGATAGAAGAGCGAGTGAACATCATAACAATCGCCGAAGAAGTTGCCTATCCTTTTCACAGTCATCCCATCGAATCGGAGATAATAAATAGTCTTGCTGTCAGGAATGACGTCAGCGTTCTTGGAACCGGGATCAACCCCGGTTTCGTACTTGATGCACTGATCATTGCCTTGACAGGGATCTGTCTGGATGTAACGCGCATAAAGGCAAGCAGAATAAACGATCTGTCACCATTCGGAAGAACCGTGATGGAGACCCAGGGTGTTGGAACGACACCCGAGCAGTTTAGAAAAGGTGTTGAAGACGGTACAATAGTTGGGCATATCGGATTTCCACAGTCCATTGCAATGATAGCTGAAGCAATCGGAGTCGGACTGACCAGAATTGAGGAAACCAGGGAACCGATTATTTCGGAGACCGAAAGAAGGACCAGTATTGTTTATGTGAAACCCGGAATGGTTGCAGGATGTAGGCATACTGCCAAAGGATATATTGGCGACACCCCTATCATTGAACTGATCCATCCTCAACAGGTTCTCCCCGAACTCGAGTCAGTGGATACAGGCGATTATATTGACATAGAGGGAGATCCCGAAATCCACCTTTCTATCAAGCCGGAGATTCCCGGCGGTAAAGGAACGATTGCCATTGCCACAAACATGATTCCTTCTATTATTGAAGCTCAGCCGGGCCTGCTCACGATGACAGATTTACCTTTGCCGAGAATGCTTTTCAACTCAATGAGGAGCTGATTTGATGAAAGCTGTAAAAGGTCAATGGGTGCAGATCGAAGCACAGATCCTTTCGCCGAAGGAGAGAGCACAGGGAATACCTGAAGACACATCGAAGCTTCCTTATGTCATGCGTGTGAAGGGTTATCTGGAGGACGATGAAGCTGCTCCAGGTGACACTGTTTCCATAAGGACACTGATTCAACGTCTGCTAACTGGGAAGCTTCTTGAGGTCGAACCTGCCTACAAGCACAATTTTGGATCACACGTCGCAGAGCTTGCCGATGCCGGCAACACGATCTCTCAACTGTTCAGATCACTCGAAGACAAAGGCCATTAATATGGACTACTCCTACGAAGCAGTGATGGGCAGAAAGAATGAGATTGTTAGGAGTTCTGTGGGAATTGACTACGGAGAATTCGAGCAAACGGGAATAGCTTTTGACTATGAGAAGATGATGTCAGAGACTGCTCCTTCGATTTCTGAAATCGTTGAAATACAGCGCGAAGCCGGGGTCGGTAATACGCCACTCATTGAGCTCCGCAATCTTACCAGATTGGTAAGGAGCCTTTCTCCAGAGGGTTATGGCGCACGGATCTTCCTTAAAGATGAAGCTGCAAGCCTATCGGGCAGTTTCAAGGATCGTCGGGCTTCGCTCAGCATGTTTGTTGCCAAGAACAGGGGTTTTGAGGGTGTCATTGCTGCTACTAGCGGCAACTATGGTGCTGCTGTGGCCTCACAGGCAGCAAGGAGAGGTCTGAAATGCATCGTTCTTCAGGAGACCTTTGACAGCAACGGTAGAGGACAACCTGAAATCCTTGAAAAAGGCCGAGCGTGCGAATCTTATGGAGCAGAGGTCATCCAGCTCAGTGTAGGTCCTGAACTCTTCTATTACTTATTGAGGCTTCTGGAAGAGACCGGTTACTTCAATGCCTCGCTTTACACTCCGTATGGCATTGCCGGAGTCGAGACGCTCGGAGCTGAGATCGTTGAACAGTGCCGAACACAGCTAGGAAGAGAGCCTGACCATGTAGTCGTAACACATGCGGGGGGCGGCAACCTTACAGGCACAGCGCGTGGCCTTCTGAAGGCAGGAGCCACGAGCTGCAAAGTAATCGCGGCGAGTGTTGATCTAAGCGGACTGCACATGGCAAGCGATAATGATTTTAACCGGAAATCCTTTACTACAGGTCACACGGGATTTGGAGTACCTTTTGCTGTCTTTCCTGATCGTTCGGATGTACCGAGAAATGCTGCCCGTCCTCTCAGATACATGGATAGATATGTGCTTGTTACACAAGGAGAAGTCTTCTTCGCAACGGAGATGCTTGCCAGGCTAGAAGGAATGCAACGTGGGCCGGCAGGAAATACTTCTCTGGCAGCAGCCGTGGCCCTCGCCGGAGAACTTCCAGAAAACGACGTGATGGTTATACAGGAGACTGAGTATACGGGCGCCGGAAAAGCACCATCGGCGCAGTTGTCTTTTGCGAAGAGTCTGGGGGTGGAAGTAGTACGCGGAGATCCACGGGAGCTTGACAAACCCGGAACGCGAATCGCCTTGCCAGAGTCACTGTCACAGTTTTCCTACAACGAAATACCCCTTGAACGACTTAAGCGTTCCTACATAAGACAGATTTTGAAGAAAGGAATAGACTCGTTCTCCAGAGAAGAAAGGGATTACCTTTCCCAGGAATTACGTTGTGACATAGAAACAACAGATACAATGATAAAGGAGGAATTGCGCAATGGCAAAGCCAAGAAGCGATGATCTTGAACGACGAGGTGCCAAACTTCGTAAGATGACCGAAGAAGAGCTTGACAGCTATTTCTGGGAACTCGCCGACAAGATCGCAGAGCCTCTTGTAGACCTGGCAAGAACTCATACGAGTCCGTCAATTGAGAGATCCGTTCTTCTGCGCATGGGATTCAACAGTCTCCAGGCAAAGGAGATAGTCATGAGAATAGCGGATCTCGGTCTTCTTGGAAAGGGAGCCGGTAATATCGTTCTCAGAGGTTCCCAGGAGACAGGTTCTTCGATCATTGAAGCTGGAGAAGAGATGATTGACGGAAAGCACTGGGATACTGTTGAACATCTTTTCAAAGGAGGGAAGAGAGATGCCTCTCGATAAGAAGGTGAAGATTTCCATAAAAGCAATACTCGAAAACCTTGACGAGTATAGACCGAAGAGAAAGGGCTGGACCTGGAGACGCTCTCTTCCCAAGGGTACGGGAGTAGGCTATTTTTCGTACGACCAGATAAGCGAGCCCATCAAGAACTCTGTTCCTTTGCCGGCTGCCCATTATTTCAACGGTATCGACCCCCAGCCTGACTGCGTGATAACGTCTGAGATAGCATCCGGACGATTTGAAGACGATATTCGCAGGATGAGAATGGCTGCGTGGCATGGTGCAGACCATATAATGGTAATCCGAACTCTTGGTCAGAGTCACATTGACGGTCTTATTGAGGGTACACCCGAAGGAATAGGCGGTATTCCCATCACCCGTAAACAGCTGCGAGCAAGTAGAAAGGCGCTTGACTTGATAGAAGAGGAAGTGGGGCGGCCTATCAATTTTCACAGTTACGTGAGCGGAATTGCGGGACCTGAGATTGCCGTCTTGTTTGCCGAGGAGGGAGTCAACGGCGCTCATCAAGACCCTCAATACAACGTGCTTTACCGCGGCATCAATCCGATCAGGTCATTTGTTGATGCTGCAGTAGCGAAGAAGATTATGGCGTCGTCGGAAATGCTACAGATTGATGGCGCACATAACGCTAACGCTTCAGCAAAAAGGGCGTGGAAGGTCATGCCTGAACTCCTGGTTCAGCATGCGATAAACTGCGCATATTCTGTTAAGGTCGGAATGAAGAAAGAAAGCATTGCCTTATCGACAGTCCCGCCGGTCAGCGCTCCTGCCCCGGAATTCAAGATGAACTTCATTTACGCATTGACTCTGAGAGAGCTCTTTAAGGGATACAAGTTCAGGGCACAGATGAACACGAGGTATATTGAGTCGGACCTCATGGATGCGACTCGAATTCATGTTCTGGACACGCTCGTTTCGCGTCTGACTTCTGCTGATGTTCAGTCAACGATTACGCCGGATGAGGGCCGAAATGTTCCTTGGCATGTTAACTCGGTCAAGGGAGTAGAGACTGCGAAACACACGTTGATAGCTCTGGACGGAATAAAGGATCTTCTCAAAGTCGACTACGATCAAGCCAGACCAGAGATACGTGAGTTGAAGATGCGTGCGATCCTCTTCATGGAAGAAATGCTCGAAGTTGGAGGTTATTTTGAGGCAGCTGAAGACGCTTTCTTTGTTGACAATGGCTGTTATCCAGAACGCTCGGGGGATGGAATAGCAAGACCAAAGAACGGTGGTATCGGTGCTCACACAGTTATTCCCAGAGATCCCGACTATATGGCTCCTGTGTGCGATCATTTTGGTATCAACGCTTTACCCGATGGGCTGGAAAAACCATGTGAACTTATTGACGGATGCACGTTTCACAACGCTGACAAAATCCAGTTCATAGATGAGTTTGACGAGACAGACTGTGTTTCGAAGAGATTAGATCCCGTCCTGGAAGATCGTTCTGCCAATGCTCTGCAACCGGAGGTTGAATGGGCAGGAGATGCCTGGATTCAGCTAGACATGACAATCCCGGATAACGAGGAATATGCAGAGGCTGCGGCAATCGAAATTGCCAGGAGGTTGAATCTGGAAGAGCCCAGTGTCTTGAGCAAGACCGTTCTGCACCCATCCGAAGGAGTGTATCTTGAACTCAAGGCACGTCTGCCATTCAAACTTGACCGCGATACTCTCCAGCTTCCGGAGAAACCGCATCTTGTAGAAGAAGACGAGATATTCGATTTCTTCGAGAAGAACCCGCTCAATGTTGTCGCTGGCACTGTAGGAAACGACGAACACTCTGTCGGGATACGCGAGATACTAGATGTGAAGCACGGAGGCATTGAGAAATATGGCGTCAAATACGCATATCTTGGAACGAGTGTTCAACCGGAAAAATTCATCGATGCCGCCATTGAAACAAACGCCAGAGTTGTCCTCATCTCGACGATCGTAACTCACAACGATGTTCATGTTGCAAATATGAAGAAGATTCATGAACTGGCCATAGAAAAAGGCGTGCGCGAAGGCCTCCTGCTCATTGCGGGCGGTACGCAGATAACGAGTGATCTGGCAGTGTCTGCAGGAATGGATGCGGGCTTCGGACGAGGAACACAGGGCATCCATGTCGCTAGTTATCTCGTGAGAACCCTTGGAAGACGCAATACGTGAGCACGAGTCTACGCCAGCAAACCGTTCAGAAGATGTGAATTCTCTTGCAAGCTTCATCAGGTTCAATTATCATGGTTATTTGTTAATGTGTGTACAAGGTCGATAGAAGGTCTTCCCGTTCTATCAATCGCTATGATTAACCCAGAAGAAGGATAGTCAGTATTCATCATGGTGTTGATCTGGTGGTAGAATACAAGTGTGTGGTAGAGACGACGGGAAAACCACTAGGTTTCTTGTCGTCTTTTTGTTTGGGGGGATTGCATTGGCGTCGAGGAAAGCAGTTAAGGATACTATCTCAGCTTGGGTCGCAGTCGGGCCCGCACTATTGGTTCAGATCATTTTCGTTTATGTCCCTCTGGCTTTCGCTGCATGGGTGAGTTTGCATCGATGGAACATGATACGACCAATGAGATGGGTCGGAATGCAAAACTACATCAACCTGATGCAGGACGATGCCTTCTGGAGATCAATGTACCTCACTTTCATCTACGTGATCGGTACTGTTCCGGCATCGATAGCCCTGGCGTTATTACTGGCCTTGCTTCTCAACGTGAAATGGATCAAAGGTATGGCTTTCTTCCGGGTAATGTTCTATATCCCTGTAATAACAGCCATGGCAGCAGCCGCGGTGGTATGGGGTTGGCTTTTCGAGCCCAGCGGTGGGCTGATTAACTATCTCATCGGCACTGTAGGAATCTCCCCTAAGGGTTGGCTGAATAGTCCTGACTGGGCTATGCTTGCGCTGATCATAGTGGGTGTGTGGAAGAGAATTGGCTACAACACGATCTTCTTCCTTGCAGGCCTTCAGACGATTCCTGGCGTATACTACGAAGCTGCCAGAATTGATGGAGCTGGTCCGTGGAAGAGCTTTTTCTCGATAACTCTTCCTCTTCTTTCCCCGACAACTCTGTTTGTGGCGATTCTTCAGTTTATCGCCTCTTTCAGGGTCTTTGTATCCGTAAGCGTTATGACGCAAGGAGGACCGGCAAGAACCACACGAGTTATTACATATTTCCTCTATGAGAATGCCTTCATCTACTTGAGGATGGGATACGCATCGGCTATAGCAATAGTCATGTTTGTTCTTCTCTTTCTATTCACCTTGTTCCAATTCAGGGCAAGCCGAAAGAGGGTGCATTATCAGTGATTCGCAAACCCCATTTTTCTGCCAGAATACTCGTATACATTGCACTAACAGCTACGGCAATTGCCATCAACCTGCCATTCTTCTGGATGATTGTTACTTCCTTTAAGCCGGAGAGAGATGTCTTTTCTATTCCGCCCAAGTTCTACCCTACGCTGTTCAGCTTCAAGAATTATATTGAAGCATTCGAAACAGTTCCAATGTTGCGTTACATGGTAAATACGCTGTTTGTGTCTGGGTCTGTCATGGCTCTACAGCTTGTGTTTAACGTTCTTGCTGCTTATGGACTGTCCAGGATACGTTTTCGCGGCAGCAGCATAGTCTTCGCCCTGATTATCGGAACCCTCATGATCCCAGAAGAAGTGACGATGGTTCCGCTATACTTGATAGTGAGACAATTTGGCTGGATCAACTCCTACAGGGCATTGATAATTCCCTTCATGGCTCATGCCTTTGGCATATTCCTGTTGAGACAGTTCTTTATGACGATTCCCAGAGAACTGGAAGATGCAGCAATGATAGATGGTTGTGGGAGGTTCAGGATACTTTGGGAGATCATCCTCCCACTTTCAAAGCCTGCATTGTGGACTATGTGCCTGTACGTGTTCTTGATGTCGTGGAACAGCTACATTTGGCCTCTTGTTGCAATTAGCAGGGACGAAATGCAGCTTATTCAGGTTGGTCTGTCGAGGTTTTCGACATCCTGGATGACACCGTGGTCGCAGCTCATGGCTGCTTCAAGCACGGTAATCGTTCCGGTGATCGTGTTCTTCTTCTTTGTTCAGAAACAATTCATAGAGGGTATCACATTGAGCGGTCTGAAGGAATGACAGCATGATAACACCAATTCAGAAGGAGGTTGAATGAGAGTGAGAAAGCTACTGGTGGTATTGTTAGTTCTTGCCTTTTGTTCTTTGCTACTGGGTAATGTGATTCGCCTTGAGCTCTGGTATGCCCAGACAGGTCTTTACTCCCAAGCGATTATTGACATCTGTGAAGACTTCAACAGGTTGAACGAGGGAAGGATTCACGTTACTCCTGTCTACAGTGGAAACTACGACGACACAATGGTGAAGTTACTGATGGGACTTGTGTCGGGAGACCTGCCGCATTTTGCTCAAGTTGAGCAAAGCCGTGTAGGTCAGCTTGTCGATGGCGGCGCAATACAGATCCTTGAACCGTTGATCGATAACGACCCCGAATTCAAAGCTCAGATGGACGACTTCTTTCCGAGACTTCTCAACAACACCGTCTATTACGGGCAGCTCCACGGATTTCCTCTGAACAACAGCACCCCGATCCTTTACTACAACAAGGAC
>PWXG01000132.1 GCA_003561215.1 Thermotogales bacterium
CTATGCACACAAACCGCCGAAGGAACTTGTTCCCGATAATGTGAAGGATTTCCGGATTCGCTGGATTTGGCGAGGTGCGTTCTATGTGATGGAGTTTCGCAAGAAATAGAGAGCTAGTACCGCGCTGGTGCGCGGTGCCAGTTCCGCCAGAAGCAGGCGGGCCAGTGCGCCCAGGATCAGGGCGGCCAGTTCCGAGAAGACCACTCGGGCCAGTTCCACCTTCGGTGGGCCAGCTCCACTTCGTGGGCAAGTTCCGGCTGCGCCGGGCAGAAGAAAAAGACAAATTACTGAAGCGATGCCGGATAAAGCTGCCAGTTCTGGCAGGACAGCCAGGCCAGTTCGCCCAGGATCAGTGCGGCCAGCGCCGTCAGGGTCAGACGAGCCAGTTCCGATCCGCCAGTACCCAGCGTATCGGGCTAACACAAAAGACTGAAAAACTAGAAAACCACAAGCGGCGATGTTGGCAGAGTTCGCCAAGAAGCATCGTTGCGCAACATCGGCGCAAGAGGCCTTCGACCAGAGAAGGTCGGAAGTGATAACTCGTAGTGCTGCCAATTCCGCCAGAAGCAGGCGGAAGAAAGAGACAAATTACTGAAGCGATGTTGCCAGGAACAGGTAAGACGCGATGACTGAAGATCGGCAGTTCATAAGATCAGCTTGCGGCATGTAGCTCGCAGCGCGGCGCGTAGCAAAACCAGTTTAGACTATGGGACAGAACGGTTGGAAGCGAGACGCAGAAGAACACTCTTTAAAGAAGCTCACTCTTGCGAAGCTTCGGCACAATCGGGGTTTGGATTGAGTTATTCCTTTGATCTCCCCTTTCTATACCTTATACGCGCAAATGTCAGATATGCCGCAATACCGACTACTGCTCCGGCGCTATCGATTATCACATCTATCGCTTCACCTGATCTTCCAGGTACAGACGCCTGATACACTTCGTCAACGACTGCGTAGAGCACACAGATTAAAACAGCAAGAAGGATTCTTCTTATTCCCTTGACTCTGCCCCAAATCGCATTCATGACTAGAAATCCCAAAACGAGATATACCACAAAATGAGCACTCTTCCTAACGAAACTGTGGAAGGTCTGTACATCCAGTTCAACGCCTGGAAAAACCCACTCGATAGCCGTGACTATTATCTGTGTGATTCCCTTGCTCAAGGCACCGGATTGTGTTCCAGGTTGACTGGATAGGAAGAAAATCAGACCCATCCATACGATTACAAGAGTCCATGAAAGTATCCTGCCTCTAAACATATCATCCGAGTCCTTCCTCGAAAACGTCAGAAAAGATCGTGTCAGTATGAAGCTACTAGATTTGCCGTCATGGCGATTGTAGCACAAGGCGTCACCTGGAAAAGCGGGGAGCCAGTTTAGATGAACCGTCTTGCGTTCTGCGTCATGTGTCTTACGAAAACCCAGGAAAGCCAGACTGAGGCGATGCCGGATAAAGCTGCCAGTTCTGGCAGGACAGCCAGGCCAGTTCGCCCAGGATCAGGGCGGCCAGTTCCGAGAAGACCACTCGGGCCAGTTCCACCTTCGGTGGGCCAGCTCCACTTCGTGGGCAAGTTCCGGCTGCGCCGGGCCAAAGAAATATGACAAATTACTGAAGCGATGCCGGACAAAGCTGCCAGTTCTGGCAGGACAGCCAGGCCAGTGCGCCCAGGATCAGGGCGGCCAGCTCCACTTCGTGGGCCAGTTCCGATCCGCCAGTACCCAGTGTATCGGGCTAACACAAAAGACTGAAAAACTAGAAAACCACAAGCGGCGATGTTGCGCAAGACCAGCGCAAGAAGCATTGTTGCCGAAACCCTTCACAAGGGGTGTTCGACCCTAGAACGGAAGCGTTCATCCGAGAGAAACCGTGGGACAGACAATCTTCTTCAAGAACCAGGTTTACGGTACACGTATAGGGGTTGAAGTGCAGGTAGAGTTGAAGATCACGAGCGGTTACAGGTTGTAAAAGGGCGGTTGCGTCTTTCGATCTACCATGAGCTATATGCTATACGCCATCTGCTGCTCTTCCACCCACCCCGCAGAGATCGCACCCCTCCAAGGAGGGGAATTAAGATCAAGAGCAAAGAACAGAGATTCATGACGAATCCTGTAATGCCGTTCAACAATCTACCGTGAAGGGCACAATATTGTTGCGCGCTCTACAGTATAGAAAACGAATCATTGGAAAAGACAGAAGCCGACCCTGCAAGAGATCACATAAAGCATATCCGTCAGCCTCCGGCAGAGGGGAATTATTAACAAGAGCAATTGTCAGTTATTGGTTGGTAGTTCATAGTTGATAGCCTGACATTACTACTATGACTTAGGCGCAGCTATGTCGAGTCGCTGCGCGGTGATCTGACGGCATTGCCCGAGTAACTGTTTGGCAGTATTTGGATCTTGTGCGAGCTCATGTCAAAATAAGGAGGGAATACAGTGTAATCGTCTTCTGGGTGTTCGAGTGTATTTTTCTGGATCGCGAATCTGAGAAAGGAGGAATTGCTGTGAGGAGAACTCTGTTACTAGTTCTGATGGTGGTGTTTTGTGTTGCGGTTTTTGCGCAGTTATCCGGTGTCGTTAGCGAAATCGACGACTTCTACGGAAACGCGGATACAGATATTGCACAAAGCGAGGTAGAGGAAGCAGGTTTTGAAGTTGGAGACACGCTCCGCGTCATTCTTCCCGAATTCGCTTTGGACTTGCCTTTTGTGACAACCTACGCCGACGTTGATCGAGGCGAACCTCTTGTAAGGATCTACGATAATCATGTCCGACTCGCAATCAACTACGGGAATTTCGCAGAAAAATATGATCTTGAAGTGGGTTCTGCAGTGAAGATTGACCTGCTTGTGAAGCATGAAAGGGAAGAAGTAGATGTGCGCCTCTTTGAAGTTGTTCCCGAAGAGGGGGACGATATCATCACTCTACTGCACACAAATGATATTCACGGACGTATTCTGGCTTTTGACGATCGAACCTACGGACCTGATGTAGGTGGTTTTCCTAGAATTGCTACTCTGAGCAAGGAGATCAAAACAGAAAATCCACGGACTCTTCTTCTTGATGGCGGCGATATGTTCTCGGGAACACCCGTTTCGTCCTTCTTTGAAGGACAGGCAGAGATGGTTGGAGCGTTACTTGTAGGATATGATGCCATAGCTATAGGAAATCACGAGTTCGATTTCGGACAAGAAGTGATCAAAGCATATGCAGATCACCTTCCGATTCCGCTCCTTGGCGCTAACATCGTTTATGAGGACGGAGAACCCTTTGCAAAGAGACATGTCATCTTCAATCTTGACGGAGTGCGCGTTCTTGTGATGGGTCTGGTAACCACAGCCACCCCTGTAGTCACACATCCAAAGAACGTAATAGGTCTCGAATTCCTTGACCCTGCAGTAGTGACTCGCTCAGTCATGGAGGAAGAATCTGGTAACTATGATGTTTTCGTTGTTCTGTCTCACATGGGATACGGCTCAGACAGGCGGCTTGCTGCTGCTGTAGGCGGTATAGATGTAATCGTCGGGGGCCACAGCCATACTAGAATCACTGAGCCAGAGTTTGTCGGCAATACTCTCATTGCTCAGGCATACCAGTGGGGCTTGTACCTGGGTCGCATCGATCTTATAGTCCGTGACGGAGAAGTTGTCGGAGCTAATTCAGAGCTCATTCCTGTATCCAGCGATGTTGAAGAAAACCCCGTGGTGAAGCAGCTCCTGTACGAGCTGTACGAAGCTCGTGTTGAGGAAGAGATGGCTCGTGTAGTTGGATATACTCCTGTTGATCTGGTGCGAGGACCCAGAGGCTCTGATTCGAATATCGGTAATTTCGTGACAGATGCAATCCGCTGGCATACAGAAGCCGATATCGCTATCTACAACAACGGAGGGATTAGAGCAGATATTCTGGCCGGGGAGATCACGGTTGGGAACATCTACGAAATCGAACCTTTTGGTAATACTATCATCAGTGTCGAACTCAATAAAGAACAGATGATAAGGCTCGTCAATCACATGGCAAGTCGTGGAGGCGAACCGATTTCAGGCGGATCATATGTAATCGTGGGCAATAGAGCTGAGAATATACTGATCGATGGCGAGCCACTGGAGGACCGGATCTACACAGTTGCCACGAACGATTTCCTCATTGCAGGCGGAGATACATTTGATGTTCTCACAGAAGGGACCAACCCCATTATGTACGGAATGGTTCGAGATGCCTATATCGCATTCCTTGAGGCTCATCCGGATCGTGTTTTTGAAGTGGAAGGCAGGATAACGACACGCCAGTGATGGACTCTCAGAAAGAAGTAGTTTATGTTGATAACGAGCCTCGACCTTTCTTTGCGGGGATTACCGTTCGTATAGCAATTGGCCCTGAAAAGGCCAAACAGGTTGAAAAGGGGGTCCTCGCAGTCTTTGATGAGTTCGGACATCTGGTGGGACTTGATGGAACTCTTTCGGAAGGAGACAGGGTCTATCTTCGAGAGGAGATAGCAGATTAGAGGATCAGAAGAAGTGTCGCCAGTTCATACGATCAGTACGCAGCTCGCACCATGCGGCGCGCAGCAAAAACCTAGTTCAGAATAATGGGCAGAACGGTTGGAGGGAATCGGTTGGATAGACCCGGGTATAGGGCGGAACTTGAAGACAGTGAATACTTAGCAGTGAGTGAGAGAACTCGCGAGATAGACGTTCAAAATGATGCGCATAGGAATACTTACTGCGTGTTCTCGGTTTTAGGTTCCGGGAAGAAAATATGATCCGAAGTTCGTTGAAACAACCAGTAATGAGTTTTTGCACCCTTATATGGAGGGACACAACATATTATGCCCTTGTCTTCAGAACATTCGTGTGAGAGTAGAAACAGGTCTGGATGATTCGTTACATGAACTCACGAATGCACCACGAAGGGCACAACATTGTGCGCACTACAGTAGAGAAGAGGCCGAATGAATAATGGAAGCTGATTCATAGGCAGCAGTGCACTCACCGCCCATAAATTGCGCTTTTCCGATGAGGGGAATTGAAACGCATATACAGAGAAGATCAGATCGTTTTTCAAGAACGGTTGCTGGCAGTTAGTTGCTCGTTGCTAAGAGCAGAGGTAATAACTTGCAGGAATTCCGACATACTATCGAAGCGTTCACAGTGTATCTCCAGACAGGCTTATCAACACATCCTTGACAGAGGGTGCTTTCCCCTTTTCCAGGTTGCTCCTGGTGTTAAGATCGTACTAAACGGTTGAAAATATGAAAGTAGTGCCGCAGACTTTGTTTGGAAAAGAAGATGGTTCTTGATGAGCACGGACAGCAGAAGTGAGAACACTGAGAAACTCAGAAAACGAATAGAAGAACTGGAAAATGAGAACGCCTATTTGAAGAGACTTGTGAAGGCTCAGGCTTCAGGTTCTTCATCTGTTTCTGCAACACTAACACCCTCTGAGAAGATCGGGCTTTTCAGATCGCTTTTCTACGGAAGACAAGACGTTTACGCCAGAAGATGGGAAGGGTCATCAGGTAATTCCGGTTATTCTCCCGTATGTTCAAATCAGTGGAAAAACGGTGTTTGTCTGAAGCCAGGAAAGAAGTGCTCAGAATGCCCAAACAAGCTCTATTCTCCCCTGACCGACAATGTCATTTATGACCACCTGACCGGTAAGACCACTGTAGGGATTTATCCGCTTCTGGAAGGCGATCTGTGCAGGTTTCTTGCCTTGGATCTTGATGGAGAAGGGTGGAAATCAGATGCACTTGCTCTCAAAGAGGTTTGTCAGATCTACTCGATCCCGATTACTATCGAGCGTTCGAGATCTGGAGAAGGCTGCCATCTGTGGTTCTTCTTCGAGAGCTCTATTGCAGCTTCCCTGGCAAGGAGGTTCGGATTTGTCCTCATCTCACGGGCTCTTGAAAAGAGACCACAAATCGGGCTTGATTCGTATGATAGGTTATTCCCCAATCAGGATAGCTTGCCACGGGGTGGTCTAGGCAATCTGATCGCATTGCCTCTTCAGGGAAAACCCAGGCAAGACGGCAATTCGGTGTTTCTTGATGATTATATGAAGCCTCTTGATGATCAGTGGGCCGTTTTGTCCAGAGTTGAACGCCTTCGACAATCGAGAGTTCAAGAATTTGTTCGACATATCTCTTTGCATGAGACAGACAAAATCGCGCCAAGGCTCAGCGAACTTCGAATTCCCGATCAGGTGAATGTCACTTTGGACAGTATGGTGAGGATCGAGAGAAGCCCTATTCCTCCCTCCATAGTTGACAGAATCATCAGGCTCGCTTCATTCAACAACCCCGAGTTCTTCAAGGCTCAAGCAATGAGGCTATCTACTTATGGCAAACCGAGGATAATCAGCTGCGCGGATGAGGACGAAGCCTCTGTCTCGCTTCCGAGGGGTTGCCTGGAAGATGTGATTAACCTTCTCGAGAACAGCGGCTCGAAAGTCTTCCTGGAAGATAAGCGTTTCGTAGGAAAGAGAATCGATATGGAGTTCCAGGGCAAGCTAACCAAAGAACAAGAGAAGGCTGCGACTGAGATGCTTAAACATGATTTTGGGATTCTGTGTGCTCCAACTGGATCAGGCAAAACGGTAATAGCGTTCAAGATCATCACAGCGAGGCAACAGAGTACGCTCATACTCATTCATAGAAGAGAGCTCTTAAGGCAGTGGCAAGAGAGAGCTGTCGAGTTTCTGCAGCTGTCACCCGAAAGGATCGGACAAATCGGTCTCGGCAAGAATAACCCTAACGGAGAATTCGATATCGCGCTAATACAAACTCTTGTTCGCAGCAAGAACCTTCTCAATAATCTCCGCAATTATGGGCATGTAGTTGTTGATGAATGTCAGCATATTCCGGCGTTCAGCTTTGAAAAGGTGGTAAAAAACATCTCGGTCAGGTTTGTCCTGGGACTGACAGCTACTCCGAAAAGGAGAGATGGTCATCAACCAATAATGATCATGCAGTGTGGTCCAATAAGGCATACTATAAACAGAAAAGCAACTGTCTTCTTCGAAAGAACAGCGGTCCCTAGATTTACGGGTCTATCAGCTGAACCGGGTCTCAGGACTACAGAAATTTACAAAGTGCTCGAGAATGATGAATCACGAAATAGCAAGATTGTTGATGACATTCTGAGGGCGATCGGAGCTGCCCGCTTCTGTCTCGTCCTTTCTGAGAGAGTTGCACACCTGGAGAAGCTTCACGAGATACTTGTGCGGCGTTCTTCAGAAATCTTCTTGCTGCATGGGAAGTTGCCAAGGAAGGAACAGGATGCCGTTTTGGCGGACTTCAGAAAATCGAAAGGTGGTGCCGCATTGCTCTCAACAGGAAAATACCTGGGTGAAGGTTTTGATGATCCCAGGCTTGACACTCTCTTCCTCGTGTTTCCAGTTTCATGGAAAGGAGTTCTTCAGCAATACGCAGGTCGACTACATAGAGATTATGAGAACAAACACGAAGTGAGGATCTACGATTACGTTGATGACAAGGTTCCTATACTCAACAAGATGTATGAAAGACGTCTCAAAGGTTATCGCGCAATTGGTTATAGAGTGATTGAATCAACATAGAACTCACAGCGAAGGTTTTTGGTCAATAGAAGAACACTGGATTGGCAATACCGCGCGCCGCGTTCTGCACGCGGATTTCACGGTTTTCCCACAGCCTGACTTTGGCTGTACGGGCGCCGCGCAGCGGTAAGGCTGCTCTTAAGGAACTGCGAACAGGATGATCTGATTCTTCAACTACTTACTAATCATCAGACTACTCACCATTCACTGTAGAAGTATTCCACGATTTTCGTGACAACATACTCCACTTCCTCATCGGTTATTTCGGGAAAAATCGGAAGAGCTAGTGCTTCTCTGGCAGCCTGTTCTGAAACAGGCAGGATGCCTTCCCTGTAACCAAGAAAATCGAAACATTTCTGAAGGTGGAGTGGGATGGGATAGTAGATGGAACTGCCTATTCCACTGGTAGTAAGGTGTTTTCTCAGCTTGTCTCTGTCTGCGTTTATAACTCTTACAACATATTGGTGGAAGACGTGCGAGGAGTCGGATGGAACACCTGGGAACACAACAGAAGGGCGGTTTTCAGTTGCTGGTTGTTCGTTGTTTGAAGGGCAGCTACTCGTCGACAAGAGGGTCTCGAATAATCTTGCATAGTTCGCGGCTGCTCTTTTTCGCCCCTCATTGCATTGCTCCAGGTGTCTCAGCTTGATCCTGAGAATGGCAGCCTGGACTTCATCAAGACGCGAGTTTATCCCCACTACATCGTGTACGTACTTTTCTTTGGAACCGTGGACTCTGTACATCCTGCAGAAATCAGCCGTTTCGTCGTCATCGGTCACTATCATGCCGGCATCGCCGTATGCTCCAAGGTTCTTAGACGGGAAGAACGAGAAGACCGATGCATCGCCGATGCTGGAAGACTTCTTTTCGGTGCCGTCAGAATATTTCCACGTCGAACCTATTGACTGTGCAGCATCCTCAAGGATCTTCACACTGTATTCTTCTCTTATGTTCTCAAGTCTTTCAAGATCGACAGTCTGACCAAATAGGTGTACGGGGATAATCGCCTTGATTCGGTCTCTCCGTGGATGATGGTTCAGGATCTGTTCAACATGATCAAGGTTGATGTTGTAACTTACAGGGTCTATGTCCGCAAAGACAGGTGTTGCTCTGTTGCGTGTTATAGCGCTCACAGTTGCAAAGAAGGTATAAGGGGTAGTGATCACGAGATCTCCTTCTCCCACACCCATTGCTTTGAGTGCAATGAGCAGCGCATCTGAGCCGCTCGCAACTGCTATTCCGTGACTCGCTCCGACAAGCTCAGCGATTTCTTCTTCCAGTCTTTCTACGTTTTCTCCCATGATCAGATGCCCTGAGCTGAATATCGAGTCAAGCTCTTCAAGTATTTCCTCTCTCAGAATCTCATACTGTCTCGAAAGATCAAGTTGTGGTACAGACTTCACGATTATCACTCCTCTTCGTCAGAGCAGATAGTCAAGACCAGTGCCGCGCGTTGTGCGGTGCCAGTACGGGCTTGCGCCTGTGCCAGTACGCGACACAGAACGTCGCGTGGAAAAACTGTTAAATCCGCATGCAGCTCGTGGCATGCGGTCAAAGCTACTATCGATAAGATTTTCGGCTGTTC
>PWXG01000007.1 GCA_003561215.1 Thermotogales bacterium
CGCTCTTCTAGGGTAGGGGAACAACACCGTTGTGCCCTTCTTTTCAGAACCTTCGCGATGCAACAAATAAACAAACCTGTATGATGTGAGAGAGACGCTTCGCTGGTCACTACGAAGAGCACAGGAATCCTGGGCACCCTACACTAATAGAGACGGCGGCATTCCGACAAAACCTTAAACGCAAGTGTGTTTGAGTAAGAGCAAGTCAGAGAACCCGGGTGAGAAAGTGCAGGACACGACTTGCGTGCGAAAACTACAACTTGCTGTGCTTAATCAAAATCCTCAGCGATGCAGGATCCTCTGTAGCTGTTCTTTCAATTTGGGGATGTTTTCACGAGAGGTTCTCCAAACGATATTCAAATTTGCATCACGCTTATCTTTAATCAATACACTCTCCATGTCTGCGACTGCAGTCCAAGGGATTTCCGGATGCTCTGACTTGAAGGACCTGGGCACACGTCTAACTGTTTCGGCAATTAAGATGAGTAGAAAGAGTACTGAGTAACTGGCTTTCCTCTCGTTCTTGAAGTCCTCGTATTCCATATCCCTGGTAAGGGACTCGATCTCCTCGATATTCTGTATGATCTCTTGGAGCTTCTCTTCCGTAGTCTTTTTCATTGATTGTACCTTCCCTTCAAAGAGATACAAGTGACAATCCTCTGAATTCCTCCTTAATCTCTCCTCTATTAGGCGCTCACAGTGGCCATTATAGCATCCGAAGTGGCAGCTTATGGGGCATCACATGTGAAAAGAACAAGAAGCGAAAGGGCCGTCGTGCGTCGTTCGACGTGCGACCAGAGAAGCAGTGAGCAGTTAAATCTGAGGGCAGCACGTAGCACGGGGCTCGCGACAAGAGCGACCCATTCCGCATAAGAAGCATGGATCTGCCAGTTCCAGCTTCGTTGGCCAGTTCAGGATAGCCGTCGTGTGTTTTCGGTCGCTCGTCTTGTGAAAAACCCCCGAAGAAAACAGACTGAGAATTAGCAGGATCGTCGAACCTAATTCACAGTTGGCCAATGCTGCGAGTTCCGCTGCGCAGGCAATACCTTGAAATCTGATTCAGGGCCCCAGAGCGGCTCCAGAGATTGGCGTGTCCGCAGGAGGGGAATTAAGACTTATAACAAGATAAAGGAGCAGGAAGAGCGGGGCATCAAGAACGGTTGCAGTCTGCAAATGATCGATTCCTGCGAGCAATATCTTAGAACAGATGTACAAGAATCGCTTTGTAAATCCAGATTTAACTCGCACGCAAGACTGAGACTCATGATGGATCTTATGAGCCTGCCCGCGAGGTATTCGCGTAGCCCTCTTATCTTACGGGAACCAGGAACTGGGAACCGAGAACTATGAAGAATCCTTCCTGCGAGGTGCGGGCTGCGAGCTGCATGCTAATATTATGAACTGCTAAGTGCTGTTCTACTGTGCTGTTCTCACAATTCTGAAGCCCAAATCGTGCATTCTGTAGCCGGGGGAGCTATCACCGCGAAAAGCTATTCTGACAAGCTGTTTGTGAACACTCCAGCGTCCACCGCGTGTCACCAGGTTTGTGCCTTCGCTCGTGTAAGGGTTGATTCTGGGATCAACTGAATAGCTCGCATAGTAATCGGTACACCATTCCTGCACATTTCCACTCATGTCGAACATCCCAAGAGCGTTAGGGAGTTTGCTGCCAACTTCTTGAGCCATTCCTCCCGAGTTTCCGCTGTACCACGCAACATCATCGATGTTATCGCTTCCTGAGAATTTGAAGGGTGATTGGTGTTTTCCGCCTCTGGCTGCATATTCCCACTCTGCTTCTGTCGGTAGTCTATAACCTACTACCTTTGTGATATCTGTCGTTACATTTCCAGCTTCATCAAGAAGGCAACCCTCGTCTGGTTCTCCCGGCAACCTGTAAGCTACAGGTAGACCTTCCTCTGCACTCAACCAGTTGCAGAATGCGATCGCGTCCCACCACGAAACATTAATGACTGGTCGAGTGCCTCTTCCCCACCGCTCTTCAGACCATGAAGGGCCATCTGAGGGTTTGCTTGTCCCCGTGGCAACGCAGAAGGCGTCATATTCATCAAAGGTGACCTCGTATTTGCCTATGTAGAAATCATAAGTGAGAGTCACTTCGTGTGCAGGTTGGCACCAGCTCCACAAATCTCCGAATTCGTCTCCCATAGTAAAGGTTCCACCCTCAACATACACCATTTCGTACAGGTTTGAAGATATTTCAACAACGTATGTCTCAGCCTTCGGAGCATACAAGGGACTGATCAAGAACAAAGCTACAGTGATCCCCGCCAATGCTATTACTATTGCGATCAAAACTTCCTTGCTCATGAAAGTCCCCCTCTCTGCCGATGCTCACACTTTGATGATACCACCCGAACCAAGACATTCAGTGACCACTCTGAAGAGCATCTCTAGAAGATGATTAGAACAAGGCAAAATCATTCTTGAAAGATCCGGCGCGGGTTGGACAGCATCGAGTTGAAACTGAGATAGGGTCTGAAGGACTTCTGAAAATTCGAAACAAGTGCTGCCACGGCAGAATGTGTTAATATTGTCTATTCGCACTAAACTGACCTGTGTCCTATGGTTCACTATTTCTTTCTGTATTTGGACTCAAGCGAATGATTTTGCGTGAGGAAGTGTTTTCGGTGAAAAGGATCTTTTTGGTTCTGATTCTTGTCGCTTTGATCACAGGAGTGGCGATTTCCGGTGCTTTCAGCAGTCTCGATGATTCGAGAACACGTCAGGTCATCCTGGAGCGCTGGGAAACTGAGTTGTTGAGGCTAATGGAAGAGTGGATGATTCCGGGTATGACCGCAGGGATCGTCTACAAAGGCGAGGTAATTTTCGAGAAGGCATTTGGGGTTACAGATTTGTCGACTATGGAGCCTGTTGATCTTAACACTCTCTTCCAAATTGGTTCGACAACAAAAGCTTTCACATCAGCTCTCGCAGCGATCCTCATTCAAGAAGGCCTGTTCTCCTGGAAGGATCGCGTAATTGACCTCTTCCCAGAGTTCAGGATGCAAGATACCTTTGCCCAAGAAAACTTTCTTGTTGAGGATCTGATGGCTCAGCATAGTGGTCTCTATCCATACGCAGGTGATGTGCTGGCCATGTGGGGTTTTGGACGCGAGAAAGTACTGGAGGCTTTGCCTTATATGCGTCCTCTGTACAGTTTCAGAGCTGGTTATAGCTATGTGAACAATCTGTTCGTTGTTGTTGAAGAGATAATGATGAGAAAGACAGGAAAGGAATACGCAGAGCTTCTCAACGAGAAGCTTTTTGAACCGCTCGGAATGCATAGTTCACTAGCTACGATCGATGAGTTTCTTGAGGCTTCGAACAAAGTGACCCTACACATGTATGATCCAACCGGCCCGATCGCAATAGATCCAAATGAGCACTTCATAAGGTGGGTCGAGCCTGTGTTCCCTGCTGGAGGAATTGCTTCGAATATCCCGGACATGCTTCGGTGGGTAAACATGCATCTGAACTTGGGAAAGGTGGATGGCAAAAGACTTATTCCTGAAGAAGAAATACTTTTCATGCACTCACCCAGGACTATCGTGTATGGCAACTCGTTGGAACCGATCCGGGCATACTGCCAGGCGTGGGTCTATGAGGAATTCGAGGGTCAGAAGCTGATATGGCACAACGGGGATACATCTGGATGCCATACCATGGTGCTGATGATCCCACAAGCGCAGTTAGGAATAGTTATTCTGTCAAATGTTGGCGGGCAAAGCGTGCCGGACTTTCTTGCAAAGGCATTTGTTCAGTTGGCGATCGGTAGAGAACCAAGTTTGCTGAAGAACCTTCAGGTTCCTGCAGTAGTGAAGGACCATCCAGAACGCAGAGTCTACCCACATCTTCCCCTTGAAGAATACGAAGGTCTTTACTACAACGAGTTGTTTGAAACAGTCTTTGTCGAAACTGATGGCACCAAGCTTACCGGCAGAGCAGTGGGAGGATCGTTGCATCTTACCTTTGAACATGTGACAAGGGATCTGTTTGATGTTCACATTTTGCCATATCTGAAAGGCATACACCAGGTATCTTTCCTGCTGAACGATCAGGGAAGAGTTGAAGGGCTACTCCTCTGGGAACCCAGCAGTGCAGATCCATACTGGTTTGAGAGAAAGGAATAGTACGGCTCAGCGCTTCCTAACAACCAATAACTAGCAACCGTCAACCAGTAACTGTTCTTGATATCAATCCGCCGCTCTTATCTGTTATCATCTCGATATGCGTTTCACTGACGAAAGCCATGACGGGAGGGGTTGGGGTGAAGAGACTGCTCTTGTACCTTGCTATTACTCTGCTCTTTGTGATGCTTACCGCCTGTAAGACCGACATCACCATGAACCTTTATGTAAGGGACATTGTTGATGTTGCCATTGGAGAGACTATTGTCGCTCATGGTGTTCTGAAGCTCGAGCATCCCGGCAGCGAATTGGATGACACGATCATTTCGATCATCAAGAAAGGCTTCCCCGAGGCCAGTAACTTCGGAGTTGAACAGGATGGCTTTGACTCGTTTATTATTGCCGATATCGAGGTTCCTGTCGTGACCACTGCACATCAAGCTCTCGACTATCCTGACAGCATGTTTGTGATTGTCAGCGGCGCTATCTCTCACAATGAGGCAAACCTCATATTGATCTTCTCAAGGGAGGTCTTTTCTGATCTGAACGATGCTGTCTACAAAGAGTATTTCCAGCGATTAAGTGTTGACGATATGACCATCACTGTCTCGATCCACAATGACCTGAGGTATGACGTGTTGTTCGAGCTAATGAGCGTTTATGCAAACAGAGTTCCGATACCGTTTGCCGACACCAAGACTCTCGTGCCTCGCCAGAACCTGGAAATCCGTCTATCCGATGTCTTGAGGGATTTTGCTTACGAGAATCGATCTGTCTCGTTCGGCAGAATAACGTGGTGAAGAAGCAATAGACGAAGGTTCCGGTTTGCAATATGCGATGTGCGGCAGAAGCAGAGACCAATATGAACCGATCTGTAAGGAACTAGAACTCTTGTCAAAACTGATGTAGACGCAGCGGAATCCTGTACACTTCTCTTAAAGCCCCTTTAGATGGTGGCACGGCATGCTGATGCCCTACCCCAGAAGAGCAAGGAACATTTCTCTGTCCTGGTTTGTGGTTCCCTGAAAATGCACGATACACAGCGTCGCGCTGGCGATTCTCTTTGTTCTTCCAGCTACACCCTCTGACCTGTAACCTTCTTTTCAACTTGTTCCTAGCAAACCGCTACTTTCCGCTCGGTCTTCTACAACTCGGTGCGAAGCGCACTGGCCTGCCTCTTCCTGGCAGAACTGGCCAGCTAAGCTGGAACTGGCAGGTCTATGCTTCTTATGCGGGGTGGGTCGCTCTTGTCGCGAGCCGCGTGCTACGTGCGTAAAATGTTTCTCTCAAATAGAAAGAAAAGGCACCGATTATCTCGGTGCCGTCTTGGGAAAACTGATCTATGTGTAACATTCTCATTCTTCTCAATCTTCAACAGACGGATGTCTATCTTGTCAGGTCTGTTGTTCACACAAATCTGGAATGCTTTGATGATTCTCGTGTAGCGCTTATCTTCTCGACCTTTGATTCTCGTTCCCTGTAGTGAATTATCTTCTCTCTCGTTCTCATGTTAAGCCCTCCTTCTTGAACCGCCCTCCGGCCGTTCAATCTCCGGAGGACAGTTTATATGATGCTGATCCTGCTGATGTTTCTTGATACTTCAATCTTCCTGAGTTCGAGTTCCCTGTCGATCGCTTTGAGATTAACTCTCTTTCTCATTTCTGCACCTCCTTCCTTTCTCTTCGTTTCGCTTCACTAATAAGATAGCACACAGAAATGGTATTTGTCAAGTGACAATTTAAGATACTTTCCTTATAAGACATAAAATACAATTACCATTAGAATATATCTAAAGGAGGATACTTGTAGTCGTTCTAGTTTTCTTCCATAAAGCTTTCCTACAAATCATTACAGTTCAAGGAGTTTCAACGCTCTATATATTTTATAAACTATGTACAAGATTTTATATGTTCTTCGATATATTTAACCCATATTTGCCAAGTGAATTTTTCATCTTCTTTGAACAATGCGAAGAATGTCCTATCAGATGACCTTAAGGCATTCTCGCGCAGGGTCTTTTGCGTAGGTTTCTTGGTCGATCACAGGGGTTGGGTTGTATATGAGAATGGAACTGTATGAAAGGCTGAAGAGAGAGCGAAGAAGGCGCGCAACCTTAATGGCTGCGCGCTTATTGAGTCTGAAGTCTTACAGTGTTACCAAAGGCAAACAGTTCTGTCAGTTCTCACAATAGCGAAGCGATTCCATGATTCTCTCGAAAATCTCTTCAGCTTCGTGCCATAGACCTAATTCGACAAAGAAGCCAATTGTCAGCACAAGACCATCTTCATCAGTCTCGAACTGATAAGCGAAGATCAACCTATCGATGCCGTACTCAGGCTCCATAAGCACGAGCCAGTAGGCGGGTTTTCCTGCTACGGTACCGTCGGTTTCTTCAAGAATCTCCATGTCTTCCTTGATCTCTTTCGCAGTTGCATCTAGTTCTTCAGGAGTCACGAGCCAGATGATGAACATTATCTCCTCATAACCGTATTCGTCATCTCCCCATGAGCCGACAACTTCTACATCAGGCTCGTATCTGACCTGATATTGTGATTGTTCAGTAGTGTCATGCCAGTGCGCAGGAATCTCCAGACACAATCCATCTGCAGTGATCTCAACCCAGTCTGCAGGGGGTTCAATAAGATCCCCACAATAGCTGAGTGATTCCATAATCCTCTCAAAGATCGGCTCGGCGTTATCCCAGAAGCCTTCTCCAACAATGAAACCAAAGGACAAAGCAAAACCGTCTTTGTCAGTTTCATACTGATGAGCGAAAATTATCCGATCAATGCCGTACTCTGGTTCCGTGAATACAAGCCAATAAGCTGCTTTCCCTGCGATTAACCCCTCAGTCTCTTCAAGAACTGTCAATTCCTGCTTCATGTCCTCTTTCTCCATTTCGAGAGCCTCAAGGGCTACGCGCGCAATGACGAATTGAATCTCCTCATAACCGTGTTCGTCATCTCCCCACGAACCAATGACCTCTAAATCCGGGTCGTGCCTGACATCATATTGCGCATCTTCTGAATTATCGTACCAGCTTTCAGGTATCTCCAAACACAACATGTCTGCAGCGACCCGAACCCAGTCAACAGGGGGCTCAAGGAAATCTCCATACTTGACTACTTCGTCTGACGGATCGTCACACAGACTGAAGGATGAGAAAATCTTCTGAACGATCGCTTCTCCATCAGGGAGTTCTTCGAAAGGTATCATTGAGAGGAGCATCAGGTGCTTGCCAGTATCATCGGGAAAGACGGAGAAAGTAAAATGACCTCTGAAGTAACGTGGCATTTCGAAAATATAGCTTTCAGCCTGCTGGTTAACCAGATTAGTTTCTGAGCGCCTTATCAGGTGTATTTGAGGCTCAGACATGAAATCATCAAGTAGCTCTTCAATGAAGTAGAACGGAACCCTGTATACAGCGGCAGTCGTCTTTTCGTCATAGTATCTACCAGCACTCCACGTACCGAGAACTTCGATCTCTGGGTCAGAGCCTTGCGTAAATTCTCTATCCTCTTTCGTCAAATCATACCAACGCTGAGGTATAACGAGACAGTAGTCTTCCACAGTTATTACAAGCCAGTTGCGTGGCAGTTCCACTACAGTGTCATACTCATCTTCTTCATCGACCTCAGGAATATCTTCTTCCCAGTCAAGCTCGTCTTTTCCGATCCATGGATCAAAAACAACCCTGTCAGAAACGGTATTTCCCTGCCCTCGGTGGTTTAGCGAAGCGTGATGGGGACCGGTGATGTCGCCCCACCAGCATTCTGTAGCTACTGCCTCAGCAGGGCCATCGTTTCTCAATCCAAATTCAGTGTTATCCTGGAAAACACAGTCTTCAAACGTTAGAGGAGTGTTCTGCTGAGTTACTGCGGCGCCGTTTACATTCTCAACGAAGGTAACCCTGGCTATTTCAACGGCACCAGTGTTGTTCCTTATATTCAGACCATCTCCAAGAGTGCTCTTAATAAGCGAATCACCAAGCGATAATTGTCCAGACCCTGTCTTTAGGATCCCTGCCCTATCTCCGAAACCGGCATACATGATGTTACACCACATGAACTGTGCTGTGCCTTCTTCCTGGATCATTATCGAACGCCACCAGCCGGCTTCAGGTTCGGCGTCACCTTCTGCCGAAGGGCTACCGACAGATTTGTCACGTGAATCAGTGAAGTAGATCGGTTCATCTTCTTCTCCTTCAGCACTTAAATGCCCTGATACAACTATTCTTCTGTGCCGTTCAAATTTGATGACAGTTCCTGGGAGTATCTCCAGCATTGCGCCTTTGGCGACGGTAACGTCTCCGACAAGTGTCATGGAGTATTCACTGCTTGCTCCCCACCTGACGGAGGTGTTGATCGTGCCCCCTTCAAGTCTTATATCAAGGCCGTTATTCGCAAATACCGTGGTGAGATCTGCAAAGGAAACGTTAATGCCCACACGCACTCCGATCGAGTTGTTGATGTAGGCATTGCTTTCATGTTCAAAGGAGGAATAACCACCGATAATCCTTAAGCCATCTCCGTCATTACTATAAATCATCGAATTCGCAAGCCTTAGTGCACCTGCTCCGGTCTTTACTATAGCAGCACCGTCAGAACGACCCGCATACGAGATAACGCACCATTCCAACACTGCAGATCCCTGGTTCTGTATATATATGGAACGCCACCAACCAGGTTCCGGTTCACTTTCACCATCGCCAACAACACTTCCTACGGAATCATCCCGTGCATCGGTGAACCGGATCGGAAGGTTCTCTTCTCCCCTGGCATTCAGTTGTCCTAAGACGGTAATCCTTCTAAACTGGGAGAATTTGATAACGGTGCCCGGGAGGATTTCCAGTGAAGCGCCTTCGGCAATGCTGATATCGGAAGTCACGACCATTGAGTAATCGCTTCCTGCTCCCCATCTCACGTGTGTGTTGATCGTCCCACCGTCAAGGTGAATATCCGTGACATTTCCTTCAAATGTTGTCCCAAGGTCGTAGAATGA
>PWXG01000029.1 GCA_003561215.1 Thermotogales bacterium
AACAACCAAGGACAGTCAAGACACCAACCACATTCTTAGTAGCTGCTTAAGATGGATTAACGTCTTGGGAATCGCCAGGGTTTGAGTACGACTGTGAGTTCGTTGTATAATTAAGTTGGGTTTTGATTCCTTTTGCGTTGAGGGAATTGGCTTCATCGTATTCCTCGAGCTTGTTTGGCATGGCAGTGCTTATCTTGAGGAGTATGTTTCCCAATGTTCTGAGGGCATGGCCGTTGGTCTTGCCCTCATCTCTTTTCTGAGGTGGTAAGCCTTTGCCCATGAACTTTCACCCATTGAAGCAGGTCTTGCTACATACATTCTTCCATACCAGCGGACTCACTAGCGTGAAAAGGAATTCGTTACGCCATCGCACTGATACATCAAGAGTGTAAATTGTCTTGGCAAAAAATGACAGGCGCTATCGTCTCATTTCAAGGCTGTCTTCTGGGCAAACCTCAATACAATCGCCGCACATTATGCAATCCTGATCAGCGTGTCCGCTTTCTATAGCAGACATCCAGCACTCCTTATTGCACAGCTTGCAGTCGATGCAACTATCATCAACTCTGACCCTTACAATGCTCAGCTTCGCAATAAGAGCCATCAAAGCACCGTAGGGACAAATGTACCTGCAGTAGGGTCGGTAGTAGAATACCGACACCGCAATCAACCCTATTGAAGCGACGAAGGCTGCTGCGATCCCGGTGAAAGTGAAAAGGGGTGTAATCATTGACATGTTGCCCGCTGGTTGTCCTCTAATTATTGTTAGAACCCCAACAAACAACAGTAGGCTGTACTTCACAAACTTCAAGATCCTGTCTAGTTTCTGGGGAACTCTCCTTCTTGTCTTCTTGAAACTCACCAATTCCTGCGATGATCCAACAGGGCAGATATACCCACAGTACGCACGTCCGAAGAACAGCGTCAGAACGAGCGGTATCAAGAAGAGAATCAGGAATGCCGTGTTGAACAATATCAGCGCATTTTGTACCGCGTTGGATGGTGACAACACGCTACCAAGCACAAATCCAAGAACAATTACTGAAGCCAGATTTATCCATTTCCTGTATTTGAAACTCTTTGTTAGGATCACCGTTATAGTGACTGCACAGAACACAAGTACAACGGCAATCTTTGTGCCGATCCTTTCAGTGGCTGCTCTTGCTTGAAGTGGTCCTTCAGAATCCGTTCCAGCTGGCTGAGAGATAGCTGTTACTGCTACCAGCGATGACATAAAGACTAGCAGGAAAATCATCTTCCTGGTCACAGAGTTCCCTCCTTGATATGACGCGGCAAATGAGAGTGTCTAGCAAAGAAACGGGTGAGTTTCCTCACCCGCATTACCAGTATCATACTACCAAAAAGCACTAGCCAATTGAAGACACTTCAAACTCTAACGCAAGTTCAGTGGAAGAGTCACAGTTATTGTGCCTTGAATTCCCTTCCGCGAATCCTTCTCATCTGACCAGTTACGCCTTCACCGAAAAACTCACAATCTCTTGTTGCCTGTCTCTCTTCTCTGAGTGCCTGGCGTTCTGCAGCTGCTTCAGGATCAACACAGATTCCGGTTCCGTCACAGTCTCCATCTCGAAACATTATTCTGCTCATTACTGCTGCTCGACCGTCTGCGTCAAAGGGTCTAAAGACCTCTTGTCTGCCGAAACGCCCATACGCAAAGATGCTCCCAATTGCAACAAGACCAATCAGAACACTTACAAGCAATACCTTTTTCATAGTCTCACCTCCTGTGATGTTAATTAGATATTAGTCTTGAAAGCTTAAAAGAGCCTGTGAAGAAGCTTAGAAAAGCCTTAGATTTTTCTAAATAGTTTGCTTTATGTTTTCTTGATCATCTTATGACTGTTATCAAAACTGAGTTATAATTGAATCAAATCATTGAAACGAGAGGTTGTTCTATGAAAGGTCTTTTTACAGCGTTAATTGTTGCAATGCTATTCGCAGCCTTTTCATGCACAGTTCCGATAACAATCCCTGAAGGCGTGATCCCCGAGTTTGAGTTTGTCATTGGTGGAGAGAAGCATTTCAAAATCCGTCCTCTTTCTGAGGAAGAGGTCGAGGAAATCCGGTTGTCATATGAGTTAGAGAATCCGCTTACTGACATGGAAGAAGCTGAGTGGCTTTCAGAAAGGGTCGAAAGAGTCAAGCTGGATGTTCAGATATCATTCTCAGACAATCCGGACCCGCAACACCTCTTTCCATTCCAGCTGCAGCTCTTCATTAGTCCTATCAGTTTCAGCACTGATGAGGCTGACATCTTGGTCGATGTTGAAGTTGAGGGAGATCTTCAATACACCATCGATAGCGGAAAATCTGGGGGAGCAGCTCATTTGCTTGATTTCTTCATGTCCGGAGAAGAAAGTCGTGTGTTCTTCTTCACTTTAAGGCACAATTTCGGCGCAGAGTTCGACGGTGAGACTATTCACGCTACCGGGACCCTGACCATTGAAGGCACGATCTATATCCGCATCCCCTAATTGCATTCGTATCACATGGATCTTTTCCGTTTATTCACGCACACAAGGCGAGACCTGTCCTACTGACTGATAGTTGCCGATTGCTTGTTGTTGGTTGAAATGATCAGCTACTTCTTACCCACTATACGCTGATCTTCTTGCTAATCTTTCAACCATCCGCCATATGCTATACCCGTTCCGTATTCTCTACACACACGAAAATTGTATGCGAGAGCGTTTTTTCGCGGCCTTGCTTTCTCTTCTACTTCACGCAGTGGTCTTCTGCATTTTGCTTCCGAAGCGAGGCTTGTCCGCTTCCGATCGAACTGTGGTCGCGAAGCAGATAATCATGCTCTTGATCTCTTCCACGTTCCTTTCCCTGGCACGAACTGGCACGATCAAACTATGATCGTACTGGCGAGTCTGTCTTGGCTCCGCTTTTCCACAGCCGTTCTATGGCTGTACTGGCAAACGTTCTGTAAAACTGCTTCTAAAGCAATCTCTTTTCGAATTTCCTTAACCCGGCAAAGCCGGAACTGGCCCAGCGGAGCTGGAGCTGGCCCACGAAGTGGAACTTGCCCGTCTGTTCCTGACGGAGCTGGCGTCGCGAAGCAGATAATCATGCTCTTGATCTCTTCCACGTTCCTTTCCTGGGACGAACTGGCACGATCAAACTATGATCGTACTGGCGAGTCTGTCTTGGCTCTCCGCTTTTCCACAGCCGTTCTATGGCTGTACTGGCACACCGGAACGGTGTACTGGCACCCGAAGGGTACTGGCGCAAAGCGTAGCTTTGTACTGGCACCGGGCCGGTCTCGGACCTCCCGGTACTGGCGTCGCGAAGCGACCATGGGTTATAATCCTTTGGGGTGATATCTTGATCGATTTGCACATTCACACGACGTTTTCTCCTGATTCCACAAGTACACTCAAAGAAATCCTGGAAATAGCCAGAGAACGTAGACTCACAGTTGTCGGTATTTCTGATCACCACGATCCGGAATCGAAAATGCCAGACATTGCGTATATCCACTCAGTAGACGATTATGTCAAGGCAATACAATCCATGCGTGAGGCATACGACTTTGAGCTCCTTGTAGGGCTGGAGTTGGGAATACAGTCAACAGTGGACGAAATACCACAGGGTGATTTCGATTACATGATCTACTCTGTTCATGAGGTGCCTGAATCATACCGCATTGAGAGACTTCCCGATCCGTGGAACTCGTACCTGAGAGAATGCCTCGCTGCCCTAAGACCTATGCCTTACCCCGGTTTCTTTGGTCACCTTGATTTTCTGAGGCGTTACGTTGAAGGTCATGAGCCTCTTCATCCTTCAGCACTTCTCGATCAAGTTCTTGAGAAGATTGCATCACTGGACCTGGGCATTGAAGTGAATACCTCCGGCTGGCGCCACCCTTTCTATGAACAGAATCCACAGGCATGGATAATCGAGAGGTTTGTTGAGCTCGGAGGCAGGTACATCACTGTTGGATCAGACGCCCACAGCAAAGACGTTGTCGGCGAGGGAGTAGATGAAGCGCTGAGGTTGCTTAGTAAGCTGGGTGTGCCTGAAGTCTTCTACTGCAAGCAAGGAGATTACGAACCGCTACCCATTACCTCCTTGATCTCTGCTGTTGAAATGTGACGCTTCTGAGGTGAGTTTGTTGAAAGACTTCTCCGTAGCTCACGCAAAAACGTCTGATCTCAAATCGCTAGTCGAAGTGCTGGAGTCGACCGGATGGTTTGACGGACGTATTGACACGAGTGAGCAGAATATCAAAATCGCCGAAAAAACTCTTAAGAAACTACTTTCTGACCCCCGCACCCTCTTTCTTGTGGTCAGGGACAAACAGGAAGCCGTCGGGTTCATATCGGTGCATTTCGTCCCCTACCTGATGCTATCTGGCGAAGAAGCTTTCGTCTCTGAGCTGTTTGTGAAAGACACACATCGTTCAAAGGGAATTGGCTCAATGCTTCTGACTGCCGGTGTACAAGCCGCCAGGTCTCGTGGTTGTAAACGGATGCATCTCATCAATTCCAGGGCCAGGGACTCATACAAGCGAGGGTTCTATGCAAAACATGGGTGGCAAGAGCGTCAGTACGCTGCGAGTTTCATTCTCGACCTTTACGACAAAACTCGAGAACCTGAACCAGGGAAGTGATTGTTGTGAAGATACTAGTTGTGGAGGACGAAGAGGATCTTGCTTCAATGATTGCCGAAATTCTTCAGTCAGAGATGTTTACAGTAGAAGTTGCATGTGACGGTGAGCAAGCACTATACTATGTGGACAACGCATCATTCGATCTTGTGATACTTGATATTCTGCTTCCTCTCGGTGACGGCTGGACTGTTCTTCAAAGACTCAGAGAAAAAGGTTCTTCTGCTCTGGCTCTTATTCTGACCGCCCTTGACGATGTCGAAAGCAAGGTTAGAGGCTTCGAGCTCGGCGCAGACGACTATCTGCCCAAACCATTCGATATGAGGGAGCTTGTCGCGAGAGTGAAGTCGCTACTTAGACGGATGAACAATGGAAGTCGAAATCATGAGCTTCGGGCAGGGGACCTCACTCTTGACACTCGTACCCGAACAGTCAAAAGGTCCGGAAAGCTCGTGGAGCTAAGGCGCAAGGAATACCAGATACTCTATTACCTGATTAGCCGTAAGAATCAGGTAGTAAGCAAAGATGAGCTCGAAGACCATCTCTGGTCAGAAGATGACGTGCTCTGGTCCGATGTGCTGCGGACACACATCAAGAACCTCCGCGCCAAAATAGACAGCGGTCATAAGAAGAAACTTCTGAAGACAATCAGGGGAGTTGGATATGCGATATCTGACGAGTGAAAAGAAGATCATCCGTTCCACCAAGCTGAAGTGGGCACTAGTTTTTTCAGCAACGATAATTGCACTCGTATCGACCTTCGCCTTCTTAATATTCGGCTTGATGGTCAGGATTACTACCGAACGATTCGACGATTCCGTAATCGAAAGGGCTGAGAGAATAGAGAGACGTTTGAGACTCATACCCATTCCCCTTCGAGATGAACTTCTTCTGAATATCTCAGATGCGCTTGCTCTAATTACGCCAGATCAGGAATTTGTGCAGTTCATAACCTCTGACGGCTTGCTCCTGGGGACTACCGGCGTTCAAGCTCCAGCCCCTGAATCGTTGCGGGAAGGGTTTGAAGACGTAAAGTTTTCCGTGACTGAAACGGACTCTGAACAGGTCTTCAGGACTTACACAAAGGCGGTGACGGGACCAGGTGGGAGGTCTTTGTTGTACGTCAGATCCGGCGTGGACGTTACCGATCTTCGTCAGCAGCAGCATCTCTTTCTGATTGCCATGGTCCTGACGGTCGTTCTTTCAGGTGCAGGGGCATGGGTCATTGGCTTTCTTCTGTCATCTTACATACTTAGACCTCTTAGCTCCAATTATCAAAGACTGAAACGTTTTTCCTTGCTCAGTTCTCATGAACTGAAGACTCCCTTGACAATCATGAAGTCCGCTACCGATCTTCTGGCAGACGACGAAAACCTCACGGAACCTTCCAGAAACAAGGTTGAGATACTGAAAGGAACAATCAAGCGGATTGAGACTTTGACTTCACAACTCCTTCTTCTATCCAAGAGCGAAGAGTCGGATTTCACAAAAAAGCATGTTTCTCCCTTCTCACTTAGAACCATGCTCTCAGGGCTGAAGAAAGACTTCGAAGAAACTGCTGTCAGAAAGGGCATTATTATGGTCCTGCATTGTCCAGAAGATATTGAGGTGAATACGTCGGAAGAACTACTTACGATTATTCTGACTAACCTGATCGACAACGCACTGCGTTTTACCGAGCCTGGGGGCCGTGTTGAAGTATCGGCTCTGAGTATTGGAGGAAAAACCAGGATTGCCATTCGAGATACCGGGATAGGAATAAACAAGATGGATCAAAGACGTGTTTTCGAGAGGTTTTTCAAGGCGGGCACGACCAAGGAGGACAAGAGCGGCACAGGGCTTGGCCTGTCGATAGTAGGGGAACTGGCCCAGGTAATAGGAGCCGAGATTTCCCTATTCAGCGAGCCTTGCAAGGGTTCGGAGTTTGTTGTTAGCTTATAACCTGACCGGTAACTGCTCTCAGAATCTGGCCCCTGCGGTCAGGAAAAACCCAAAACTATCGGTAGGATAAGGAAAAGGTACCGTTCCTTCCAAAATCCAGTGCTTTCCTGAAAGACCACCACCCACAACAAACAAGAAATCGTCCGCGTATAGTGCCTGTCCCCTAAGGAAGGCGTAGGTGTTTCCTCCCAGCCTAATTCCAATAGTTGGGGATACACGGAAAATCGGCAGGAAGAAGTTATCTACGTCTCCACCAAGAAATGCCAGAAAACCGCCTCCACCGTACAAAGAGATGACTGGCGAGCTTGTTAGCTTGAGTCTCCCACCCGCTTCAAGATACAGAGGAAATACACCCTCAAACACAAAGGGCGAAATAGCGCCTCTCAAGCTTCCCTCCACACTGTCAGTGAAAGCATATCTCGACTGCGCTTCAAACACCCAGGGAAAGAACCCCTCGCCAATAACCATCTCTGCTCCGATGCCGATGTCAAATCCTCCGGCCGGCAAGAACGTCGGTGGGAGCATTAACCCAAAGGGAATACATCCTGCAAACAATATCAGAGAAGCGATGGCTACACCAAGTAGTATTCTCTTCTTCATGCTATCCCTCCTTATTACAAGCAGTGTAGCACTTTCGACGTTTCTGAAGGAAGCATTGTTAACACCCAGACTGAATCAGTTTATTATTTCTCGAAGTGTTTATCGTTATGTTTCTGTAAAGCATAATGATACGGTGACTCGATATACACACTTGACTTGTTTATCTGTCACGAGAGTAGTTATGTGTAAACGGTCAGGAAGGAACTGTCACTGCCTTGGGGGTAGAAGTCGGAGGTCCTGCGCGGCCCATGTCGCTTCTCACGCGTCTTCACTGAGCAACCCAGATAAGGTCGCACGCTGCGTCAACTTTCCTCGAAAACAAGGGGGAGACCACCTGGCCTTCCTCATTTGTATTGCTTGTCAAGCTTACTGCTCAGCTATCCGGCGCAGTATCTCTGCGTTTTCTTCAAGCAAGAACGTAAGACATATGGCATCGAACCGTGTCTTCCTAAGTACCTCCCTATCTGGCAACAGCCGTTCTACCCTCTCCATCAAGCCTCTGAGTCTTTCTTCAACGATCTCTCTTTCCCTTTCAGGGATCATCTCGAATAGCCTTCTCAGTGGCAGTTCTCCAAAGGCTTCTGAGAGCTCGACTCTTGCAGGGTATCTAACAGTGGTCTTCTCTGCAAGAACCCTGGCATGGGACATTACAGATTGCTTTCCGAGAGCGTCGAATGACCTTCCATCATGGCCCGGAATCCGCAGTTTGGCTTGAGGCTCGACAATAACTCCCAATCTCTGCTGCAGCATACTCCGATCAAACCGACTATCCACGCTGGCATTAAAGGGCATTCTTGAACCAGCAAGGCTAAACATACGTTCTTGCTGAGCCACCGTAACAGTCTCTCTCATTGAATCCAGGTATTCCTGAATAAACGTTCTGGTCTCTGAAATAAGAGCTCTGGCGTTCCGTTCAGTCTGGCGTGATTGCTCAACATTCCCGGCAATCGCTTCTTCCAGCGCTTGTTCCATCAACGCGATGCCTTCTTCATGAGCCTTGGCAATCGCGCTGCGGGTACTATCAACTAGTTCACTGATTTTCACGAGCTGCTCATCTGAAAAGCCTATTTGCTGAATGAACCTCGCAAACTCAGTCTGCCTTGCAAGACTCGCCGCTTCCTGGAAATCGCCGCCTGCAAGTCTTCTCGATCCGACCATCGAGAAAGAAGCAGCAGTAATCAACACAAACACTAGCAAAAACACTGTCGTTTTTTTCATAAGATCACCTCCTGAATGTCTCTGTGAATATCGTACACCTCCAAACGTGAAATAAGCGTGAAATGAATCTCCGCTAGGCTGCCAAACTATCGTCAGCTTTCTCATCGGAATCAAATGGTCGCGGGTGTATAATCATGATCGGAGGTGTTATCATGCGAATGAAACGATTGTTTCTTCTGATGGTTTTGATTCCTTTGCTTTCCGTGTTCTCGTGTGTTGAACTGAAAGAACCAACTTCCTCGATTACCGTATACCTTACAGACGCAGTATTACCCATTGAAGACTTCGAGCATCTTTTCCTAACTGTTGAATCCATTGTGCTTATCCCAAGCGAAGAGTGCGTCGGTTGTCCTGAAGTAGTTCTGCCTGGTCCGGGGGAACCTATTGATCTGATTCAGCTGATAGGCGTCGTCTATAAATTCGGTACAGTAGCAGCCGAAGGCAAGTATGGACAGCTACGCTTCACTATTAGTGAAGCCACTGCAAATATAGGAGGCGAGAACTACTCAGTAATGATCCCGGCCAAAGATGAAACAGGACTAGCGAAACTAATGTACAACCTTTATGGACTCGAAATATCTGGTGAAACTGAACTAATCATTGATTTTGACCTTGCCCATTCGCTGTCAATTAAGCTCCCACCTCAAGTACCC
>PWXG01000232.1 GCA_003561215.1 Thermotogales bacterium
AATACGAGAGTAGTGGCTGGTCTGTTGAAGGCAGTTACAGATACTGGTGGAGCAAATCCCTGAGGCAGACAGCGCGACTCCAGCATCACTCATATGAGCTCGATGGTGAAAAGAGCAATTACATCATCCCGGGCCTGGGAATCTATTTCAGTGACATGTTTAGCGGGTCTCTTTCAGTGACAGCGGGATTTTCGCTTCAGGATGAACCGTTCTTCTGGCAGATGCAAGGAGTGCTTTTCGGGCAGCAAGGCCCCATAATCGGGCTTGCCCGCGCCGGATATGCCTCTTATTCCACACCTGCAAATCATCGTTTTGCCACTGGTGGTTTCAGTGTGCTGCCTTTGAGAGGAGAAAGTCCATGGCACTTAACCAGAGCATATGCGCTCGGAACAGTAGAGTATCACTTTTCACTCGGCGATATGCTGGCTCCCATTGTGTTCGTTGACGGCGGGTGGCTTTGGAAAGATGATCCCATGCCAGGTCTTGATGGACTCCTGATCAATCTTGGCCTTGGATTAGCCTTCTATACTCCCCTGGGTGTTCCAGTGAGACTCGATTTTGCCATTAACCCGGTAACACTCAGGTGGGGCTGGAACCTGGGATTTGGTCATACCTATAGCCCACCATTCTAGCTATCTTTGACAACTCTTTTCGGTTAGAAGAGAAGACCCGGTTCCTCTTTCAATGCTAGAACCGGGTCTTTCCTTTTCATCATGGTTTGTTGAAAGGCATCATCAACTGATGCCGAACAAGCTACCTTCGGACAAATCTGAAGGAAAAGAGATCCGCATCCTTAAGAACGAACCTGATTCGTATTGGCCGTCCTGATAAATGACTTAGATCGCTGGTTCTTTCTCTGCCTCCCTCAGGGTCTCTCCACCGTACCACCCGTTCAAGATGATCCCCTCGGATTAGCGGGGAGTTGACCAGATCAAGACCAGGAATTGGCTGACCATTAACGTCCAGGATTTCTACCTGAACACTTCCCTGCGCTGATGTAGCAAAATTGATAACCATGTAGTTGCCATGGAATATCAGCGGTTTGGTTATGATCTCCCCGCCACGATATGGAGCGTATGCGGAGACGAAGCCATCGATTCTTATTGTGTGACGTCGGATGTTTGCAAGGCTTCCAAATCCAGAGCTCTCAACGGTATAGAGGGAGAGTTCCATGTAGTCTGGAACAGATTGAGACTGGGTTTCCACGATACCCCAGAAAGCCCCCGAACCGTAATATCCCCATCCAGCCCTCTGTTCAGGACCTGGCCTAAGGAATGCCTCATTCCAGCGGTAGAAGTTCACACCGTCTCTGCTGCTCATAAAGAGAGGATTACGAATTGCAGCTGCACTTCTATGCATCCTCATCTTCAGCCATTCTTTATGTTCCGGGTTGTAAGCGGGATCGTTCATTGCATATCCCGGATTTACATCAAGAGCTATAGCTTCTGGCCATTCCTGATCAATATACACATCAGGAAAACCGATCAAGATCTCGGGGTTCCTGTAGTACGGCAGAATACCCTGCTTGTAGAGATGAAAATTAGGAGCTGCTTCGCCATCTGGAGAATGGAAAACGACCCTCTGCGGTTCGGTCCAGTTTATGAAGTCTTCGGAAGTCGCCGTAGAGATAGTTCTGATCATTAGATGACGGTCTCGCCAGTAAGCCCGGTATACACCGCTGGCCGAATCCCAGAAGGCAATGTTTAGCGAACCGAATTCTCCCTCAGTAATGACGGGCCCTTCTTGCATCTTCTCCCACGTTACACCGTCTGGGGACTGGTAAGCAAACATTGGGGAATCTGCCATTGCTTTGTAGAGAGCTTCTGGTGCAGTGTCAGGGTTGGTGTCTTTGAACGGAGCAAATTGCGGGCCTCTCCAGAATATGTTCGTCTCTTTGCTGCCGCCAAATTCGACCAGTCCCAAGCTTGGTTTAGTCCAGTTTATCCCGTCCGTGCTTTCTGCGTAGGCATAGACAGATGGTCCGCTGTGAATACGCGGATAAATGTTGAAACTCATATCAAAGGTACTGGTGCGATAGTACATCCTGTAGAGGTCACCGTCCTGAAAGACAGTACCATATGCTGTGGAGCTGCCTTCCCAGGGAAAATCGGAAGTTGTAAACACAATCTCCTGTGCAACCGGATTGTGCAACCTAAGGTGTGCTCCGCCACGGAACTCGTCGATTAAGTACTCATCAACAAACAACTGGAGACTCGAACCAATCCGTATGGGAGTCTCAACGGCACCTGCCCAGACAGGGGCCAATAGCATCATAAAGACCAGTATTGTGCTAAAAGCCAGCACGACTTTCTTTCTGACAAGCATAAGAAAGACCTCCTCTTCTACTCAGTGCCCTGTTCATCTCTTTCAAATACCACCTACATGCATCAAGTACGAAAAGCCCGCTCCTGAGTAAAACTCGCAGCGGGCCATGTTACTTCTTTTCTGTCTATCTCTACTAGCTATCGTCCCCAAATGTCTCGATTCTGAAGATAGTGATTCGTCCCTCGACTTCAGGAGCGACAACTTCTTTCTCTCTTATGTAGTTCATCAGAACTTCTTCCATGGGACCGAAGCTGTCAATTATTTCTTTCTCCAACATCTCGAAGGCATCGCCGCCTGCTGCCAGGAAGCCGTTCGTAACTACAATGAATGTCGCTTCAAGATCAATCGGCTTGTCATTATAGAGAACTTCAAGTACTCTCTGACCTGACGGTCTGTCAGGGGTAAACGAATACTTGAGCCCACTGACATGTGGAAAACCGCCCCATCCAGGGTAGGTTGAAACGCCATGCTCCAGTGTTGCAACGATTTCAGCGCCTGTCAACTCGATGGTGACCACTTCGTTACTGAAAGGATGTATCGAGAGAACGGCCTCAAGTGTTATTGGTCCTTCTTCAACACTTTCACGAATTCCGCCACCGTTGGTGATTGCTATCTGAGCACCCGAAACCCAGACCAAGCTGTCCACAATCAGGTTACCCAGGTTTGTTTCTCTGCTTCGCACGTTTTCTCTCGCACCGTCAAGGTACACCTCTGTTGTTCCAAGAACCATATCAAAAGCAAGCGCCGCTGTCGCTCCAAGAACAAGCAACAACGCACCGACAATAAGAGTCTTTACAAGGTTTCTTCTTTCCATTAATCTCACACTCCTTCAGATAGTCTTACTTCTGTTAAGTAGATTTTAATAAACTTCTGTGTCCCCTCAGACTGCAGAAGAAGAATCGATTATGTTTCCAATGAAGAATTGCCGTTTGGTTCTGTGTTCATAACATAGAGAACAGCTCTATCAGACTCCACCTCCTTTAGAAGTATCTGCCAGATATCCAGCACATACAGCACTGCCAGAATGTGTAACTATAGAACCTAAGTCTCGACTACTATAAGAAATCGAGTCATGTCTCTTGTTCGAAAGATTCTTCTGATAAACAATGATACCACAGATCGGTCTGTGAATGCCCGTCTTAACAGCATGTCGATTATCGCTCTGTTTGCTGTAGAATCTTTCAGAGGACGTCAGTAAGTCTCTTGACATCTAATGGTCTTCTCATCGCTCAGCTTAATTGTAGGACGGGGGACTTCGCTGACGGACACATCACAATTGTGAAAGGAACCCGATATGGATCAAGAGTTGCACTTCATGCCTTACAGGGCGAAAAAGATCCTCAACAAGCACACACGTGCTGATCACTGGTTCTGGGCGCGTTACACTGCTTATCCGTACATTGGGTGCCAGCACGCCTGTGACTTCTGCTATTGTCGCGAACGCAAGTAATCGCCATATGGCATCCCCGCTGATTTCTCCCAAATTGTAAAGGTTAAGGAAAACGCTGCCGAGCTACTTCGGAGGGCACTGAGCAGGTCACCTGTTGATATCGTCATGACTGGTGACTATCAACCTGCTGAAGGCAGATTTGGTCTATCGCGTCAGATGCTCGGAATTTGTTTGAATCTTTGTTTTCCAGTATTTGTACTCGAACGCTCTCCACTTGTGCTGCGTGACCTCGATCTGCTTCAGGAGATCAATTCTCGCGCCCCGTCTGTTGTCGCGTTCAGCATTATTTCAACGCCTGAGTCCCCACATTATGACGATGTCAGGAAGATTGAACGAAACGTCCCTCCTCCCGAAGAACGTTTCAAAGCAATGGAAAAACTTGCCAATTCTGGACTGCTTTCTGGTACCTGTCTAATGCCGCTGCTGCCAGGATTATGCGACAATGAGACAAATCTAGAAGCTGTTGTTCGATGGACAGCCAGACATGGAGGCAGATTTGTGGTTGCAGGCACCCTCACTCTTGCAGACCAGCAGAAAGACCACTTCCTTCACAGAATCTCCGAGAGCTTTCCTGATCTCATTGAGCTTTATGGGAGACTCTACCCTTCTTCCAGCTATGCTCCACGGCACTACTCCTGGCAAAGGATAGCAAGACGCATTCGTGCCCTTTGCAAGAAGCACGGAATTTCTGACCGCATTCCGCGACCTGTGAACTCAAATGATAGACTTGCCTTCAACAAACGGATTGTAGAGAAGCTGGTCGTTCGGATACACGATATGGAGTTAGCCCAGGAACCAGAGTACAGCATCTGGGCTTACAGGAGAGCGGCCTGGGCAATTGAAGAGCTCCAGGAGGACATCAGGACTATCTATCACAAGATGGGCCTGGACGGTCTGAAGAGTATCTCAGATGTTGGATCGCTTATGGGTGAAAGAGTCGAAAGTTTCGTGCATGAGTTGACCGGAGAATATCCTGTATGAACTCCATACTCCGCACTCTTCTCTTCGGGATATCTCATGCTTGAAGGACTTCGTGAAGCGTGATATATTCTCGAGCATGAAAGATACAATTCTTGATACGAGCGCAGTGATCTTCGATGTTAAGCGTTATGCAATTCACGACGGTCCCGGAATACGAACTGCTGTATTCTTCAAGGGTTGTCCGCTGCGCTGTCGCTGGTGTCACAACCCCGAGGGAACAGAGACGTTTCCTGACCTTCTTTTGAACTCAACAATCTGTGCCAGTTGCTATACTTGCTTGAAGCTCTGCCCGAATAACGCGCTTGGAAGTGATAAGTCAGGAGCACTGACTCCTTTCAGAGAGCTTTGCAATGGGTGCGGGCTGTGTGTGGAAGCCTGTCCTTATGATGCATTACAGCTTGCTGGAAGACAGGTGAGTCTCAAGGCTCTTCTGAGTGAACTCGAGAGAGACAGGATCTTTTATGACCAGTCTGGTGGTGGTGTAACGCTTACAGGAGGGGAACCGCTTCTTCAGCATGAATTTGTTATCGCTTTAATGAAGGAGTTGCGAAACCGTTCAATACATTCAGTCCTTGACACCTCGGGTTATGCACCCAAAGAGATATTCCGTCGAGCTGCGGCTGAGTCAGATCTCATTCTATACGATCTGAAACTGGTGGACGAACACAGACATAAAGAAGTCACAGGAGTCTCCAACAAGCTAATAATTGACAACCTGAAGTGGGCAGCCAACTCGGGACTTGATCTTGTTATCAGGATACCTCTGATTCCCGGGATCAATGATAGCGATGTTGAAATCCGTGATAAAGCCAAATTCCTTGCTGCTCTAGGAAATATCCGATCTGTGAATATATTGCCCTACCACAGGGGTGGACTAGAAAAAGCAAGAAGATTGGGGGAATCCAGTAGTTTTGATGAGTTTGAGGCTCCTTCAGAAGAAATGCTGAATATGGCTCTGAAGATATTCCGCGATCATGGATTTGAGGTGAAAACCGGAGGGTGATTGTATGAACGAAAGAGTTCGAAGGCTAAGAGAACGGTCTTTGCAGACAGAGCCCACCATCAGTTCAGAACGTGCCAGGTTGGTTACAGAGTTCTACTCGGGTCCTGGAGCAAGAGGAGTCTCTGCAGTGATGCAGAGGGCCATGGCATTCAAGTACATCATGGAAAACAAGGAAATCTGTATAAACGATGACGAGCTCATTGTGGGCGAAAGAGGCCCTTCTCCAAAGGCTACGCCCACATATCCTGAAGTAACCTGCCATACCATTTCAGACCTGGAAACACTCAATTCCCGTCCAAAGACTTCTTTCAGAGTCACCGAAGAAACAAAGAAGATTTACTCCGAGAGTGTTATTCCCTTCTGGCGGGGCAGGTCAATGCGGGATCGAATCTTCTCAGAGATGACCCAGGAGTGGAAAGATGCATACGATGCCGGTGTTTTCACTGAGTTCATGGAGCAACGTGCTCCCGGTCACACAGTGAACGGCGGAACGATTTACCACAAGGGTATGCTTTCACTAAAGGAAGACATCTCCAGGGCTATTGCTGGTCTCGACTACTACAATGATCCTGAGGCTTTCAGCAAGAAGGAGCAGCTATGCGCGATGTCTATCTGTGCTGATGCGATCATCACCTTTGCAAGGCGACACTCGGACCTCGCTAGAAGAATGTCAGCAAATGAGAAGAACCCCCAACGCCAGGCAGAATTACTCCGAATAGCAAAGATTTGTCGTCGCGTTCCCGCAGATGCTCCTCGGGATTTCTACGAAGCCCTTCAGGCTTACTGGTTTATTCATCTTGGCGTGATTACTGAGTACAATACCTGGGATGCGTTCAATCCTGGAAGACTCGATCAACACCTCTGGCCTTTCTACAAGAAGGGACTTGAAGAAAACTCACTCACCAGAGAGGGCGCGAAAGATCTATTACAAGCGTTCTGGGTGAAGTTCAACAACCAGCCATCTCCTCCAAAAGTAGGTGTGACTGCTGAAGAAAGCGGCACTTACACTGATTTTGCCCTGATAAATGTCGGTGGTCTGAAGCGGGATGGAAGTGACGGGGTTAACGAACTGTCGTTTCTGATCCTTGATGTTATTGAGGAAATGAGAATTCTTCAGCCCAGCTCGATGGTTCAGATCAGTGCCAGGACGCCCGATTCTTTTCTCATAAGGGCGTTGCGCATCGTCAGAACCGGTTTTGGGCAACCTTCGATATTCAACAGCGATGCCATCGTGAAGGAGCTCGTGCGCCAGGGCAAAATCGTTCAGGATGCAAGGGAAGGCGGAGCAAGTGGCTGTGTTGAAGCAGGTGCTTTTGGCCGAGAGGCTTACATACTTACTGGGTACTTCAACTTGCCCAAGATCTTCGAAATAACACTTCACAATGGATTCGACCCCAGGACAGGCAAGAAGATCGGTCTTCAGACCGGAACGCCTGAGTCCTTCGACACGTTTGACAAGCTCTTCGCAGCTTATAAAAGACAGATTCAATACTTCGTGGATATCAAGATACGAGGAAGCAACGTGATCGAAAGGCTTTACATGGATAATCTTCCCGCGCCGTTTCTCTCGATCCTGATCGATGACTGCATTGCCCGCGGAAAGGACTATCATGCTGGAGGGGCGCGATACAACACCAATTACATACAGGGCGTTGGAACGGGGACCATTACGGACAGCCTCTCATCGATCAACTACAACGTCTTTGAGAGAAACAGGCTGAGTTTGAAATCGCTTGCTTCCATACTCGATCGGAACTATGATAACGAGGAGATTCTGAGGAACATCTTCCTGAACAAGACCCCAAAGTATGGCAATGATGACGACTTTGCAGATTCGCTCATGCAGAGAGTCTTCGAAGCGTATTTTGATGCCGTCGACGGCAGGCCATCGCCAAGAGGCGGGAAGTACCGGATAAATATGCTGCCCACTACTGCGCACATCTATTTCGGCAAGGTTCTCGGAGCAACACCTGATGGTAGAAAGGCTGAGGAACCAATCTCTGAGGGGGTGTCACCTGTTCAGGGTGCAGACAGGCACGGCCCCACAGCCGTGATTAAGTCGGTCGGCAAGATGGATCACATTCGCACGGGCGGAACGCTGTTGAATCAGAAATTCACGCCTCAATTGCTTAATGATGAAGATGATCTTGTCAAGCTTGCCCACCTGGTGCGATCCTATTTCCGCCTGGATGGGCATCACATTCAGTTCAACGTCGTCAGTGCAGATCTTCTGAAAGAGGCTCAAGTTCACCCTGAAAGGCACCGCGATCTGATTGTTCGGGTCGCTGGCTACAGCGATTACTTCGTTGACTGCGGGACAGAGCTCCAAGACGAGATTATTCGCAGAACAGAACACCAGGCGTTATGATTGCCTTCTCAAGCAGCAAGACAAGCTCGATGTTCTTCGGTTCTCGTTAATCGGTTATGCGTTAGGGCACAACGTTTTCGCGCTGCACCCTGAACCAGGAATCACTCGGCGAAAAAGCTCACTGACCCCGGGGATCGACTATTTCATACCTGGCCTTAACAACAAGATCAGATGTCACATTCGAGAAATCCTTGTCCCATCCGACAAAGTCATAACCTTCTCTTTCTGGTGCTTCTGGTGCGGTGGCCGCACTACCGTGTTCGACTGTCTCGACCTTGAGTTCAGTCCCGTCGTGATCTTCAAAGACAACAGCATATGTCTTTATCTCGTACTGGGCTTTGGTTACGACAGCAGAAGTTACACTTAAAAAGTCTCTGTCCCAACCAACAAAGTCATAACCTTCTCTCACAGGATCTTCTGGAGCAGTAGCATCAGCTCCGTGAGCAACGATCTCTACCTTCAGCTCCGTATTATCATAGTCCTCGAAAATCACTGTGTAGTTCTTGATTGCGTACTCGGCAGTAATAACCCGCTCTGAAGTGATATTTACGAAGTCATTGTCCCATCTTACAAATCTGTATCCTTCTCTTTCCGGTGTCTCTGGAGCACGTGCAGCACTCCCGTGTTCGACTCTCTCCATTTTCAATTCTGTTCCGTCGTGATCTTCAAAGACAACCGCATAAGACTTTATCTCGTGTTGAGCTTTGATTACAAGATCATAAGTGACGTCAGAGAAGTCTTTATCCCATCCGACAAAGTCATAGCCTTCTCTAACCGGTTCCTCCGGAGCTGTTGCGGTACCACCATGCTCGACTGTCTCAGCTTTCAGTTCAGCCCCATCATAGTCTTCA
>PWXG01000098.1 GCA_003561215.1 Thermotogales bacterium
ACAATGTAGTACTCTTTCTTCTTGCTTGTTCCCTTAATTATGGCCATATTATCCTTCTCCGAGCGATTTCAGTTCAGATTCCGCTTCCTTCAATGATTCGTCCATAGCGAGCGCTGCTCTGAAATGCTTTGCTGCAGCTTTCGTGTGTTCTTTCTTCTCAATCAGTCCCATAAGAAAATGAGGGTAGCCCGACTCCGGATAGTCCAGAAAAAGCTTCTTTGCCAGCAATGCAGCTCTGTGGAACCTTTTCTGATCAATCAGTTTTCCAATCTCCCTGACTCGCTTCTGAAGGCTTTCTTCGCTCTTGAGACAGTGTTCGATGCTTTCTCTGAGCTCCTGAGGTGTGAATGGTTTTGTAATGAAGTCAGAGATTCCCAATCTGAAGGCATCGATAATCTCTTCAGGCGAAGTAATAGAAGATACAACAATTACTCGAAAGCTGTAGGCTTTTTCGTTCATTGTCTTTATGAACTCAATACCGCTCATTGACGGTAAGGTGATATCACAGAACACGACATCAGGTTTCCGGGTTTCGATCGCCTCCAGGGCTTCTTCTGCTGTAGCAAACGTCTCGACTTCGTAGCCTTCGCTCTCCATGGTCTGACGAATAATCCTTCTGACGTTCATCTCATCGTCGACCGCGTAGACAATAGGCATGAGATCACCCCCGAGCCACAAAGAAGATATTACCACAACTGGATTGCCATATGAGTGGAGAAAGTTCAGCCCTTGCTGAGCTCGTTCCTTTGTAGAATCTGGTTTGTCTCTGGGCCGTGAGAGATGTAAGCGATTCTTCTTCCCACTGTTCTTTCGACGAACTCCAGAAACCTCGAGAAGCTTGTGTCACCCGTACTCTTCCAGGACGGGAGAGAGTTATATACCGGCTCTGCCTTGAAGAAGTCGTAAGAAGAGGCGGGGATATCCGAGATTCTCCCGTTGATCCTGTATCCTGTACACACCTTGATCTCATCAATGCCAACAAGGACATCTACCTTTGTCATGATCAAACTTGTTATGGCAGATTTTTCGCATGCGTACCTCAAAGCAGGCAGATCCAGCCAGCCGATTCTTCTGGGTCTGCCTGTAGTGGCACCGTATTCCCTGCCCTTTTCTCGGATTTCGGAAGAGACATTGCCTTCTTCCTCTGTCGGAAAGGGGCCCGTGCCTACCCTTGTCGCATAGGCTTTCACAACCCCGAAAACCTCGTCAAGCTCCGAAACCGAAAAACCGGAAGAAGCTATAACTTGAGCGAGGCAGGATGACGAAGTGACGTAAGGGTAGGTGCCAAAATCCAGATCAAGAAGCACACCCTGTGCGCCCTCGAAGAGAATGGAATCATTCCGCAGCTGCTCGGACAGATCCAGTGAAGTCGCGAAGTTGACACCCAGGGAGATGAGCTCTTCCCTGAGTTCCAGGAGGGTTTCATGTGTCTGGACAGGACCTCCCGTAATATCCTCGCCGTAACGACTCCGCTTTTCCTCGTAGAGTCTCTCAAGGCCCTCAGAAAGCATTTGCTCATCAAATAGACTGTATAGTTTCAGCCCTTTCCGTGAGACTTTGTCTGTGTAAGCAGGGCCAATTCCTCTTCTTGTCGTTCCTAGCGGTTTGTCTGTGCGAGTTTCAAGTAATGCGTCCTCCTGTTTATGCCAGGGCAGGACCAGGAAAACCTCCGGATCAAGGTATACTCGCGAAGCAAGCCCGGGACCTGTTCTTTCCATAGCCTTGATTTCCTCGATAAGCTGCTCCAGGTCAAGAACCATACTCGAACCGAGAAAGGCTTTCGAGTGCCCTGAGGGCTCTACCGAGGGCAGCAGATGATTCACATAAGGAATCCCGTCAACGTAAACCGTGTGACCTGCGTTGGCTCCTCCGGAATAGCGCACGACCCAGTCAAAATGTGAAGAAAAGTAGTTTGCGATTTTTCCTTTTCCTTCATCTCCCCACTGTGTTCCCACTATCGCGATTCTTTTCACTTAATCACCCCCGTTCTCGAATCTTCTGAAGACTTCATCGACGTTCCTCAGGAAGTATTCAGGCTCGAAAAGCACCTCGACTTCTGAAACATCCATGATCTCAGACACTTCGGGAGCTCTAGAGATCCGTTCTTTGAATTCTTCTTTATTGGTCCAACACTCGAAGGACTCCCTCTGCACGACCTTGTACGCCTCTTCCCTGCTCAGTCCTTTCTCAATCAGGGCAAGCATTACTCGCTGAGAGTAGATAAGCCCGTAAGAAAGGGAGAGGTTTGCTCTCATTCTATCTTCTTTGACAACGAGATTCGAGACTATGTGCACAGCTTCTTTGAGCATGAAAAACAGCACCAGTGTGGCATCGGGCAGAATCACCCTCTCCACTGACGAATGAGAGATGTCCCTTTCGTGCCAAAGGACTGTATTCTCGCCAGCGGCAACGACGTAGGACCTCAGGAGTCTGGCAAGACCCGACAATCTCTCACAATGGACAGGATTCTTTTTGTGAGGCATGGCGGAAGAACCTCTTTGACCATGCTTGAATGATTCTTCTACTTCCAGAACCTCTGTTCTCTGCAACAATCGTATCTCCGTGGAGAGTCTCTCGATCTCGCAACCGATTAGGGCAAGCACCCCTGCGAACTCTGCGTGAATGTCCCTGGGAATAATCTGGGTCGATAACATGCACGGCTTAAGACCCAGCGTTTCAAGTGCATGAGCCTCCAGATCAGGATCTACACTTGAGTAGTTGCCAACAGCCCCACTGAATTTCCCGACCGAAATGCTCTCGGTCACCTCTGTCAGCCTTTTCTTGTTGCGAAGGTTCTCGGAGTAGTATCCGAGCATCTTGAGTCCGAAAGAAGTCGGTTCTGCATGAACTCCGTGTGTCCTGCCCACAATGATCGTGTGCTTGTGTCGTCTTGCAAGATCAAAGAGGGCTTTCCCAAGTTCTTCCAGGTTGCTTTGTATAAGCCCAGCAGCTTCTCTCAGAGCAAGAGAAAGAGCTGTGTCGACTATGTCGGAAGAAGTGAGTCCCTTATGGAAGAAACGGGCTTCGTCTCCCAGGTTCGCTGCAATTGCCTTAATGAACGCATAAACATCATGGTCTATGGCTTTCTCGAGCTCTTTGATGCGGTCCACATCAATCAGTGCTTTGTGCTCTATTGTGTCTGCGGTCCCTGGAGGAGCTTGCTCCCTGTGTTCGAGTGCCCTGATGAAAGCCAGTTCTACATCGAACCATCGGCGATATTTTTGACGCTCCTCCCACAGTTCTTTCATGGGAGACAGTGCATACCTTTCAACCAACACGCTCACCTCCGCGTCAGCACTAAAGAGACTATATCACAGCCAAATAACCATGCGATATTGGTCAATCCACTTGTATAAGTTGCCTGTTGTTGTATTATTGAACTAGGAAATCTTTGACCGAAGCAAGCCAAGGAGTGTTATAAATGGCCACCGAGAAATACGACGAAACCTACGGGAAAATGCAACTCGAAGACACCGAAAAGGAGAAAGCCGTTAACGAGATCGCTAAAAGCATGAAGAAGTCCAGTCTGAAGCGCATCAAGAAGTTGCGCGAAAAAGAAGGCGAGCTCTGGTGGAAAAAATACCACTACTCCTATGGTCTTGAAGTTCGGAAAACCCTTCGTGACGCCGGATTTGACTGGGAAGAGGAGACAGTGGACGCATTCTGGCCGCTTCTTGCTGAAGAAGCAGCAAGAAAGGTCCTCGAGAAGTAGTATCAGCTTCCACCTGAATTTGCCAGACTGGTTTCTCGCCGTCCACCATCGAGCTTTCATCTTGAACAGATTCGAGTTGTTTTCTGTCTTAATGTGAATCTCGTTCTTCGAACAGCTTTTGCCTCATTTTCTGAACTGAAAGGGGGTTGATCTCTGGGAGATTGGCGCCACCGGTGAGTTCTTCTGCGTTTCCACCTACTGACTCAGGGGAGGGAAGCTTATGTACATTGTCTGCGATATGGAGTATACGGTACCTGAAAGCAGATCAGTGGAAGCTGTAAGTAAAGTGCTCAAGACTCTGTCACACCAGATCCTTCTGGGTGCAAAAGGAGATTCACTGGACATAAGAGCGTCCGATGACAGTACGGTCGAGATCATTATCTATGCTGTGAAAGGGAAGTGCACGTTAGGAGAGGTAATCGAAAGAGTGAACGAGTACCTTAGTCTTATATTCAACACACTTGAGAAGAGTTATTCTGGTTGTGCGGTTCTGAGCTCTTACATCTACCCCGAAAATGAAACCCAGCCTTATTTGATCTGTTAGCCCTAACAAGAAACACTGAAGTTCGCGGACCCGGGAGAAGTCCCGGGTTTTGCTTTGGGAGATTGTCAGGTTACGTAACCGTGCTATAATTACCTACCGGAGGTGACAGTGATGAAGATCAGATGGTTTGGGCACGCTTGCTTTTCCATCGAAAGCATGGGTAAACTCATTCTGATCGACCCCTTTGACGAATCTGTGGGGTACCAGATCCCTGATATCACCCCGGATGTAATACTTGAAAGCCACCAGCATTTTGACCATGCAGCACATGACTTGATAAAGGGTGATTTTGAACTGGTTACAGACCCTTCAGCCAGGGAATTTGCAGGATTCTCGATAAGAGGCTATCGCACCTTTCACGACGAGAAGCACGGATCAAAGAGAGGAGAGAATATCCTCTTTGAGGTGGTCACGGGCGAGGGATTCAGGGTATTGCACTGTGGCGACCTTGGACACGTGCTTTCGGACGATCTTCTGACAAAAATCAAGGAACCTCACATCATGATGATCCCGGTCGGAGGGGTCTACACGATCGAAGGTAAGACAGCTGCAGACATTGCGAGGCTTGTAGCACCAAATATCGCGATTCCCATGCATTTCAAAACCCCGGCACTTCGCATTGGTCTCGCTACGGTAGACGAGTTCCTTGAGGACTTTGACGACGTCGAAAGGAAGAAGGAACTGGTGATCGACTCGCCGAATGAGCTAAAGGGTTCAATCTGCAAAGTAACCGTGCTCGACTACAACTAGACGGGAGTGTCCAGGATCAGGGAAGAGAGGATTCTAGGACTACTCGGTCTGGCAAGAAAGGCGCAGAAGGTTGCTTTCGGAAAAGATGCGGTCAGGGCATACCTGAGAAGTAGTCAGCGGAACAGGGTTATAGTGGTCGCTTCAGATGCCAGTCGGGCGGTCAAGCTTGATTGGGCAAAAAGGTGTTCAAGCCATGGTGCGTGCCCTGTTTTTCTGATGAAGACGGACCGGGCGGAGCTTGGTCGCGCCATAGGGAAGAGAAGCCTTTCCGCAGTAGCAGTAAGTGACGAAACGCTTGCAATCCGTATAATGCAACTCGCCGCACTTGAAAGGGGAGAGAACCATTGAGGAAGACAAGGGTATACGAACTCGCAAAAAAACTGAAGATAACGACTCGTGAGCTGATCGATGACCTTACAGAACTCGACGTGAAGGTCAAGAATCACATGTCAACACTTGACGATGAAACAGTTAACATAATTCTTGGGATATATGAAACTGAAACCAAAACCACAAAAGAGGTAAAACCGGAAAAATCCAAACTCAAACCCAAGGAAATCGATCGCGATGAAGTGGACAAAATCGAAACGGAGAAGAAACGTAAAGCTGCAAAGAAGAAAGAAGAGGAAAAAGCCCAGGAAAATGTCTTGAGGCTCAAAGGAAGCGACCTGAGGCTCGACAACCTTTCTTCGAAACTGGATATTCCGCCTGCCAAGATAATCAAAGACCAGTTCATAAAAGGTGTAGTCCTCAGGCCGGGACAGGCAATCTCACTTGAAGACGCCCGGCAGATCGCTTCAGAATACGGTTGGACTATAGAACTTGAACTCGAGGAATACGCCGATCCGTACGCCAAGTTGAAGAAGACCTTCGAAGACCTGTATGTCGAAGAATACCGGTTGATCCAGCGCCCGCCGATTGTGACCGTCATGGGACACGTCGATCACGGCAAGACAACTCTTCTCGACAATCTCAGAAAGGCCCACGTCGCGGACCAGGAAGTGGGTGGTATCACTCAGTCCATAGGTGCTTACCAGATCGAGCAGAACAGCAAAAAGATAACCTTCATCGACACTCCGGGGCACGAAGCTTTTACGGAGATGCGAGCGCGAGGAGCTCAAGCAACAGATATTGTGATCCTGGTGGTAGCAGCAGACGATGGCGTTATGCCGCAAACTATCGAGGCATACAATCACGCCAAGACTGCAAAGGTCCCTATCGTGGTTGCAATCAACAAGATCGACAAACCAAACGCGAACATTGACATGACCAAGCAGCAACTCGCCTCTAAACTTGGTCTCGTACCTGAAGATTGGGGTGGGGATACTATCGCCGTTCCGATTTCGGCAAAGACCGGTGAGGGCGTGGATGATCTGCTAGAGATGATTCTGCTCGTCGCGGAGATGTCAGATATCAAAGGGCTTCCGGATGGAGCTGCAAGAGGAATAATCATTGAATCTGAGCTTGATAAGGCGAAAGGACCTCTGGCCACAGCAATAGTGAAGGATGGAATCCTTAAGACCGGAGATTTCATGGTCGCCGGCTCCGCTAATGGCAAAGTAAGAGCGCTTTCTGATGAAAAGGGAAAGCGTCTCAAAGAGGCGGGGCCTTCTGAACCTGTACAGATTCTTGGCTTCAACGATGTTCCGAACGTTCACGGTGTGCTCTACGCCGTAGACAGTCTCCAGGCTGCTCGGGAGATCTCGCAGTACGCCACCGAGGAAAAGGACAGGCAGAAAGCAATTTCCGCGCCGAGGCATGTTCGTCTGGAGGAGTTCATGGCACGTGCAGGAGAATCTGCCCAGAAGGAACTCAACCTGATCCTCAAATCCGAATCCTTCGGCACAGTGGAAGCGCTAAAACAAGCCATAGGAAAGCTTCAAACGGAAGAAGTCAGGATAAATGTCGTTCACTCTGGAATAGGTTCAGTTAACTCGAACGATGTTCTTCTTGCTGCTGCTTCCGATGCTGTCGTCATAGGTTTCAGAGTCAGACCCGATGCCCAGGCAAGAAGTCACGCAGAAACAGAAGACGTTCAGATAAGGATCTACGAGATTATCTTCGATCTGATTGACGATATCAAGAAGGCGCTTGAAGGTCTTCTCGAACCCGAAGAAGTAGAAGAAACGACGGGCAAGGGAGAAGTCAGAAAGCTCTTCAAGATTGGAAAGCTTGGGACGATTGCAGGAGTTCAGCTTACCGAGGGTTACGTGACCGGCAGCGCCTACATAAGGGTTTACAGAAAGGACAAGGAGCTGTTTGATGGCGAGATAGAGAACCTGAAGCACTACAAGGACGAAGTGAAGCGCGTAGAAGCTCCCAAGGAATGTGGCATAAAGATCCAGGGATTTGACGATCTTGAGGTCGACGACAGGCTTGAATTCAGGGTTAAGAAACAGGTCAGAAGAACACTGGACTTCCAGAAATAGTAACTCTTCCATTACGGCTACATATCATGATCTGATTGCTGATGCACTTTCGCATGTACCGAGATCTTCTTTGCACTCCCCTGCGTGTTTTGATCAGTTTTTGGAGAAAATTTCCTCTATATCCCTGTTTAGGAGACGCCTTATTCACTGAGCAAATACAGGCTAATCATTACTAAACACCGCTAATCACTGAGGATATATCCGCATACTGTCCCAGTCTTCTTGTCATACACCCAAAGAAGAGGCTATACTCATGGTGGAATTTTTTTCCAGAGGTGGTCCTATGGAAAAGACACGGACGAATTCTGTCCTGAGTACGATTCATGAACTGAAAGGCACCCTAACTCCCGCAGCAAGGCGAATAGGTGATTTCGTGCTTAACAATGCTTCGAGAGTTGTCAATATGACAATGACTGAATTGGCTTCAGAATCAGGTGTCGCAAGCGAATCCTCTGTTGTCAGGTTCTATCGCTCTCTCGGATTCGAGGGATATCACGACTTTAAGGTTACCCTGGCATCTGAGATCGCGGGATCGTCTATCTATCACTCCTATGAAGACATAACGATTGACGATGCTCCGATGACAGTAGCTCGAAAAATCTTCGCCGGTTCGATTAACACTCTGCAGGAAAACCTGAGGAACCTGAACCCGGCAATTCTGGAAGAAGCCACGCTCATTCTGGAGGAGTCGCGGAGAATCGTGGTTCTTGGATACGGTGTGTCCTCTTCAATAGCTAATAATGCCGCCTTTAAGCTGTCATTGCTGGAGAAGGACGTGTTCTACTCTACCGATTCTCACCTCAACGCTATTGTCCTTTCCAAGTTGAAGATAGGTGACAGTGTACTGGCAATATCTCATTCTGGGGAGAGCAAGGACCTTGTTACCCCTCTCGAAAAGCTGAAAGGACCCATAAAGATAATTGCAATAACAGGCTTCAAGGAGTCCTCTCTTGCGCACATTGCAGACCTTTCCATAACAACGTTCTCTGAAGAACGGAATATGAGGACAGACGCAATGGTTTCAAGATGTGTGCAAATGGTAATTACAGACGTGCTTTTCACTACACTGGCTGTACGCCAGGGAAAAGAAGGGCTTCAGAAACTTTCTGAAGGAAGAAGAGCGCTATCTTATCTGAAATTCTGAATACTCTGGAGGTGAATCATGACAGACATCAGGATCCAGGGAGTTATCCCGCCTATCATAACGACTTTCGATTCGCGAGGTAATTTCGACAGCAAGAGATACACCGAGTTTGTTTCCATATTATCTGACAAGGTTCAGGGACTGTTTGTATGCGGTACCTACGGCTCAGG
>PWXG01000028.1 GCA_003561215.1 Thermotogales bacterium
CAGACAGTGTTACGAGAGAAATCTACAGCAGACCTGCGGACTTTTCCAGGTCATTGAGTTTCGAGATGAATTCTGAAATGCAGGCCATTTTCTTGAGAGCGAACATAACTGTCATGGCAGGAAAGATGACGTTGGTGGCTGTCGATCCCGATGGGGATGTTGTGTGGACAGCAATACTCTCAAGAGCACAGAAGATCTCCGAAAGGCACGAGTTTCCGAGCGCTGAAGGTACATGGACAGTTTACTATGAAGGAGAAGCGGCCGCAGCGGACATAGAACTAAGGTGGATCGGAAGATTCTGGCCGTGAAAGGGGGTAAAGAATGAGGAGACACCTCAATCCGGTTTTTCTTGTTGTCATTCTGGCAATCGCCCTTTTGGCGTGTTCGACAGGCAGTCAATCAGTTAGAAGGAGCCATTCCAGAATCAGCAGTCCAAGAGAATTTTCTGAAACGCTGGAGTTTGAACTTCAACCAGGTTTCAAAAGTCTTGTCCTGAAACTTGAGCTAAGCACGAGTGAGGGCACAGTCAACTGGATTGTGTTGGACCCAAACGGCGAGCAGCATTGGGTTGGGGAGATTTCTGCTGGTGACAAGATCAAGGAAAGCAGAAGCTTTGAACTTGTAGAAGGACCATGGAGATTAGCGATCGCTGGAGACCCGGTAGCAGGTGAGTTTCTCATGGAATGGACAGCCAGGAAATGAAGAAGCTCTGATTGGGGGGCTGTACTACCTTAACAGCCCCTTTCCTTCCTCATAGAGTTTTTCGTAAGTGTCTCCAGGGATCATCGATCCTCCCGTTAACCAGCCAATGTGAATGTCTCGTTCTTCACACAACCCTTCTCGAGCTGCGAAGGCTGGTCCAACCAGAGCAGCGGCAGCTGAAGGTTCTATCTTCTCCCCGGTGTAGTCTCTAGCAGCTGAGAGCAAAGGCAGAAGACAAGCATCATCTACAGTGTAGGCACCGTCAACGAGCCTGTCCATCGTTCTGCATACAAGAGCTGATGGGCGGGTTACTGCCAGACCATCTGCGATTGTCTTTCCGTCAATACCGATATCCTTTGCCGAGATGCCCTCGTGTTTTTGTGAAACGAGACCAAGCAAGAAGCACGGAGCATGTGTAGGTTCTGCGAAAAATGAGATCACTGAATCTCCGTAAATGTGCTTCATACCAAAGGTAATTCCGCCCGGAGCACCCCCAACACCGCAGGGAAGGTATACGAAAATACGTCTCCAATCATTGCCGGTTAATCTTGAGATCTGGTCCCTTATTCTCAGTGCGGCGACACTGTAACCAAGGAAGAGATCTGCAGAATTCTCATCATCAACAAAGTGTGTTTTCGGGTCGGCAATAGCTTGTGCACGTCCTTCCCTTATTGCGTCAGAGTAATCCGAAGCATGCTCGATGACGACGGCTCCCCTGGACCTGAGCAACTGCTTCTTCCATTGCTTGGCATCAAGTGACATGTGGACCGTGGTCCTAAAACCCAGGGCTGCTGCAGCCGTTCCCACACTGAGTCCAAGGTTGCCGGTTGATCCGACTGCAATTGTGTACTCAGAAAGGAACCTTCTGCATCTTTCTTCTGCGATTGACGTGTAATTATCCTCCGTTGTAAGTAAACCGCTGCATATCAAGAGTGTCTCAGCGAACTTCAGGACCTCGTAAATGCCTCCCCTAGCCTTTATCGAACCGGCAATACTCAGCCTGTTATCGCACTTAATGAAAAGCCTTCCACCGATCGAAACGGAGAACTCCTTTTCCAGATGATGCTTGAGTCGTTCAGCCTTCAGCAGAGGTGACTCGATTAGACCATCTGCAGGTTCACCGAAAAGCCTGCTGATAAGAGGGGCAAATCTACGCCACCGTCTTTCTGCATCAAGAATGTCTTCGTACTTGAGCTCCAGGCTGCTTAACACTTCAGCAGTATTGCCTTTCCCTGGATTCTTCCAAAGAAATGGTTCACAGTTCCTGATTTTCAGAATCGTCTGTTCCGATACTCTGTTCAAAGTCAATCACCGCGCATGAGTCTTCATTTCTAATGCGATTATGCCCGTTAAATGGACGTCATTCAACACAGACCCCAGGCTTTCAGAAAACCCCATCGAGGTACATACACGAATGCGTTTGCTCGTTTTGACTATCATCAAACATTCGCAGCATGTTTCAGGGTGTTAGAATTGTTGGACAGGGGAGGGATAATATGGATTCCGGGCGATTGGCGAGATGCCTTGTGCTGCTGTTGTTCATTGTTGGAGTTGTGCAACCGGTTCTGCTAGCAGAAGTACAGAGCATTCCTGACCTGTGGAATGGCCTGATAGGCAGGTATGAGAAAAGTGCAACAGAGCATTTCCTCGTCAGGGAGAGCAACGGAAATCTCGAGATACTCGGCCAGTTCTTGCAGAATCAGGACTGTTCCCAAATGGTTTTTCGAGGAAGCCGTTACACGGTAATTCCTCTGGAGCAAATAGAAGGATCATCTGTCGATTTTCGAGGGAACTGTGGGTCAAAGGAGTTTTTTGTTACTTTCCACCTGGATGTTCGAGGTTTTGGAGTGCTGTGCTGGGTGAATGGAGAGCTCTTTGAGAGATCCTTCTATGGTCCTGAGCTAGGCCACGGGTTCAGGATCGATGCTCTGGAAGACAGTTCCATACTGAGAGAGAAAGCGCTTGGGGCCTCCCCGCCAGAACAACCTGTCAGTCTGCGAAAACCAGATCTTGTTGACTTAAAGACGCTGGATGCTCCCCTGATCATTGACATAAAGTATGCTACAGAAGACAATTTCATGGGAATAGTTCTTTATCCGGGCAATGTCGCATTTCTTCAAAGGCCTGCTGCCAGAGCCCTGGAGAGTGCTGCAAAAAAGCTTGAGTCCCTCGGACTGGGCCTTGTGGTATATGATGCGTACAGGCCATGGTATGTCACCAAAATGTTCTGGGACGCCACGCCCCCTGAACTCAGGGGGTTTGTGGCCAACCCTGCTTTTGGATCAAGGCACAACCGCGGTTGTGCGGTCGACGTTGGTCTGTACTATCTGCAGACTGGCGAGTATGTGAGAAAGCCCTCGGGCTTTGACGAGTTCTCCGAGAGGGCATATACAGATTTTCCGGGCGGAACCCAGTATGAACGTAATGCCAGAGATTTGCTTATACGTGCCATGGCTGAAGCTGGGTTCTCAGTCTATCGAGATGAGTGGTGGCACTTTGATTATCATTCCTGGGATCAATACCCAATAATGAATATTGATTTTGACCAGTTACCCTGATCTATTCTCTGCGCATGCAGATTAACAGGTGAGATGACGAATTGCTGGAAGACTTTGTCGTGTGCAGGTTACGAAATACTCAGTAAGGTAGAGTTTCCCTGGCCTGTGGCAGAAACAGTCAGGCAGCATCATGAGAAAGCCAATAGCACGGGCTATCCACAAGGTCTCAGATCCAATGAGATACTTCTTGAAGCGAAGATACTGATCCTGGCTGACGTTGTTAAGGCAATGTCTTCCCACAGGCCCTGGGAACTATGGAAGAACTCGGATATCTCTGTGAATGCCGACATACTTCATGGCAACAGGGTTGTCAAAGAATTTATAGATCTTGTTGAAGAGAATCCCTCCCTGCTAGAATCACAACAGGAAGACAGAGGGGATTGACCTGATCAGCTGATCATATTAGGCTTGTACAGGACGATAATCACCTCAATAGAATGGAGCTGGCAGAAATGGAATTGAGGGGGGCAGGAAAGGATTACAGTATAACTGGCAGGACGCCCTTGACGGCAATGAGTGACGCTTCGATATACCTGCTGCTGGTAATGCTGAAAACCTTGGTGTTCTATATCTTTTCTTCTGGCGTAGTTGCACCTGTGTTCATTTTCTCCAATCTTGTTGTCTATCTGACTATCTTTACTCTCTGTGGTCTTCTGGCACAAAACCCCAGAAAGGCTTACTTCATCGCTCATATAGCCTTTTCTGCTTTGATCTTCATAGACATAAATTACTACGCTTATTACGGCTTTCTTCCTTCGATCCGGGATGTCTCTCTCTTGAGTCAGGTGGGTGCGGTTCGTGAGAGTTTCTTGGGGGCTTTCAGACCTCTTTCATTTCTTCTACTGGTAGACATCCCTGTAATGGCTATCTTTTATCGGAAGCCTCACTCCAGCACTGCCCCCAAAATCAGATCGACAGTTGTTGCCAGCGGGCTTAAACCAGTGATAGCGGTGTTTCTTATTATGGTGCTTTTCCCGTTGTTCGCGGTCAACCTGAACATGGATTACGTCTACACCAGGTTTGGGGTAATTGCATACCACTTCTCTGACCTGTACGATAGTCTCTTCAACAGACCTGCAGTAAATCCGGAACAGGTCGGCCCGGGCGGGTATGTGAATGAACTGGCCAAAGAAGGCAGGTATTTCGGCATTGCTCAATCAAGGAATGTAATATTAGTGCAGCTCGAATCTTTTCAAGCGTTTCTTGTTGGGGCAGAATATGCTGGTGTTGAAATCACGCCCAATCTGAACCATCTTGCCAAAAACGATAGCGTCCATTTCAGCAGGTACTACCAGCAAGTAGGGATTGGAAATACATCCGATGCAGAGTTTATTATCCATAACTCGATGCACAGCATGGGAAGAGTATCTGTATACCGACAGTTCTCTGGGGGCTCATACTATACACTTCCTGGACTTCTCAAAAATCATGACTACACAACGTTAGTGTTTCACGGCAACAAAGGTGATTTCTGGAACCGAAAGAAAATGTACGAGTCTCAGGGAATAGACGAATTCTTCTGCCTTGAAAGGCTCGAACCGGACGAAATGATTGCCATCGGTCTGAGTGATGGGGCACTTTTCAGACAGGCTGCTGAGATCTTGAGCAATGTTCGCCAACCGTTTTACAGTCTGATAATCACGCTTACGAGTCATGTGCCATATACTATGCCTCCGGAATACGAGTTCCTTGCTATAGAAGAGGAGCTTCGGGAAACACAGTTTGGAAAATATCTTCAAGCGGTTCACTACACTGATCGAGCTCTTGGCGAGTTCATTGAGCTTCTGAAAAGTAGAGACCTTTATGAGAACTCTCTCATCGTGCTGCTTGGCGATCATGCCGGTCTATATCCGCACAACGAAGATAACGCCGAAATCGTAAGCGACTATCTGGGTAGATACTACACAATAGACGAGGCGATGAGGATCCCTCTGGTCTTCCATGTTCCCGGTAGCGGGATTAACGAGGAAATCGAGACCGCATCTGGTCAAATAGACTTCTTTCCGACCGTACTGAATCTGCTCGGGCTCGTTGAGCAGAGCGGCTTGCTCTTCGGCAGAGACATGATCAACGAAGAACAAGGATTTGTTGCCCTGCAACATATTGTGCCTCTCGGATCGTTTGTTGATGACGAGAAGTTTTTCATGATGTCAAGAGACGGAGTTTTCAAAAACAGCCTCGCCTGGAAGGTCGCCACACTCGAACCCGTATGTATCAGCGAGTGTGTTGATGGTTACTATAGGGCTATAGATCAGATCAGAAGGTCACAGCTAATGATCAATACTGACCTTATTGGTGAGCTCATATCAGGCAATATCTCAGAGTTGCTCGTATCTGATTGAAAGTGGTGTCGTATTTGCCAGGTTATCCGAAACAGGGCAGCGCTCCTCGATTATCTCAAGCCACTTCTTGATGGTGTCTTCATCTGCATCCGTGTCAAGCTTCATTGACACATCAATACCATCATAGCCTGCGCGTGGTTCGTCAGACTTCCCCATGAATTTCGAAGGATCGAGACTACCACCGAGTTCGATTTCAAGGTTCCTGATACCAAAACCCATCTCCTCCGCTACTAGAAAACCGACCACGTTTAGGCATCCTGCAAGAGAGGCAAGCAAGTACTCTACCGGGGTTGCCCCCCTATCCTCGCCACCCAGGTTCTGTGGTTCATCAACAATCAGTTTGAATTGCCGAGCACTTACGCTTATTCTTGTTGGACTTTCAGAAACTCCTCTGACTTTGAACACTGCTTTCGACATATGTCTCCCTCCTCTTGTTGGGTTCATAGAGATGATAACAAAATTAAAACCGATTATATTACTCCCATATTAACAACACAGTTCGTATTTGGCGTTTCAGCCGTTCTTGGGTAGCAACAACCGATCGTCTATAATGTATGTAGGGTGATTGCATGCAGGCATTTTTCAACGGCCGCTATGTCAAAAAAGATGAAGAGGTAATCAGGCTCGAAGACAGGGGTCTGACATTTGCAGATGGTCTGTTTGAGGTGTTGAGAACCGCCAGCGGGAGACCGTTGTTCTTCCAGGAACATCTTGAAAGAATGATAGAAAGCTCCATTGAGCTGGGCATAGATTTTCCATACGCGATCGAAGAAGTCAGGGCATTTGCGGAGAAACTCATCGAGAAGAACGGTCTCGATGAAGGAGAGCTTTATATCGAGCTTACCAGGGGTTGTGATATCAACAGGGAACACAGGTTCCCGCCCAAAGGAACCCCTCCAACGTTCTTCATGCTCGCGATTCCTCTGAGGAAGATCGATCCGAACAACTGGAAAGAAGGTGCGAAGGTCGTAACGTATGAAGACATGAGACACAAGCTCTGTATTCACAAGACGCTCAACCTTCTTCCGAACATACTTGCAAAGAACCATGCGTATGCGCACAGAGGCTATGAAGCGCTGATGTTCCGAAGGAGCCCGTTAGGTAAGTACATAACCGAAGGTGGAAGCTCCAGTTACTTCTGCGTGTCAAACGGAAGGTTGCTGACTCCCGAAATCGACAATATCCTGCCAGGCATTACCCGATCCAAGATAATCAATATCGCCAAAGAGAAAGGCTATAAGATCGAAGAACGGCGAATTCTTCTGGATGAAGTGCTAGTAGCGGACGAAGTCTTTCTTGTCAGCACCGTTTCAAAATTAATGCCCATTCGACAAATTGACAACAGGGTCTTTCGTGCTCCAGGAGAAACGACACTTGTGCTGATGAAGTTGTATGAAGAGGTCTTTCAGAAAGAAATCAACTCTTGAGTCAACCGGGTTTCGTTGAAAAGGAGCTGGCTGGACGAACTGATTCACCTGCCAAAGCTCACAATAGGTAAATCGACCTCAGATGCAACATATTGAACAGGAGCGGCAAAGAAGTGAAAGAAGAGCAGATCACAATACCGGTCTTTGTCAGCGTAGACACCGGGGGCACATTCACTGATTTTGTATGTTTCAGAAATGGCCGCTTTCAGGTTTTCAAGTACCCTTCCTCACGTGAAGACCCTTCTGAAGCAGTGTTAAAGGGGTTGGAGCAGATCGTACCCGGTTGTAGTCTGAGAGTGATTCACGGCTCGACGGTGGCAACAAACACCCTGTTGGAGAGGAAAGGCGCAAAAACAGCGATAATCACAAACAAAGGCTTTGAGGACATTCTGGAAATCGGTCGTCAAACCCGTTCTCGCATATATGATCTCTTCTATCGACGTCAGAATCAACTCGTTGACTCTAAGCTCAGGTTCGGGATCAACTGCAGAATCGATTCGGGAGGCAGAAGAATTGAGGAGCTTGACAGAAGAGAACTCACTGATATTGTCAAGGCTATAAGAGCACATGGAGTCGATTCAGTTGCAGTGTGTCTTCTGTTTTCCTTTCTTGACCCTTCAGACGAGATGCTTATCGAAAAAGCGATGGAGAATTCAGGAGTTGAAGTCTCCCTCTCTTGTGATGTTCTTAAAGAGTTCCGGGAATACGAGAGATTATCCACAACGGTAATAGACGCTTACGTCAAACCAGTCATGAGAAGATACCTGAAAGGACTGAGCGATGCTCTTGGAGAGAAGATGCTATCCATAATGCAGTCTAATGGTGGAAGAATCTCTGTAAAAGCTGCTTCCAGACAGCCAGTCAGAACAATTCTCTCCGGACCAGCCGGAGGCGTCGTAGGAGCACTCCGAACAGGTGTAAAGGCGGGCTTTGATAAGATTATCTCGTTTGATATGGGCGGCACTTCAACGGATGTCGCACTGATCGATGGAAAACTTCCTCTGAGAACCGATTCGATCATCGCCGGGTTGCCAGTCCAGGTCCCCATGATAGATATCCAGACCGTTGGAGCGGGCGGAGGCTCTATTGCGAGGTTTGACGAGGGTGGAGCATTGACGGTAGGGCCGCAAAGTGCAGGAGCTCATCCGGGACCGATATGCTACGGCAAAGGCTGTAGCGAGCCAACTGTAACAGATGCGAATTTGTTATTGGGAAGGCTTATTCCAGAGAATTTTCTGGGAGGAGCAGTGCCCATCTTGAAAGAGCCTGCCGAGAGAGTTTTCAACAACCTGGCCAGGCTGTGGAGCATGACTCGCAAGGAGCTTGCTGAAGGGATTTGTACGGTTGCGAATTCCAACATGGAACGAGCAATCAGAGTCGTGAGTGTAGAGAAAGGACACGACCCGGGAGATTTCACGCTAGTATCGTTCGGGGGGGCGGGAGCGATGCATGCAGCTTTTCTTGCAGAGTCTCTGGGCATACCCAGGGTCCTGATTCCTGAACACCCGGGTGTCCTTTCAGCAATGGGAATGCTGTTATCGGACGTGATCATGGACTACTCACTAACTGTAATGCAGGACTTTTCATTGTTTTCCGAAGAGGATCTCAACAGCTTCTATGCTTCACTTGAATCACGTGCAATTGGCGACATGAGAGACGAAGGCTTCATGAACGATCAACTACTACTGGAAAGATATGCGGATCTTCGTTACAAGGGACAGTCATATGAGCTAATAGTTCCGTGGAGCTCAGATCTTGCTCAGGGGTTTCATGCTGCTCATCAAAGAGCTTATGGATACTGTGACAGAGAAGGAGAGATCGAGATGGTGAATGTGAGACTGAGAGCAGTTGCGGAGACTGACAAACCATCACTTGAGTGCTGTAAGATCCCCCAGACGAAAGATCCCTCTGAAGCGGTGATTTGCGAAAGAAGCTGTGTGTTTGATGGAGTGACAGTTGCGACAAAACTTTACAGGCGAAGTTTGCTTCGAGAAGGTTTTGAGCTGGAAGGTCCCGCGATAATCGCTGAGTATTCTTCAACCACTGTGCTCCCACCAGGCATGATTCTGTCTGTTGATTCACTGAGGAATATGGTTATCGATTGCACAGGGAGGAGATGAGAGATTGGACCCGATAAAGCTTGAAGTATTCAAGAACAAGTTCATCTCTGTCGCTGAAGAAATGGGTTACTGCCTCAGCAGGACATCTTTTTCCCCGAATATAAAGGAGAGGAGAGATTTCTCCTGTGCTTTGTTTGATGAACAAGGAAGAATGGTTGCCCAGGCAGCGCACATCCCAGTTCATCTCGGCTCAATGCCGATGTCCGTCAAGAGTGTTGTTGAGAAGATCAGAATGCGTCAGGGCGACATGGTGATGTTAAACGACCCCTTTTCGGGCGGCACACATCTGCCTGACATAACTCTGATAGCACCAGTATTCACTAAAGACGGGCAGATCCTGGCTTATGTCGCTAACCGTGCACACCATGCAGATATTGGCGGGATCAGCCCGGGTTCAATGACACTTTCCAGTTCACTCTTTCAGGAAGGTCTGATAATCCCGCCCGTGAAGTTTGTCAGAAATGGTCTGGTTGAGGATGATTTGCTTCAGATCATCCTTAGGAACACTCGCACACCTGCGGAACGTAAGGGAGACCTTTCAGCACAGATCAGTGCCAACCTGACAGGCATAAAACGCTTTAAGGAACTCGTTGAGTCGAGAGGGCAGGTGGTTGTTACAAACTATATGCAGCATCTCAATGATTACTCTGAGAGAATTATGCAAGAAGCGATCTCAAAGATACCCGATGGGGATTACTCCTTTTTGGACTACCTTGACGATGACGGATTCTCAACAGAACGAATAAGGCTGAAGGTTCTTCTTAACATAACCAGTGATCAAGCTTTTCTGGATTTCTCGGGAAGCTCTGATCAGGTCTTTGGAAGCGTGAACGCCACTCCTTCGATCACTCGATCGGCGGTGATGTACGTCTTCAGGTGCCTGATTCCCGAGTCTGTTCCAACCAACGATGGCTGCATGGCGCCAATATCCATCAGGACGAGGTGTGGTTCAGTACTCAATCCTAGAAACAGTGCTGCTGTTGCATCGGGGAACGTCGAGACGTCTCAGAGAATCGTTGACGTAGTTTTGGGAGCCCTTTCAATGGCTATGGAAGAAAGATTGCCTGCTGCAAGCCAGGGGACAATGAATAATATATCGATTGGTGGCATCGACACAACCACTGGCCGTAGCTTCTCCTACTACGAAACCATTGGCGGAGGAACAGGGGCTTCAGCGCGAGCTGACGGAGAGCATGCGATTCACTCGCATATGACTAATACGATGAATACCCCTGTGGAAGCGCTCGAGTTCAGCTATCCATTGAGGGTTCAGGAATACTCGATAAGAAGAGGGTCTGGAGGCCGGGGTCACCATAGAGGTGGCAACGGTGTGGTAAGAGAGCTGAAACTCCTGTGCGATGCGCAGGTTACGGTTCTTTCTGAAAGGCGTGTGTTGCGTCCGTATGGGTTAAGTGGAGGAGAACACGGCAAATGTGGTATGAACACCGTGATCAAGAATAACCAGAAGACACTGATGCCCGGGAAGTTCTCGACTCACCTTCAATCAGGAGACATAATCCGAATAGAGACCCCTGGTGGTGGGAGCTATGGATCGGATGGGGTTACTCTCACTGAGTGAAGCATCGCGCAGGCAGTTCCTGGAAGATGTGTGTTACGATCTAGGATGACAATTCAGGCAGGGTTGCCGAAAAACAGCACGGTCATGACCTCTAATAGTACGACCAGCCTGATCGATCCAGGTGCATAAAACGAAGGTTCACCAGGTGTCTTACAGGACAACCACTTGTCGGATAAGCAGGGTCTGCATGTAAGCGGAGCGAAAAGTGATCCTACAGGAGTAATCGAAGGAGTGATGAATTTGACTGGTGTAATTCTTGCTGCAGGAGAAGGTAAGAGACTGGGCGCCTCCGTGCCGAAACCGCTCGTAGAAATCAACGGCCTACCAATGTTGTTGCATGTTATCGAAAAGCTGAGAAAGATTTGCATGGATATGCCTGTGGATGTAGTCATCAATCCTGCCCACCGGAAACTCTTTTCTCAAGCCCTGAAAGGGATCCCGGACATTTCCTTTTCTCACCAGGAGGTTCTCCTAGGAACAGCCATGGCACTGAAGTGTTCGCTTGACAGTCTTAATAGTGACGATGATCTGATTGTCATGTACGCTGATCTTGTGCTGATCAGCGATGACTCGCTGCGAAGGTTAGCAGAGGAACACTCGAATTCTGCAGCCAGTGTTACATTCCTTTCCGGGATCACTCGAAAGAAATACCCTTATGCACTTGTGGAGCGGACAAAAGAGGGGATAATAACGAGGCTTTCAGAAAGAAAAGAGCCCGATTTTCCTCCTCCATGGGAGTTCTATATCGGGCCGATAATAATCGACAGCGAGTTGGCCAGGAGATTCATTGACCATATCGAACCACATCCCGATACAGGAGAGCACTATATACCAGATCTGGCGAATATCATCATGGACAACGGTTATACGATCTCATCCGTCAGCACGAGTAACGAGACTGAGTTTCTCGGTGTGAACAAGCCCGAAGACCTTGAGTTCGCACGAAAGGTCATTTCTGGCTCTTAGACGTGTTTTTGCCCAGGTGCTCAAAGTGGAAGTCTTCCATGGGTTCGCCGAGAAGATGATGACAGAACCACACAAAATTCTGATGCATTATTGCACGCACAACACCAGGCTTATTTCCAGAATGCTGCATGCCCTTGAACACTACCAGTTCAACCTCAACACCCATATCTCTTAGACCCTGGTAGAGCTTGAGAGCATTGGGAAAAGGCACCCTTTGATCAGAATCTCCGTGCTGGATAAGAGTTGGGGTTTTTGCATTTTTTATGTAGCTTATTGGCGAAGTCTTCTCGAATATTTCCTTGTCATCCCAGGGGGTACTCTTCAGGTATTTTCTTGTGAACTGGTGTATGTCAGTCAGGCAGTAGTAAGTCTCCCAGTCACTTATTCCAGCCCCGACAGAAGCAGCTCTGAACCTGTCGCAATAAGTTGCACAGAAAGCTGAGATATAACCTCCTTGACTCCAGCCCATAATCCCAATGCGCTCAGGGTCAGCAATACCCTGATCTATGAGAAAATCGACTCCACTAATCACATCTTGATAGTCCCCAATTCCAAGGTTCCTGAGATTAAGTTTTCTGAATGATTCACCGTAACCGGTGCTTCCCCTGTAATTGGGTTCCAGCATAACAAAACCCTTTTCAGCGAATTTCTCCCGTGGATAGCACCCATCAAGGGTGATTGCCGGAAGAGAGAGCCATAATGGCCCTCCGTGGACGATCACCAGAAGTGGGTGTTTCTGATTGCCGTCGAAGTCATCTGGTGTGATGAGAACACCTTCTATCTCGACTCCATCGGTGCTTTTCCAGCGGACAAGAGACCTCTTGGCAAGCCTTTTCTTCGAGAGTGCGGCGGTGTTACCAGTGATGGTCTTGCTGCCAAAATGCACGTCAAATGATTCATTAGCCCGTGCTGCGATCATTCCAACCGTATCTCCGTAACAGTCAACACTCAGGTAATATGCTGAGCTTTCTCGATCGTCGACTCTTGTGATGATGTTCTTCTCCACGTCCAGAAGTCCAAGGGCTGTCTTAGTCCGGTCCCACCAGGAGACGAGTATTCCCCTCTCTGTCCACCTGATCGGAGAAAGCGATTCATCAACTCCGCCATTTAATGTCCTTTTATTACCCGAGTCAAGGTCTAGAACCTGAATAACCCAGTTGCTATACCATTCGCCATCTCCTGAAGCAACTCCATAACATATACTGGAAGAATCCGGTGAGAAATCGAATCCATAGGCGTCTATTAGAGTTCCTATACTTAGCTTCCTGACACTCTTCTTTATCAGATCAAGAGCATAGAAATCTGCATCATCGCTGAATTCTGGATTTGGATTTGGAGCTGCGCTGAAAAGGAGCATTTTCCCATCTCTTGACGGCCGCAAGGACAATACATGATAATCTTTCCCGTCTATCAGGAGCTCTGATACATCGTCTTCTTTGTTCTCCTTTGAGGACTCTTCCTTGAGCTTTTCAGGATGGAAGTAGCGCTCATTCTTCTTGTTGATCTTTCTGTCGATACTGACAAACCTGATGCAGTTGTTCCTGTACTCCCTGTCATGGTATTCAATATCCCCTACTCTTTCCCTGCGTTTCTTCATGTAATCAGGTTCACCCGCTGGGGTGGCAAAAAACAAACCCGTTCCATCTGAAGCCCATGTGTACGAACAAACATCGTCAACGCAGTCTGTTAACTGGATGGGAGCTTCCAGAAGGTTCCTTTTCACAAACAACTGGGCTTTCTTGTTGTTATCCGGACCAACGCGAGACAGAAAGGCTAATCCCTCGGAATCTGGTGCCCATTGGGGTATGCTGCCCTTAGATTCAATCGGTGTTACCGGGAAAGCGCTGTCAAGTTCGGAATCATAGACCCATATCTGACCAACAAAGGCATTCTCTTTCCAATCCGATAGTAGCTTGACATAAGCGATTGTCCTGCCGTCATCACTTACGCAGGGGTAACGATAAAACGGCAGGCTGATGAGTTCTTCAAGTGCAGGATAGCTTCTTTCAGGCATAAGAACACCTCCTTCTCATCTCTGCGTTCTTCTAAGGATTCAATATATGTCTGGCTCTGAATTCGTTCATGTCAACAACCTTCGAAAAGGCCCTGGATTCTTCTGCGGCGAAGGCTATCATATGACTCTCAACAGAGTCTTCAGGTGTTGTGAGTATGTCAGTACTCCTGGACTCATCGATCATGTCAATGAAGACATCCATCATCTGAAAATCTGCTCCACCATGAGAACCTACTACAGGTGCATGTGCGATAATTGTCTCTCTGTCTTTCCCGAAATTCATTATCTGTAGCTCTCTCTTCTCAAAGTGTCCCCTGATTTCCCCCTCTGTCCCAAAGACACGAATCGTCCTGGCAATCTCCTCGGTGAAGCCTGCAAGAAGGAAGTTGACAGTAATGTCTTCTCCAAAAAGCATTGATACGACCTGGTGATCAGCAACATCGTTGTCACAGCTGAAAACACATCTTCCGTAAGGCCCTTTTCTAACAGCTACTTCTATACTTTCTTCTGTCAGATCAGACGTAATCGTGGACACTGGCCAACCAGTGTTACCGCTCATGTAAATCTTCATGGCAGAGTAAGGGCAGTCAGCTTCGGCTCCACAGTCTTCTATGCACCTGTCTGCAGCTTTCTCAGGCTGATTCTCAGCTTTGAAAAATGTGAGTGAACCATACGACGAAAGGGAAGTACAGGGTCTCCCGGCAAGCCAGTAGAGAAGATCCAGGTCGTGGCAGCTCTTGGTAAGGATCACAGGCCCGCTTTCGGAAGTCTTGCGCCAATTACCACGCACGTAACTGTGCGCGAAATGAAAGAAACCGATATTCTCCTTGTGTTCTATCGCAACGAGCTTTCCTATTCGTCCCGAATCTATCAGTTCTTTCAAAGTCTTGAAGAACGAACTGTAACGCAGGACATGCGCAACCATGACTTTCTTTTTTGTCTCGTGTGTTTTCTTCACAACGCGCATTGTACCCTCGGGTGTCGGATCGACCGGCTTTTCCAGTAGCAGGTCATACCCTGCTTCCATGAAAGAGAGAGCAGGTTCCACATGATCACGGTCCATTGTCGAGATGATCGCTGCGTCGGCAATCTTTCCTGCTGAAACCAGTTCTCTCCAATCGGAGAATCTTCTGCTTTCTGGAATAGCATGAGCTGCTCCCATTATTGCGCGTTTTGCCGGATCGGGATCGGCGATTGCCTCGATCTTGAGGTTTTCCGGTTTGGAGAGTGCGTAGAAACCGTATGCATCTTTTCCCCTGTTACCGCACCCTGCGACTACTGCTGTAATCCTTGACATCAAATCACTCCCGGTTCGTTAGTATTATTACCGGACAGAACTCCAAATCGGAAGTCCGAAGAGCAGTTATTGCCGGCAAGATATTTAATGTATCCTGATTATAGTGTAGCAAGAATTGCAGGAGGTGCAGAACGTGTACGCTGAGATGACTGACGGCAAGAACATCTACTACGAACTCCACGGAGATCGCGACAAACCTCTTCTCGTTCTTCTCAACGGTATCATGATGTCCACGGTATCCTGGCAAAGCTTTGTTGAACCACTGACAAAACACTTCGCCCTTCTTCTTGTCGACCAGAGAGACCAGGGGAGATCTGACTATATGGACAGTCAATACGCGATTGACCTGCATGTCAGGGATCTTGAAGAACTCCTTGACCATATCAATGAACACAATGTAAACCTTCTCGGCGTTTCTTACGGGGGACAAATCGCGGAGCTATATGCCATCAAACATCGAGAAAGGCTGAATTCACTCATCCTTTCAAATACCGTTGCAAGGATAACACCATATCTTGCGGAGTTGGGGGAAGCCTGGAAAGAGGCGGCAAGCTTGAATGACGGCGGAAGATTCTTCACCCTTGCGATCCCGTTCATATACTCAGACCGCTTCTACAACACGAACCTTTCCTGGCTGAAGAGCAGACAGGAGGCTTTCAAGGAATCGCTCACTAAGAAATGGTTTGATGGGTTCACGAGGCTGGCATCGAGCAATCTTGATTTCGATGTTGTCGATAGGATCAAGGGCATAAGTGTTCCAACACTGCTGATTGCAGCTGACAGGGACATCATAACTCCCCTGGAAGAAATGGAGATACTCAAGAGGGAGATCCCCGAGAATGAATTCCTCATAATCCACGATGCCGGACATGCGGCTGTCCTGGAGAAACAACACGAGTTCATTACCGCTGTAACGGGATTTCTGATGAAGAAGACTTCGAAATGAAGAGCTCTGAGTAGCAGCAAGAGTTTGAGTGCAACTAATGCCGGATAATCGAGTCACACAAGGTTGAGAATTCTGTGGGTGGTAAGATACAATAATTGGTGAGAAGTGATTCACCTTTTATTGGTGAGACCCGAATCACCACCATCATTGTTGATTTCAGAACAATCAGAGGTGTCGAATGGGTAGTAGTGAATCGGTAGGAATAGCTGGACTGGGAGTATATATTCCTGAGACAGTAATGACTGCCTCAGAAATATCGGCAAGCACGGGCATTCCCGAGGAAGTTATAGTTGACAAGTTTGGAGTAATCAAGAAGCCGATTCCGGGACCTGGTGATACGACAAGTAGCATGGCCATAAAGGCTTCAAAAGATGCGATCAAAGATGCAGCGATTACCCCGGAAGAGATTGATCTTGTCATCTGGAACGGAGCTCAACACAAAGACCACCCCTGCTGGCTGGCGGGGCTCAAAGTAGCTGAGGAGATTGGTGCACAGAACGCCTGGTCGTTTGACATGGAAGCGATGTGCGGGTCGATGATGGTCGGTATTGATATCGCCAAGAGCATTATGATTGCAAGGGCTGACGTAAACACCGTTCTCCTCGCCAGTGGCTACCGGAACGTAGATCTGATTAACCCAGCAAATCCGGCCACAACGTTTATGCTTGACATAGGAGCAGGCGGAGCGGCGTTAGTACTCCGCAAGGGAACCAGGAAGAACCTTGTGCTTGCATCTGCCTTCAAGGGCGATGGGTCCTTTTCGGAAGACTGTGTGGTGCCTGTTGGTGGTACCGCGAAGTGGCCCATGACGCCTGATGATGTGGAACGTTACTCGTTCGATATGACAGACGATATAGATGATTTCAAGAGGAGGTTGGGTGAAAGGACAATGCCTAACTTCTATGCAGTTATAAGGGAATCACTGAGCAATAGCGGTTACAGTGAGAAGGACATAGATTACCTGGCCATACTCCATTTCAAGAGGTCTGCCCATCTTTCGGTTCTTGAGGAGCTAGGACTTGCGGAGGAACAGACAGTTTACCTTGAGGATTACGGTCATCTGGGTCAGAATGACCAGGTTCTGTCTATCAAGCTTGGTCTGGAAAAGGCCAGGATCAAGGACGGTTCCGTAGTCGTCATGGTAGGAGCGGGACTCGGGTTCGTATGGGCAGCAACAACCCTTAAGTGGGGTCAGACTGACTAGGAGGTTGATTTATGAGGCTTGAAGGAAAAGTAGTGATTATCACAGGAGCAAGCAGTGGTATCGGCAGGGCTTCGGTGAAGAGATTCTGTGAAGAAGGTGCTACTGTTATCGGATGTGATATCGAAACGGAACAACTCTCTTCGCTGTCATCTGAATGCAGAGAATTACCCGGCAAAATGATTCCTATGAAACTTGATGTGACCGATAGGGAAAGGGTTCAGGGAGCGGTCCAGGAGATCAAGGAATCGTACGGGAGGATCGATGGCCTGATCAACAATGCCGGTGTGACGCGTGACGCCCTTTTACAGAAGATGTCCGAAGAGGATTGGGATATGGTCATGAACGTGAACTTGAAAGGAGTCTTCAACATGACCCAGTTCGTTGCCCCGGTGATGATTGAACAGGGAAGTGGTTCGATTGTCAACACTTCCTCGATCGTGGGAGTATACGGGAATATCGGCCAGTCCAACTATGCTGCTTCAAAGGCTGCACTAAACGGGATTACGAAAACTTGGGCCAAGGAGTTTACGAGGAAAGGAGCCAGGATCAGGGTTAACTCTGTTGCACCCGGATTCACGAAGACACCGATGTTGGACAGTGTTCCAGAGAAGATAATTACAGCGCTTGAAGAGAAGATTCCACTGAAGAGAATGGGAGAACCAGAGGAGATCGCTGACGTGTATCTCTTCCTGGTTTCCGAGGAATCGAGTTATTTAACAGGGCAGGTAATCGGTGTCGACGGTGGTCTTGTCCTTTGAGTGAAGCCAGGCGCCACAAGACACGAGCGATCTTGAAATCTTCTGCAGTAGATCTTTTCAGTAGAATGGGTTATGATTCCACCTCGGTCGCGGAGATATGCAGGAAATCAGGACTCTCAAATGGCGCCTTCTACAGGCACTTCAGAAGCAAACGACAGCTTTTTGAAGAGATCACCAGTGATATGAAAACGGCCCTTGAATCAACTTTCAGTGACATTCAGGGTGAGACTCTTGAAGAAAGACTGACGAGCTTCTACGCATCTTTGTTCGAGATACTCTGGAACAGCAGGAAGAAGTTTATGGCTTTTCACGAAGCAGAGTACAGATTTCCTGAACTCGAAAAAGCTGTGGACATCTCATACGAGCGGGCGCTGGCAAGTGTTCTGAGAATCGATCCGGATGAGATGAAGAGATACGAAAAATGGTTCACCATCGGTTCTGCAAGATTCACAGCGATATACTGGATCCTCTTTCAGGGAAGATCTGTTCCCAAGAGCACTATCGATGGCCTTGTCAGCTTCGTTCGCGAAGGGTTGGGAGCACGTCAAGAGCTGGTCAGTAGTTCTGTCGAATACGAGATAGCTCCCGACGACGGCAAGCTTGCCCCAGGCACAAGAGATGCCATACTCACCGCGGCAGAAAGGCTAATCGGGGTGAAGGGCTACTTCAAGACATCTGTTTACGAGATTATGTCGGAGGCAGGATTCGGCCAGGGAACTTTCTACAATTACTTCGAAAGCAAGCAGAAGCTTCTTGAAGAGCTGGTCATCTGGGCGAACCGCCGTTTCAGACGTACCTTGAGAGATGCGTCCGACAATGTTGACGGAAGGATCAACAAAGAAGTCAGAAACTACAAGGCTTTCCTTCTGTTCATGACTGTACACAGAGATCTTTACGAGGTGGTTCGGGAAGCAGAGTTTGTTCTGGATGGTGTAGGGCAGCTCTACTACGAGAAGATTCTCAGAGCATATGTTCCCGCACTTAGCGAATCGATGGATTCAGGAGAGATCGATAGGGGTGATCCGGAAGACCTCGGTCTTTTCCTGATGGGCATAGGACATTTCATGGGTATTGACCTTGTTCTGCGTAAAGAAGTTCCCAGGGAATACTGGGATGAACTCTTAATCAGTATGGCTTTGCTGGTGGCTCGTGGCATGGAGGGAAACCGATATGTTTGACTGGAAGATGGAATATCGCAAGAGACTGATAAAGCTGGATGAAGCGCTCAGCCTGATCAAACCGGGCTCAAGAATAGTTACAAGCATGGCATGCATGGAAGCCAGGGGACTACTCGAAAATCTCCACACTACGGCTGAGAGAGTGGAAGATGTTGCCGTGGCAACCTGCCTGAACCTGGGGGACTACCTCTTCTTCACGAACAAAGAATACGAGGGGATATTCCTTAACGAATCATGGTTCCACTCCCTTGGGGCAAGAAAAGCAGCATCGCAAGGACTGAAAACAGTGACATACATTCCGAACAATCTTCACAGTGCCGGGATGGACAGGATACTTGCGAACAGGCCAGACATATTCTGGGGTGTTGCATCCCCAATGGACAGAAACGGCTATTTGACTCTTTCTCTTTCAAATGTTTACGAGCGTGACATGGTCGAAAACGCTCCGATAGTTGTTCTTGAGGTTAACCAGAAGACACCCCGAACTCATGGTGATACACAGGTTCACATAAGTGAAGTTGATCACATAATCGAAAACGATTTCGACATACCAGAACTCCCGGACAGTGAACCTGACGCAACAGAGATGCAGATAGCGGCTCATATCTCTGCGCTCGTTGAAGATGGATCGACTCTACAGATAGGAATCGGCGGTATTCCAAACGCGGTTGCAAAACTGATGGAGAACAAGAGAGAACTCGGAATACACACAGAAATGTTTACTGAGTCAATGATCCATCTTCTGGAAAAAGGTGCAGTCACCAACAGAAAGAAGACGTTATGGCCGGGTAAGTTCATCGCAGCGTTCGCCTTCGGAAGCAAGAAGATGTACGACTTCATCGATGACAACCCTGGAGTTTTTCTCCTGAGAGGTAAGTATGTTAACAATCCATACGTGGTATCTCAGAATGAGAAGATGGTTTCGATCAATACTGCTATTACTGTTGATCTCACCGGGCAGGTGTGTTCTGAAGCTATCGGCACAAGACACTACAGTGGCACAGGTGGACAATTGGATACACACAGGGGTGCATCAATGTCGAGAGGCGGAAAAGGCATAATTGCACTTAGATCAACCGCGAAGAAAGGAACAGTGACAACGATCGTTCCGATGCTCCCCATGGGTTCTCCTGTTACTGTTCCGCGCCAGGATGTAGACTACATAATTACTGAGCATGGCGTTGCCCATCTCCGGGGCAAGAACGTTTTCCAGCGTGTTGAAGCGCTTCTTGAGATTGCCAACCCCGATTTCAGAAAGCAACTGCGCAGAGAAGCTCAGGAGATTGGGCTCATCTGAAGGGAGGTGTAACTGTTGAGAAAGGTGTTTATAGCAGGAGCTAAGAGGACTGCTATTGGTTCGCTGGGAGGCAGTCTGAAGGATGTTTCTGCGGTTCAACTCGGCGTGACCGCATCAAAGTCAGCATTAGAACAGGCAGGAGTTTCACCTGATCTCATTGACGAAACCATAATGGGCTGCATACTCACAGCAGGTCAAGGAATGGGGCCGGGAAGACAGGTGTCGATATTCGCTGGGGTCCCAGAGGAAAAACCCGGTTATACAGTCAACATGCTCTGCGGTTCCGGGATGAAATCAGTAATGATAGGTGCAACAGACATCATGTTGGAAGAGACTGAACTTGTTCTTGCCGGTGGGGTGGAGAATATGTCTCAAGCACCATATCTTCTGAAAGACGGTAGGTTCGGTTACAAGCTGGGTCATGGTGAGATCCAGGATCATATGGTGCTGGACGGTCTGACCGATGTGTTTGGTAACTATCACATGGGTATCACTGCAGAAAACCTTGCAAAGAAATACTCGATCTCCAGGCAAGAACAGGACGAGTTTGCGCTTGCTAGCCAGAACAAAGCCAAACAAGCTATCGATGCGGGCAGATTCAAAGAAGAAATTGCCCCAGTGGTGATAAAGACAAGAAAAGGCGAGATCGTTTTCGATACAGACGAGCACCCTCGTGATGTGACGATCGACAAGCTCTCAAAACTCAGACCTGCCTTCAACAAGGATGGTACTGTTACAGCGGGCAACGCTTCCGGGATCAACGACGGGGCAAGCGCGATGGTCATTGCATCGGAAAGCGCTGCAGCTGCAAACGGGATCAAACCACTGGCTGAAATCGTGGGCTTTGCCCAGGCTGGAGTTGATCCTGCATATATGGGCATCGGTCCAGTCCCCGCAATCAAGAAGCTGCTCTCCAAAACGAGTATGAGTATCAAGGACGTTGAACTCTTCGAATTGAACGAAGCCTTTGCAGCCCAGAGTCTTGCTGTTCTGAAAGGACTATCGGAGGAACTGGGAGTCGGCACAGACTGGTTGATAGAGCGAACAAACGTCAATGGAGGGGCCATTGCTCTTGGACATCCAATCGCTGCGTCAGCAAACAGGATCATGGTGACATTGCTCTATGAGATGAAGCGCAGAGATGCCGAGCTGGGCATTGCATCGCTATGTATTGGCGGAGGAATGGGCACGGCCATAATGCTCAGGAGATTATAGTTAACTAACCCTTAAAGGGTTACTAATAAGGAGGTATATGTATGAAGAGAGTTCTCGTGTTTCTGGTAATGGCTATCATTGCAATCGGTAGCTTTGCGTTCGCTGAAGATGGAATCTACGAAGACAGGGTAGTTATTGGATCCTTTCAGGCACTCTCAGGACCAGTAGCACCGATAGGTGTATCGATGAGGAAGGGCATGGACGCTTACTTCAACTGGGTCAATGCAAACGGAGGCGTCTATGGAAGAAAGATTGATCTGATCGTAGTCGATGATCAGTTCACTCCTTCGCGAACCGTGGTAGAGGTTAGAAGACTTGTCGAGCAGGATAGGGTCTTTTCCATTGTTGGTGGACTCGGAACACCCGGTATTCTCGCTGTCATGGACTACCTTAACGACAGGGGGGTTCCCTTCGTTTATCAGGGAGGCGGATCGAGCCTTTTTGCCATTCCCCCGAAGGAGTATGTATTCACCGTTCAGCCCCATTACACAACTGAAGGACAGATCGCAGCCAAGTACATGATGGAAACGCTTGGCGCCAAAAGAGTAGCAATTGTATACAGGGCAGACGACGCTGGCCGTGAAGGACTGAACGCAATGAGCAAATGGCTCGTAGATAACGGTTATCCTGCGGCGCTTGTTGCAAAACTGCCTGTTGATCCAAGCAAGGTAACATTTGACTCGGAAATCCTCAAACTCCTTGAACTTGGAGTGGACGCAGTCTATCTCCTAATGTGGATACCTCAGAGCCCGAATTTCCTCTTGCAGGCACAGGAATACGGACTCGATGCGACACTGGTTGGATCATATGCTAACCCTGATATAACTCTCATCCAGCTTGCAGGTCAGGCTGCAGAGGGGTTCCAGGCTCTTGCCTGGGTAGCTGCTGATCCCGAAGACGAGGGTTTTCTCAAGCACATTGAGATCTACCAGGAAACGTTCCCCGATGAACTGCCTAACGCCTTTGCTGCAGCAGGGTTCATTGCAGCCGAGGTATTCACTGAAGGTCTTCGAAGAGCTGGTGAGAATCCAACACGCGAGAAGCTGGCAAGAGCGCTCGAAACCATGGACGGATGGACCGGGTTCATCACGCCTGAGATAACTTATGGTCCTTTTGATCCAGACGACAATTTCTGCAGAACCGGTGTTCTACAGATGTACGTGATGGAAGTCAAGAATCAGGAATGGACCACTCTTCACGACTGGATAACGCTTGAATAGTTGAGTTTACTGGAGGTCGCGGCAAGGCCGCGGCCTCTATTCTTCTGGAGGAAGAAAGATGGCATTACTTGAACTGGAAGACCTTACTGTGAGGTTCGGTGGAGTAGTAGCAGTCAACAGGTTCAGCACGAACGTAGAACAGGGAATAGTGCATTCTTTGATCGGACCAAACGGAGCGGGCAAGACCACAGTATTCAATGCAATTACCAGGGTGGTAAGACCGGACTCGGGAAAGATCTCATTCGATGGCCGTGATCTGAATGGACTCAAACCTTTCCAGGTAATAAGTCAGGGCATATCCAGGACATTTCAGAACCTTGAGATATTCAAACTCATGACCGTTGGAGAAAACATGCTTGTGGGACATCACAGAGAATTCCGAACAAAAGTCTGGACAGAACTCTTCAGAACAGGTGGAGTAAAGAACGAAGAAGGAGCAGCATGGACACGAGTTCTGGAAGTAGCAGAAATACTGGAAATAAAGAACAGGCTAAACACATATGCAGGAATGCTTCCTTATGGGTTACAAAAGAGAGTAGAACTTGCAAGAGCACTCATTTGCGAGCCCAAGCTCATGCTCATAGACGAACCTGCAGCAGGGTTGAACACAGCAGAAACGATAGAACTGAAAAAACTCATACACATGTTCACCAGGAAACTTGGCATAACCGTATTACTTGTAGAACACGACATGTCACTTGTCATGGACATATCTGACAGAATAACAGTCATGAGCTTTGGACACAAAATCGCCGAAGGAAAACCATCAGAAATAAGGAACGACCCAAAAGTAATAGAAGCCTACCTGGGAGAGAGCAAATATGCTTAAAATAGAAGGACTTGAAGTCTACTATGGCTACGTAATGGCGTTAAAAGGCATAACATTTCAAGTCAAAGAAAAAACCATAACAGCGCTGCTGGGAGCGAACGGGGCAGGCAAATCCACGACACTCAACACCATATCCGGACTCATAAGAGCAAAAAGAGGAAAAATCATCTACAAAGAAAAAGAAATGACCCACGAAGACTCGTCCAGAATAGTCAAAGCAGGAATCGTACAATGCCCCGAAGGCAGGATGCTCTTTCCTTCACTCACAGTGAAAGAAAACCTCCTGGCAGGTGCATACAACCAAACCAAGAGAACCTCAGTGCTGGAAGACATGGAAGACGTACTGAAACTCTTTCCAATCCTCTCAGAAAGACGCAAACAAATGGCAGGGACCCTATCTGGAGGAGAACAACAGATGCTGGCAATAGGCCGTGCACTGATGGCATCACCACAACTACTCATGCTTGACGAACCCTCCCTTGGACTTGCACCGAAAATAGCGGAGCAAATCTTCGATAGACTAATCATGCTGAACAAAGAAAGAGACCTGACAATACTGCTGGTAGAACAAAACGCAAACGCAGCACTTGCCATATGCGATTACGCATACATACTCGAAACAGGGAAAATGGGACTGTCAGGAAAGGGCAAAGACCTGCTGCAGAACCCTCTTGTTCGACAGAAATATCTTGGGGCGTAAGAGGTGATCACATGACCATGTTCTTACAACAACTAATACTTGGACTTCGAGGAGGAAGCCTCATAGCCCTTGTTGCACTTGGGATCGTGATGATCTTCAAAACAACCGGAGTAGTAAACTTTGCATACGGATACATGGGCATGTTCAGCATATACATAGCCTACACATTCTTAAACACCGTCGGAGCACCCCTGTGGTTGTCAGTGACGATCTGCATAGCCTTTGCCTTTGCACTTGGAGCAGCAGCAGAAAGAGGACTCTTGCGCCAGGTCAGGCACCTTTCCAAAGGAGCCATGCTCATACTCACACTGGGCATGCTGATGATCTTTGAAGGATTGGCGCTGCAGATATGGAAACAAGACTACAGAAGCTTTCCCAACCTGGTATCTGGGGTAAGGATGATAACCATAGATACAGGAAGACTCGTAATAAGAAACCAGGACATACTCATCTTCATCGTAGCAGCAGCGATCATGGCAGGGCTCTTCATATACTTCAAATACACAAAGACAGGCCTTGCTATAAGGGCAACAGCACAGAACGAAAACGCAGCAAAACTCATGGGAATAAAAGTAGGAGTAATATTCGCGCTATCATGGGGTGTGGGCGTATCCCTTGGGGCAGTCTCTGCCGTGTTGGCAGCACCAAGAACCTTCATCCATCCCAACATGATGTTACCCCTGCAGATAAGAGGACTGACTGGAGCAGTACTTGGAGGCTTTGACAGCCTACCTGGGGCTGTTGTGGGAGGCATACTGCTTGGAGTAATAGAACAATTCATGGGAGCATACATCTCAGAAGAGTTGAAAATGGCGTTATCACTACTCATAATCCTTGTTGTACTACTGGTCAAACCGTCAGGCCTGATGGGAAGCAAGGCAATAGAGAGGGTGTAGACAAAAGATGAGGAATTTCTACAACAAATACCGATCCTGGTTGTTACTGTCTATTGCCTTTGTGGTCGTACCCCTTTTCTTTGCACAAAGAAGCTTCTTACTGACAATCTTCAGCCTTGTACTTGTATACAACATAGCATCGCTTGGACTGAACCTGGTAATAGGATATGCGGGCCAGATATCCATAGGTCACGGGGCATTTCTTGCCATAGGAGCATACACATCTGCAATACTGACAGTGAACCTTGGAGTGCCATTCATAATAGCCTTTCTCATCTCAGGAGTGATGGCAGGACTATTTGGAATAGGACTTGGCATACCATCTTTGAGACTGAAAGGATACTACTTAGCAATAGCAACGCTGGCCTTTGGAGTAATGGTTGAAGAAGTAGCACGTTCATGGCAATACATAGGAGGGGCGGTAGGATTTAGAAACATCCCTCAAGCATCGTTGTTCGGGATCAGCTTGAATTCGGAACTGGCGAACCTGTATCTCATAGCCTTCATATCCATAGTGATATTCATAATAACAGACAACATACTCAAGACAAAAACAGGAAGAGCGATGAAAGCCATAAGAGAAAGTGCATTTGCAGCACAATCACTGGGGATAAACATAACGAAATACAAAATGATCGCCTTCATAACAAGTGCAGTGTATGCAGGACTGGCAGGAAGCTTGTATGCGCACACGATAAACTACATCTCTCCTCCTGACTTTGGACTTGCCGTATCCATAAACCTTCTTGCGATCATAGTAATAGGTGGACTTGCCACCCTTTCGGGAGGATTCATAGGCTCGATAATCATGGTAGCCTTTCCTTTTATGCTCAGCAGGGTAGCAATTCCCATGTCTGTCATATTCGGAATTATGCTGATCATAGTTGTCTTGTTCTTCCCAAGGGGAATAGCATACGGACTACAACTGCTCAGCCTGAAGTATCTTTGGAGACCATACACGGCACTCAGAAGAAAGCTTCATAAAGGGAAGAAAGAACCAGGCAAGTTCATAGAGGTTCATGGAAAGAAGATCTTCTATGTTGAAGTTAACCCACAAGCAGAAAAGACAATACTGTTCATACACGGAAACGCAGGTTCATGGCGATGGTTCAAGCCAGCACTTGAACTGCTTCCGGAAACTTTCAGAGGCATAGCACTTGACATGCCCAACTTCGGAAGGTCTGACAAGATAGAGACAATCTCCATAGAAGAATACGCACGCTTTGTCAGTGGTTTTCTTGAAGAGCTGGGCATAAAGAAGGTATTTCTTGTTGCACATTCTCTTGGTGGTGCAGTAGCACAGAAAGTCTTGCTTGACAAACCAGAGACAGTAGAGAAAGTCTCATTGATCGATCCTGCACCTCCTTCGGGCTATGTTTCTCCACCAGAAGTGTATGGTGCAGCACCTTTGATGATGAGAAACAGGGGATTGCTGAGAAAATCGATCATTTCTACCATGCCAACCCGCAGAATTGATGCACTTACGGAACAGCTTGTTGATGATGCGCTCTTAATGGATAGCCGCTGTTTCACAGAAAACGCCAGGGCACTGGAAGAATACGATTACTCAGACAAACTGAAAGGTAACGAAACACCCCTGCTTGTCTTCTTGGGAAAGAAGGATCTCATAATAACCGAAAAGATGGTCAGGCAGTTCGAAGAACTCATGCCCAATACAACACTGAAGATATATGAAGACTGTGGGCACAGCATAAATGTTGAGAAACCGGTGCTGTTCACTGAGGAGATAACTCAGTTCTTGAAAGCCTGAACCACTGTGCGAGATGAGCTTCTTGGAGTAGAACATGAGACCGAAGTGATACACTTGTCTTGCTCTAATC
>PWXG01000219.1 GCA_003561215.1 Thermotogales bacterium
AACGAGTTCTTAGCTGACTTGAATTCAACACATTCGTTCTCTAGCGGCATCTTGAGCAGTTTGTCGAGAACTTCATGAGGATTTAGATTTTGCACAAAAATCACCTCTGACCAGAAGACCAACAAGTTTTGAAAGCCACCGAGCTCAGCATTATCTTGGAAATTCATAAGAGATTATACAACACTTGCGACAGCGACAATTACGGTGATACGGGCCATCAAGAGTGTGGTCTTATCACGCAACATCTACCATCGTGATAGGTTGCTTCTCTTGCCGCGAATTACGAAAAGAATCCGGAAAAAATCCGGGACAGACTCTATTTTTTCGCAAGAAAATCCAGATACTGTTTTTGCACAACATTCCAGACCTTTTGACAGATGCGCTTTTCTGGGCTTACGCCCTTGGAGCGAAAGGCTGTTCAGTCCCCCTGGTCTTAGATCTCGCATCAGATGATTCGTTGTCGACGTGGGGTCACAGGAGTTGGGGATTGCTACGTGTGTTTTTCAATTCCGGAGCTCATCAAATGCTTCCACTGAGAGATCTGCATCTCGCAGAATGCTTTGCAGAACTTTCGGATGAAGCGTTTTTCCAGCATGATAAGGAACAGTAACTCTCATTCTTTTTCGTTCTTATAGATCTTGTGGCTTCCGCTCTGACGAACAAGAGAGAAACCAGCTCGGTTCAAGACTCTGATCACTTCATTGGCTGTTACCCTGGGAAGCTTCGGCATGAACCTCAGACTGCAATCTCTACGGAAGTGAGACTGACAGACTTTGCGAGCGGAATCTCTTCTCCATTGGCAAGCCTATCTTCTATATGGAGACGAACGGCATCTTCGATATTTCTTAGTGCTTCTTCATACGTTTTGCCCTGCGTGTAGCAACCCTGAAGTTCAGGACAAAAGGCAAAGTAGCCTTCCTCATCCCTCTCGATTACTGCAGCAAACCTATATGAAGCCATGCTTGATCACCCCTTAAGAGGAAATCTTTGCTGCTAATCCTATCATACTACCTTTTTCAACTGTGTGTTGCAGAGCTATACCGAGCTTCGCTCGGTGCACAGCATCGATCGGATAGCACGATCGATGCACAGTATCACTTCGTGATGCCAGTACCGTCGAGATTCACGACGGTGCCAGTACGTCCAGTAACAGGACGTGGAAAAAACAAGACATCTTGAGGCGTGCGAGGCGTAGCTTCGGAGGCGATGTTGGCGAAGAGCGCCAAGAAGCATTGTTGCGCAGAATCGGCGCAAGAAGCGAGAGAAGACTGTTCACAGTTCTCGGTTCCTGGTTCCCGGTGGATGAAAAGAAAGCCAGTTCTGCCTGCGGCAGGCAAGTGCGATCACAGTCCCCAAGTAACTCCTTAGTCGCACGACGCACAGCGAACAACGGAACTCTCGTGTCTTGCTCGATTCAGAACCGCACTTCAAAAACCTTTACCCTTAAACCTGCCTTTTCATGAGCCACGAGCTATCTGCCATTTGGTGGCTTCGCTTCAGTGAAAAGACAAGAGGCACCGTGCTGTGTTTGATTTACTGAATATCAGAGCTGACAGATGGCTCAAACGCTTCCAAATCATTGTAATCAATAGCCTCAGCTGTGTAGCCGGTATCGTAGACAGCCAGACTGATGTTATCAATGTCAACAAAGTTGCAGGTCTGGTCGTCGAACACAAGAACCTGAATACCGTAAAGATGGTTGTTAATAGGGCCAGTGATTGTTTGATTACCTATGTAAACTCCATTCAGATAAACATTATAGATATATGTTTCGTAGCTGAATTGAACAGTTACTGTGTACCAAGTTTGAGGCGTCAAGGCAGAGAGGAACTTGAAATTAAGGTTCCCATTCACCGCGTATAGTCCCCAGCCCTGTCCTCGGTCACCAACAAAGATGTAAGGCTCCCAATAGCCTCCAAATGCGTAGAGCCTGACTCCAAAACTGCCACCTGTAGAAACATAGAAATCATATTCAAGCCTACACGAGCTGAAGTTGTTCCATCCCGTTGTTCTTTTGATTTCAGCCCATCCTGCGACTGTAGGATCTTCGAAAGTAAGTGCTTGACCTCCGCCACGACCATATAGGGAAATCCATGCTTTGGAGGTTCCCTCAAACGAGTAGGTTCCCCAGGGAACATTGGGTGCAAAGCCTGCGATGTATGACTCAAAGTCATCGTCAATCAGCATTACCGGTCCCGTCTTAAACTGCCATATGGGTCCCCACACAGACTGTGTTCCTGACTTGGCCCTGATCTGCCAGTAGTAGGTCGTATTTCCAGTGAGTCCTGATACAGCGTATGATTCAGTTCCGTGATTGGATTTTTCAAGAGGTGGAATAGCATTGGTACCAAAGTATACGTCGTATACCACGGGATCACCCCCTGGATGTCCACCTGTCCAGGACAGAGTGATGTTTGGATGGTTCTGCTTGAGTGCGTTGTTTGCGGGGACCGGATTAGATGGAGTGTTGGGAGGTTGGGGCGCCTTAGTCGAAAACTCCCACACTGGCCCGGGTGTTTCAGTCATTCCATCTTTGGCCACAATTTGCCAGTAATAGGTTGTGCTACTCTGGAGTCCGGAAACAGGATAGCTTGTGGTATGATGACTCTGTTTGACACGGGGCAGGGGGTCAGTTGTTCCAAAGTATATGTCGTACACTACGGAATCACCGTCAGGATCTCCACCTGTCCAGGACAACGTGATACCTGGGTAATTTTGATTTGCTGCCATATGAGCGGGACTGGGGTTTGATGGTGTGTTAGGAGGAGTATTTACCGTGATAGTAAACGTTGTTACTGCCTCTCCACCCTTTCCATCAGATGCTTTGACAGACACGTCATAGACCTCCCCGTAAGGCCCAGTGGCTGTCCAGCTGTATTGTGAGCCGACTACATTACCAGGACCGCCGACTTTGCTGAACGTCAAAGCATCACCGTCAGGATCTGTTGCGTAGTTTGATAAGTTCCGCTGAACACTCTGACCGACATTCACGGTTGCGTTCGGAATGGTGCTCCAGACAGGGGGATTGTTCTTGATTAACTGAGGACAACCTAGCAACACTATCAAAAGCAAGAACGGTACTAGAATCAGAAAACACCTTCGCATCTTCAACACCTCCAGATGACTTCTAGTTCAACACTTACATATAACAGACCTGTTCTTCTGTTATCATCGTGAATGCACAAACAACACAAGCTGCGTTTCTAGAAACCATAATGACTTCTTTAAGATCCAAAAACCACACGGGACACGAACGCTAATTGAAGCGTTTTCAGCAACCTGTAATTTGTCAAGGTTGAACTCCAATTGATGATTACGTATCAATATCTAATCATAAATTTCAGTCATCTAAAAGGCATAAATACTGAAAGAGGCTCAGATTGTATCTGCACAGTTATTGGAGTAACTTCGGCACCTGGATCTCAGTTTGGAAGACATTCTCCAGGTAGATCTGGTAGGTCATCTCAAAAGATACGGTGAGTATATCAAAGATTCTGTTTTAATAACATAACAGATGTTACTACTTGCATGTCGCCTTTAGTTTGCGGTTCTGTAACTAGTTAACACAGCAAGGGTTGCGCAGAATCGGCGCAAGAAGTGTGACGCGTAACAAATAAACAAATAGTGACAGACTCCTTTTTTACTTATACGTAATACCGTAGCATCGTTGAGTTCATTGTCAGTGAATCGAAGCGATGTCGAGCAAAGGATGCTCGAGAAGCGGTGCCAGACAAGATAACACTGCCAGTTTTGGCACAACAGTCAGGACAGTTCGGCTTCGCCCACAAAAGAAGAGACAAACCTCTGAAGCAGTTTTGCCAGGTCGCTTCTCGTTGCTTAGCGATGATTAGCTTCTTACGAGTGTTTTCCGTGATTCGCTTCGCAGCTGTTATTGCTGCTATCTGGATCACCCCCCCCCGCCAGAGAACGGCACCCCTCCCAAGAGGGGACTTGAAACCTTTTTTGCAGAGCCGTTGTGCGTCGTGCAAAACCCACAAAACCCCACACGGTACTTCAGACACATCGTCAGTAATAGCTTAAGACTTGGCCAGCTCCACCTTCATCGCAAGGCGATGCCAGTACGATTGCTGGAGCTGCAATCGTGCCAGTACCCTTCGGGCACTGACGGTTTCATCGTCAGTACGGTGCACAAAGCACAGCTTTGTACTGGCACCGACCTTCGGTCGGTACTGACTATTCCTGACAATTCACAAGATTCTTATATCACCTTCGAGTCTGGAGAAGTGTTTTCTATCAAGTGTGTAGATTGTGGATGGTCCTTTTGAAGATGCATATACAGCCAGGTATGCATCGATGAAGTCTACGTTCCGATCTCGGTAAGATATAAGAGCACTCTTAACAATATCCCTATCGAGACACTCGATTCCTTCTGCTTCAATGAATTCCTCTAGCACTTTCGAGATCTCTTCCTTTGAGTACTCATAATAGCTCTCCAGCGTCCAGACTATCTCAGCAAGTGTGAGGGTATGGATTACTAGCGTTATACTTCCCTCTTCTGCTTGACGGAGTATCTCTGATGCTGCTTTGAAATACTCTTCATTATCACGCAGCAGAAAGCGAAGCACTACGTTGGCATCAATCCATGCAGCGTGATTAGTCTTGCTCATGTTTCTTTGCGACCTTTTCTGAGACTCTCTTCTTGGTAACTTCCTCTTCTTTCTCAAGTCCTGGGAATTCCCTCCTCTTATGTAAAGCTCCTGCAAGTTCTGATAGCTTTTTTCTCTTGATAAGCCTCACTCGTATTTCTCCACTGTCGTTCAGTACAAATTCAATCTCATCGCCGATGTCTGCTCCAATAGCTTTTCTGATTCTCGCAGGAATCTGAATCTGTCCTCTTCCAGTAATACGTGATCTCTGAGCATTCATTGAATATCCCTCCTTCATGTATAGTATAGCACTTCATTGATAAATCAGTATGATGTACTATCTAAATGGGTATGGATATATAGGAGGAGCGACTCATGTGTCAAGGTTAATGGTAAGATCGCCTATGTCAGGGTGTTTCAATGATTTCTAAGATTGCAAGTGTAGCTGTTTTGCCTGAAGTATCGATTTCGCGAAGAGTTTTAGTTGAAAGAAACTCAGCAGGAGGTTGTAATGAAGAAAAAGGTGATTCGCAACAATCCAGATGGAATGAAACCTATCAAAAAGAGCATTGAGGATACAGAAGCCTGGCAAGCTGCTGATTTTCGGTATTCCAGTGCGCTTGTCCATGAGATGATGCCTTTCTTCGCACAGGACAAGATGACACCAGTGGAAAGAACGGCTTTCCTGGAGGAGATAATCGCTCTCTGTGAGGAGTATTATCCTGCAGTGATAGAGCTCGGCTTTAGGAAGATCAAAGAAGGAGAAGATGAAATCGCGCGATGTCTTCTGGATAAAGGCCTCTCGTCCGTAAAGGCACATTTTGATCTGGATATTCTGATTCAGGCTTACTACAAGATCGGAGATTTTCTGGAGGATCATCTACGCTTCCATATGGCGATTGAGTATTATGGTCAGCTTTTAGATATCGATGAGGACAAATCCGGTGTTCTTGAGCGCGTCGCAGCGTGTCTTGCATTTATCGGAGATGTTGACAAAGCAGTTGACTATATGAAAAAAGCCATGCAGCTAGATCCGATGAACCATCGGCATTACTGCAATATGGGATGGTTAGAAATGATCCGGGGAAACCTGGATAGAGCAAAACAAGCTCTTGAAAAGGCCCTCGAGTTGAATCCAAAAGACAGTTTTAATTTGAATAATTACAAGATCTACAAGGAGATGATAAAGAGAGGTCTGAAAGACTGGGAGGCATATCTTCTCAGAGACGTAGACCACGAAAGACTAGACCAGCTGATCGATGACGAAGAAGACCAAGAGAAAGAGATCAAACGCTACAACTTTAGTAGAATTGAAGCATTCAAGCTTTTCCTGATTCGAAATAGTCGATACAACCCAATGAGAGCACACAACATGCTCTTTAGGGTTGACAATACTATGGATCTCATTTGGGACCTGCAGTCTCCCGATCCATTTCTTTATGAAGACATAGACACGGTATGTGTTCTGTTTCTGCCGATAATGGATGGAATCATCCTCAGAACTCAGGACATCGATGAAGAGCAGCTTGATGACATGTTCAGTGTCCTAGTTGAATTCTACAAGTTTCTTGAGGACCGAGGTCTGGTTTCTGGATACAAAGAGCTGGGTGATCTTATTGCCAAAGAGAGGTCAGAACTCATCTGCAAGGTCAACAAGTTCAAAGAAATACGGGAGAGCATGGAGATGAGCGATGACCAGAAAAGGAGAATGCTCGAGAAGCAGTTTCACGAAGAACGTCGTGATAGGCATTTCGAAGCATAGCTTCGGAAGCAATTCAATCAAAGATCTCCAGTTCTCAAGAACAGCTTGCTGCGTACGATTTGCTCGCTCAAAGTCCTCTAGATGTCCAATAAAATTCTTATTCTGTCAAGCACTTCGTTTAGCATGTTGGCGTTGACAGAACCAATTTTTCTTGTCAGTCTGCTCTTGGAGACTGATCTGATGTCCTCAGGTTTCGCATAGCTTAAATTGTCCAGATTACCTTCACCCTTCTGAACTCGGACATGCAAAGGGATCGATTTGTGTCTTGAAGTAAGGGGAACAACTATAACAAGCTCTGCGGGTCCATGATTGAAAACATCCACAGAGACTATCAGACAAGGTCTGGTTCCAGATTTCTCTCGTCCAGCAGTTGGGCTTAGATTTGCAAGCCATATTTCGCCTCTTGAAGGAAGACTGCTCTTCATTTATCAGCCAGTCCGTCTTCAAGTGTTGACTCCCATTCCTTTCTTTCAGAAAGCTCTTCTTTCCATAGTTCTTTGTCTTCCTTCAATCTGTAAAAAGCTGCGTTAGATTCCCTTAATAGTGTTTCTCTTCGATAACTCTCTACAGCTTTAGTCAGGACATCGATCATTGTTTCACCAGTCTTCGATGACAGCTTCTTCAGTTTCTCATGAGTCGCCGCCGATACTCTGACTATTTGAGTCTTCATAATAGTCCTCCTCATATTCATTCATGTGTTTACGGATATGTATACTGATATTGTATCACCTGAAACTTGATAAATGAAAGCCAGTGCCATCGAAAGCCGCGATGGTGCCAGTTATGAAATTCCGTTGTGCGAGAACCCCGACTTGCGACGTGCGAAATCCATTACATGAATCGCCAGTCCCGCGAAGACCACTCGGGCCAGTTCATAAGAGCAGTTGCTAGTTGTTAGTTGATACTTGCTTAAGAGCGAATAATGCCGGTTCATAAGATTTCAGTGCTGCGCGCGGCTTATATTATGTTGTACATTGTTGTAGTTATAATGTAGGTAATATTGTATAATAAATTGTAGGGTGGAGGTGGTCTTATGAAGTATGTTGCTACGAGAGAACTCAGGAACAACCCTTCTTCTTTGTGGGAAGCAATCGATAGTGGTGTGGAGGTAGTTGTAACGGTTAACGGAAAACCAAGAGCAATAATGATAAAAGCAGATGAAGAACTCGATATGCTTCTTAAAGCTATTTCTCGGGCAAAGGCTGAGCTTTCGGTTGAGAGAATTCGCCTTCAGTCACTCAAGAGTGGTCTTGACAAGATGAGTGACGAAGAAATCGACAAAGAGATTGAAGAAACTCGCAAAGAGCGAGGATGAGAATAGTTCTTGATACCAATGTGCTTGTCTCTGGCCTGCTGAATCCTTCGGGCAAGCCAGCAGTAGTTATCAATCATATGTTTGCCGATAGACTTCAACTCTGCTTTGACTCCAGGGTTATTGACGAATACGAGAGGGTGTTACTAAGGCCGGCTTTTTGCTTCAGGAAAGAAGACATCAGGAATCTTCTGACTTATCTGCAGTACACCGGGCTACTTATCACACCTCAGCCGATTCCCCACGAATTGGCTGATCCTTACGACAGGCCTTTTATGGAAGTTGCAGTAGCTGGGAATTGTCCGATTGTTACTGGCAACTCAAAGCACTTTCCAAAGGACCTCGTTCCGATTCTCTCACCATCAGAGTTTCTTGATAAATGGTTTTGATGCCCTGCGGGTGCCAGTTCCAGTACCGAGCTTCGCTCGGTGCACAGTATGGGCTTCGCCCATGCCAGTACGACCGAAGAACGGTCGTGCCAGTACCATCGCAGAGAAGGCGATGGTGCCAGTACGCGTCAAGTAAGACGCGTGGACAAAACTTGAAGACAGGCCAGCGCCGTCAGGGTCAGACGGGCCAGTTCCACCTTCGGTGGGCCAGCTCCACTTCGTGGGCCAGTTCTGGCAGGACAGCCAGGCCAGTTCGCCCAGGATCAGGGCGGCCAGTTCCGAGAAGACCACTCGGGCCAGTTCTACCTGCGGTAGGCCAGTTCCAATTTGCGGAAGACCCTGCAAATCGGGCTAACCAAAAGCCAAGAATGCTTTTTGTGAGGAGGTTGAGGACTACATGCCTCGTTCTGCAAGGGTTGTATTCGAAGGTATCGCACATCACGTGACTGCAAGAGGTAACTTCAGATAACACGCTTCGCATGTTGCACCGTATGGGCTTCGCTCATGCCAGTACAGCCAGAGACAGGTCGTGGAAAAAACAGAGATCCTCAGTTCGACATGAAGCAACGACGATACGGGCATTTGCGGCAGGAAAGATTTTTTCCTG
>PWXG01000124.1 GCA_003561215.1 Thermotogales bacterium
CCGATATCGCCATCGACTTCAGTTTCTTTGGGAACTGTTATGCAGACACTCATTCTCAGTTTGTCCTCTTCTGTAACATCAGGGTTGTCGTGGTAAATCACGAGAAACTGTGCGTCGGGCCTGTTCATCAGATTTCTCGGTCCTGCCCAGGCACAAAGCTTGTTGAAGAGTGTTTCGAAGAGCTTCTCATTTCCTGCATAAGGTCCGATGTAACGAACATAGGCAACAGTTGTCTCTGGAAGGTTCCTGGTTAAAACGTTCTTGGCAGCTTTTCCCATACTCATCCTCCTCTTGAAGATCTCGATACCAAGATTGTAGAGGGCTGAGGGGTGAAGAGCTGCTCTCTTATTGCTTTCCGAATAATCCGAATTGCTGTCATGATGATTCAGATTGCTCTGTGTGACCTTCTTCTTTCTCCATTCCTGGGGGCTAAGACGAAACTTGCTCTTGAAACTACGACTGAATGATGAAGAACTGGAGAAGCCACACTCAAGTGCGATCTCCGTTATCGATTTTGACTGCTCGTTCACCAGTGTTGCAGCAGCTTTTTCCAACCGAACTCGCCAGATGAACTGGGAGAGAGTCTCGCCCATAAATGCGCTGAAGATCCTGTGAAAATGAAAACGTGAGAAATTCGCAACATCTGACAGTTCTTTAAGAGTTAGAGGCTTCGATACATTTCTCTCTATATGGTCTAGTACTGCATTAATTCTCGACAGGTAGATCTTGTAGAGATCAGTATCGGGATAGTTCTCGTTCATCTGCTACCTCCGTGCTTCTTGACTGACCGATTTTATGGATTGAGTTGCTCTAACCAAAGATGTTTCAGCAGTCTGACATAACCGCTAGAATCATATCACGAGAGACACTATACAATCATCCGAATTCAAGACTAGTTTTGAGGGGCAGTTAGAGGGAAAAGGAACAGGTTTGAAGAGCAGGTAAAGGTTAAAGGTTGAAGCAGACCAACCAGGTGCGGGTATGGGTTGGAAAGGAGCGGTTGGATAGACCCGATTGAGATGGAGCGGGTATAGCAGGAAGAGCAAGACACGGAAGAGCCGTCGTGCGAAAACTCCGACATTGCGAGAAAAGCATTAATTCAAGTGAAGAGCAGGTAGAGGGTATAGCTAAGATAATCAAGGCACGAAAATTCCGCTGTGCGAGAGTTCCGACGTCCGACAAGAACATGAGAACAAGTGCGGTTGAATAGATCGGTTGGAAAGGGGCGGTTGAGTAACTGCGGGTGATCAAGGGCGGGGTTCAAGATCAGGTTGAGAAGCAGGTAGAGGGTTGAAGAGCAGGTTTGAGGGGCAGTTGAAGGTTTAAGGTTGAAGCAAATGAATAAGAGCAGGGTTAAAGGGCAGGTTAAGATTCAGGTATAGGGTCTAGCAATGATCAGGTGACAACGTGCGACAAAACCAACTGATAGAGCAAGATACAAGAGTACCGTTGCGTTTGCAATGACCTCGAGAGTTCTAAATCGCTTCGCCACTGTTCTTATGGTTCCGCTTCGTGGCCATTTTTCGGCCATTCCGCTTCGGACATGATTTTGGTCATCCGCTTCTCCAGCGATCTCTGCTGGACTAGCTTCACGCAGTGTACTTCTGCGTTCGGCTTCTCGTCGCGAAGCGACGATCCGCTTCTCAGTCCGATTCTGACTGACTTGCTGTGCCCTTCGGATGAAATCCGATGGGATCAATGCTCTGAAAGACAAAGAAACATGAACAGGATACTTGATTCTGTAGAGCTTGTATGCTCAAGATCACACTACGCTGCAAGAAGATTTCACAGCTCGGGATAGAAGTGTGTTATGCCTGATCGTTTTTCCAGATAACGATTTTAGCTCTGTTGCTGAGGCAACTTGAATACAACGGAGTCCAGGTCTAACTGGAACCCGTTTCTCCTGCTTTCTGATCTAGCGTGAGACGAACCGGAAAGAGTACAGATCTGCGTCTTTCAGCACAAAACGAATGCGTATTGGTCTTCCTGAAAGATGGCTGAGATCGCTGGTTCTTTCTTTGCCTCCTTCAGGGTCTCTCCACCGTACCACCCGTTCAAGATGGTCTCCTCGAATTAGCGGGGAGTTGACTATATCCAGTCCGGGAAGTGGCTGTCCGTTGATATCCAGTATTTCTACCTGTACGCTACCCTGCGCAGAAGTAGCGAAGTTAATCACCATGTAGTTACCATGAAAAATCAGAGGTTTGGTTATGATTTCCCCACCGCGATACGGCGCATAAGCAGACACGAAACCGTCTATTCTTATTGTGTGTCTCCTTATGTTTGCATGGCTTCCGAACAGGTAACTCTCAACCGTATAGAGTGATATTTCTCTGTAGTCTGGAACAGATTGAGACTGCGTCTCGACGATTCCCCAGAACGCTCCAGAATCGTAATATCCCCATCCAGCCCTCTGTTCAGGACCTGGCCTGAGGAATGCCTCGTTCCACCGGTAGAAGTTAACCCCGTCTCTGCTGCTCATAAACAGCGGGTTGCGGATTGCTGCAGCGCTTCTGTGACTACGCATTTTCAGCCATTCTCTGTGTTGCGGGTTGTAGGTGGGATCGTTCATTAGAAAACCTGGATGAACATCAAGAGCCATTGCCTCAGGCCATTCCTGATCAACATATAGATCAGGAAAGCCGATTAAGATCTCGGGATTGCGATAGTAAGGCAGGATACCCTGTGTATAGAGATGAAAATGCGGAGCTGCCTCACCGTCTGGAGAATGGAAAACAACCCTCTGCGGCTCGGTCCAGTTTATGAAGTCCTTTGAAGTCGCGGTAGAGATAGTCCGGATCATCAGATGACGGTCACGCCAGTATGCCCTGTATACACCATTAACAGAATCCCAGAAAGCAATGTTCAAAGAACCGAATTCTCCCTCAGTAATGACGGGCCCCTCTTGCATTTTCTCCCACGTGATTCCATCTGGGGATTGATAGGCGTACATAGGAGAAGCTACCATCGCCTTGTAAAGAGCTTCTTGAGGTGCGTCTGGGTTAGTGTCTTTAAAGGGTGCAAACTGATCTCCGCCCCAGACAATGTTTGTTTCTTTGTTACCATCGAACTCGAAAACACCAAGAACCGGTTTTGTCCAGTTTATCCCGTCGGTGCTTTCTGCGTAAGCATAAACAGATGGTCCGTAATGCATCCGCGGGTAAATGTTGAAGGTCATATCGAAGGTTCCTGTGAGATAGTACATCCTATAGATGTCTCCATCTTGAAAGACTGTGCCAAAAGCAGTATAGCTGCCTTCCCAGGGAAAATCAGAAGTTGTGAATACAATCTCCTGTGCAACAGGATTATGCAACCTTAAGTGTGCTCCACCACGGAATTCGTCGATTAGGTACTCATCAACAAACAACTGGAGCGTCGAGCCAATCCGTATGGGAGTCTCAACAGCACCTGCACAAACCGGCACCAATAACATCACAAAAACCAACACTGTGCTTAAAACAATCATTGCTTTCCTGACAAGCATACGAAAGACCTCCTCTTTAACTCAGTCGACTGTAATTCTCTTCCAGAAAACTTGATCGCTCTGCATTTACTTCGCAGCATCTACTGCTGCAATAATACACCCACCCCGGCGCTCCGCGCCATGCCTCGGGAGGATTGAAATCACAAAACCGCATAGAAGCTGAATGGCCAAAACCAGGCCATGAAGCTGAACCAGAAAGCCGTGGTGAAGCGGAACAACGAAACCCATGCTGTGAAGTCGAGGGCCAGAAGAACGGCCCGAGGCTCAGGAAACTCTATTCAATCAGAAGAGCGCCGCATTGTTGAAATTAAGATCAAGTGCGGGTATGGCGAAGAAAGCAAGACACGAAAGTGCCGCTGTGCGAGAGATCCGACGTGCGATAAAACCAACTGATAGACAAAACACGACAGTTCCGCTGTGCGAGAAATCCGACGAAAAAATCACAGAACTGTGAACGCGTAACAGATTGGTGCCCGAGGGTCTGATTCGAGTATTACTCCTAGCTGTTCGGCTTCTCGTCGCGAAGCGACGATCCGCTTTGCCACTGTTCTTGTGCTTCCGCTTCATGGCCGTTCTTTGGCCATCCCGCTTCAGACCTGGTTTTGGTCATCCGCTTCTCCAGCGACCGCTGCTGGACTAGCTTCACGCAGTGTACTTCTGCGTTCGGCTTCTCGTCGCGAAGCGACGATCCGCTTCCCAGGCAGATTTTGCCTGACTTGCTGTGCCCTTCGGATGAAGTCCGACGGAAGCCTCAAGAAAAGTCTTATGATGCAGTTAGAGGTTCCAGGTTAATGCAAGAAACGAACAATCGTAAGTGCCGTTGTTATCGTTTAATGATTCTGGTTTTCGGTTCTCAGCTTCGTCACAGGTCTTGTGGCTTCGCTTCGTGGACTAACCTTGGTCATCAAGCTTCGGACCTGAACCTGGTCCTCCGCTTCGCCGCTTGTTGTGCGGTTCCGCTTCTTGAGCGATCTTTGCTCAATTCGCTTCTCAGGCTGATTCTGCCTGACTAGCTTCGCAGCATGTTATTCTGCTGCTATAGATCACCCACCCCGGCAAAGAACGCCACCCCTCCAAGGATGGGATTTAGATCAGGAGCTGTGTCAGATCCGCTTCTGGGGATAGTCTTTGCCTGATTCACTTCCGCCATGTTTCACGGCACTCTATTGTGCTGTTCTTGCTATTCTAAACCCTATTATGTAAAGAGTATACGCAGCCCCTTGATAGTCACGGTTTGAGACTCTTACTGTAGCTTCAGCGCTCATCCAGCTACCACCACGGAGAATTCGATGAGAACCTTCACCAGTGTATGGGTTGGTTTTGGATTCGCTCGTATAGGGTGCGTAGTAATCGGAACACCACTCCAGGACGTTTCCACTCATATCGAATATTCCCAGTTCGTTTGCGGTCTTTTTCCCAACTTCTTCGGTCTTCCATCCTGATTTGTATGCGTACCATGCGACTTCATCAGAGTTGTCGCTTCCAGAATACTTGTAACCTTTGCTTTTGCTTCCACCCCGTGCGGCGTATTCCCACTCTGCTTCAGTTGGAAGTCTATAACCAACAACTTCTGCAGGATTCAGTGTAATAGCTCCATTCTTGTCGAGGAGGTTTCCTTGTTCATCGTACGCTCTTGGCAGATTCTCCTCTTCGCTCCTCCAGTTGCAGTAAGCTATTGCGTCCCACCAGCTAACATTGACCACCGGCCTCTTGTCTCTGCCCCAGTCCTGATCGTAAGGTTTGTTCCTTCCTGTGGCTTCACAGAAAGCATCATACTTTTCGAACGTGACTTCGTGCATTCCTATAAGAAAGTCATAATCGATAGTTACTTCATGCGTAGGTCGTTCGTCATCTTTTCCATCACCCCAAGTATCTCCGATTATGAATGACCCAGATTCTACTCTGATCATCTCTTGGACTTCTTCTTTCTTGCCGCACTGAACGCTCAGGATGCTTGCAGCCAGGAGAACAACTAACAGGAGGATTCTGTTTCTTCTCATGGTTTCACCCCTTTCGGATTTTGGACAACAACCACGTTTTCGATCGGCTCCATTAGAACTACCCACTAACTGATCAAAAACTCATGCGTGTAAGAAGTAATATCCTGGTTCGAGTTGCTTGAAAGCATTTGTTGTATACCTATGCTGTTAGCATTTTCGAAAGCCGTACAGTCTATAACACATGGCTCTTGGTTGTTGCTTTGAATCTTATATTCCAACAGGTAAAAGCCGTCATGTATTTCTGCTTTCTTCTGATGAGTCCGGCAAAAGAGTTGCTTACGAGAAAAGCTTTCAGATCGAAAACCTGCATTGCTACCTTCCGCTTTCTCTTTCAGCTTTTGTAGCACAAGACGGGGAAATCATGACATGGTCATTTGGCGCTTGTTAGAACAGTGGACAATGAGCAACATCAGAGAAGTCTGAAAGGCTTAACAGGACAGTGTTGTGTATCACAAGTGATCTTATGCTGTATTAGAGCCTTTCCTGGGATATAGATTAAGTATACTCTTCCAAGACCGAATTCCTGCCCATTTGTTGACATATTAATCTTCATGTCTTCTGGATAGCTCAAATAGAAACTGCCATATTGCTCATCCCGCATTGCAGGGGGAAATGATGGAAGGTGTTTTCTCGCGATCGTCCGCCCATAAGAATGACCAAGGCTCGAGGACAACAAGTACCGCATTCTTAACTATGTCGAAATACTAGCGCGAATCTTCTGGAATCCACACTATTCGCAGGGTCGTGGGAGTGTCTCATGTGAGCAGGTTCGGCGTAGCAGAACTGTTTCTTTCTGCGTTGGTATTCGTGATAGGCGATTCTCAGCTCTTCTTATCTCCACTACGAGAAGCGTATAGTGAAATGTGTTCCTTCATCGTGGGGATGGTGTGAGCCGCTTGCGGTGGGTGGTGGCGAGTCTAATCTGTATCGTAGAGTGCTTATTTTGTATAACGCTTTTAGACTCAAGTTAGATGTTGCTGCGTCATGAAGTGCCTCACTCGAAAAGTGGGGCCGATCAGCAATCGCGAAGTGACGTAAGTCTATTTGGACCAGCAGTATGATTCAGAATGCAAGATTTAGGTATCATGAAGACTTGAGATATCTCACAAAAGAGTTCTTCGTTAGAAATCCTTCGAGAGTACGCCCCGGCAGTTCGGGTGGCTTGTACAGCACCAGAACTCCTTTGTTTCGCCTGAGCTTACTTCCATAGTTCTCGCTGTCATCGGGGCTGCGCATACTGGACAAAGCGGTGTGACCTCTTCCAGATTGAAGTCCTCCGAACCTTCTTCTATGAAATCACGCTGGATTTCTTCATCAGCAACTCGTGTTTCTTCAGAGGGTAGGTCCTGAATATCTTCTGGCTCGGTTTCGCTCTGGGGTTTGTCATCGATACGCAGCTTCTTCAGAATCGTTGAACGGATCTCAGATACTGAACGTTGCTCTCCTGCTTCAAACCGCAGGAGTGGCAACGAAATCGCATCACACAAGCCTGCAATAAAGGCGTCTCTTTCCTTACGATCTGCATACTCTCGAGTCTTGTCATCAAGGCCAACAGCTGCAACAACAGAGAGGTCATCTCTGGAACACAAGATGTAATCGAAGTGTTTGCCAGCGATTTTGCTAAGTGCTCTCTTCCGGGCACTTCGATCTGAGAGTTTCTTTAAAGCAGCAATATCTGCTATACGTATCTTGCCGAGAATTCTGAACTTGTCACCAACAGCTTGATCAAGAACGGAAAGAAAGGAGCGTTGTGAAGCAGAGAACAAGTTCTCATTCTTTGTATAAGGGTAAGCCTCCAGAACTTCTGGTTTGGGTCTTGATCTCACCATGAGATATCCCAGCACACCAAGAACGGCAGCAATTATTACGATGTAAAGCCATAACACGGTCTCATCCCCCCTTGGAAGAGAACCGAGATAGTTATAGCAAGTACCTTGTGCGTGATCTATCGGCTGAAAATCGAACTGCCCTACACGCAACAAGAAACGGGTTGTCTAATACAATAATAGAACAATTGTTTCAAGCAAATCAAGTAGTTCACACAGTCCAATATTCTTACTTCGCGCATTATCAGATTTTACACGAACGTGAAGTTGGAATATGAGAACCAAGTGCGGGTATTGGAGGGACAGGGTTCAAGAACAGGTTTGAGGGGCAGTTGAAGGTTTGAGGTTGAAGAAGAAGAGCCAGGTGCGGGTATGGGTTGGAAAGGGGCGGTTGAATAGATTCGGTTGAGTAAGTGCGGGTAGTGTTAAGAACAAGGGCAGAGGGTTCAGAAGCAGGTGGAGGGTGTAGTAAAGATCAAAACACGAAAGTGCCGCTGTGCGAGAATTCCGACGCACGATAAAAACGTCAAAACAAGGGCGGGTGAATAGATCGGTTGGATAGGTTCGGGTGATCAAGGGCGGGGTTCAAGAGCAGGTTTGAGGGGCAGTTGAAGGTTAGAGGTTGAAGCAAGATAAGCAAGAGACGAGAGTTCTGCTGTGCGAGAGATCCGACGTGCGAAAAACCTTCCAAGGTCTTAGGGAATGAGTTCAAGAGCAGATCAAGATCTTCAACATCGCAGAACAAGGGTGATTCGCTTATAAGTCACTCCCATGGATAAGTCCCTTCCTTGGAGGGTCGCGGTCTGTGCCGGGGTGGGTTCTTGCTCCGGCAACACGCTGGTTAGGGCAGAACGGTGTTCTGCCCCTACTCTACTTTGGAAGCTGGTTTTCGCTCCTTTTTGTAGATGCATAATACCATTATGCCCTTCATTTGACATCGTCCGTATATCAGGGCATAACTTCCGCACTACGCAATTAGGTCCATTCGTCTATTTTGCGTTGTTTATTCTTCAGTTCCGCTTCGTTGTACGCCTGATCTGTACACCTCTCTTCGCAGCATGTCCTGCTGCTACAGATCACCCACCCCGGCGCTTTGCGCCACCCCTCCAAGGATGGGATTCAGATCAAGAGCGGTTTGAAATGCAGGTGAAGCAAGATAAGCAAGACACGAGAGTTCCGCTGTGCGAGAGATCCAACGTGCGACG
>PWXG01000055.1 GCA_003561215.1 Thermotogales bacterium
ACATTCCCCACACCGAGAAGCCTTGCCAGTATTGATCTGTCAAGGAGCACATTTGTTACATGACGCAAGGGGATTATCTGCTGATTCGATTTCATGAAACCATATGAGATTTTGATACAACCTTCAGAGATCTCGTATCCGAAAGTCCTTCTGTATGCATCCTGAATAGCCAGTGCAAGAATACTGACTATCGAGAACACGAGAAATGGAGCATACTCAACTATCCATCCGTACTGTGTGTCAATGCTGTCGGCAAAATACCATCTGATTCCAAGGCCAAGAACATTCATGAGAACGGGCCAGATGACCCAGCCAAAACGTCTCCTCTTGAACGCCAATACGATTCCAGGAAGAATCGTTAAGGCGACCCAAACGACCATGAACAGAAGGATGTCCGTAAGCTTTATTCCGGGCAGCTCGGCATATGCGATACCATACGCCACAATCGCCAGAAGACTCAGAAAGAAGTAATATAGGAAAACGGAGTTCCTGAGGAGAAAGGCTCTCCTGGTTGGCTTAAGTTTCATCGACAACTCCTCCTCGCCCGTAGATCAGTTCTCTCAACAGGCGTTCATATTCCTTCGTGCTTTCCAGATTTACTTCCAATGTCTCACCTGACTTCAGGTAAACCACGGTAGCTTTTTCCACTGGAAGAGTGCTCTTCAGCAAATAGAGGTAAAACTCCAGCTGAAAGGAATACATCTTCTCCTTCTTTCGATCGCGACTTGAGTACTTGAAGTCAACAATATTCCACTTACCATCTATACTATACAACTTATCGATTACACCGAGAAGGATGAAATCGTCAAGCTTCCGCTGAACACTTATCTCGCTTAATACGTGTTCGCCGGCAATGATCTCCTTCAAAAGCTGATGTTCTGCGAGTTTTCTCAGAGCAGACAGCACTTCTTCTTTCTCTTCATCGCTGATAAGGTCTTCAAAAAGAGCCGGGGTAGGAATGGTCTGGAACAGTTCTACAAGACTCTTTTCCGGGATCCCTTTATCTTTGTGACCGAGTTCTTCCAGGATCTTGTGAGCAAACTTGCCGGCAAGCGTCAAATCCCTTCTGGCTATGAGTGTATTTCTCTCAAGCTCAAAGAAACTCCCGAGTTCAAAGAAGTCGCCATGGTCTGAGATCAGCCGGGTCGGCGAGACGTATTTTCCCAGCGATACATGGGAGATGGAGGGAACCATTGAAGTATCAATTTCTTCGCTGGTTTCGGAAACGGGTGCTTTTGGCACGTACTTCTTTCCTCCAGGTTTGACTGTCTCGGCATGATCTGACATGATGTCGGTAACGCTCATTTCATCGGGATTGAACAGTTTGTCTTTCAGCATCTTTGACCAGGGTTTTGATTCGGCGGGATCACCGTTAAGGCTCATGGCAAGCAGATCCCGTGCCCGGGAAACGGCTACATAGAGAGTCCTTTTCTCCTCCTCATATCTCTTCTCGTTTTCAAGTGATTTCATCTGTTCTGCTATTGAAGGAAGCGCCTCTCCTTCATGCTCTTTAGGTATGATCAGGAAGCTCCTGTCATCAAAAGAGATGAAGGGTGCCTGCAGTGGTTTTGCTTTCCAAAAGCAATCGCCTAGAACCACTATGGGAAATTCCAGGCCTTTGGACTGATGCACGGTCATTATCTTCACAGAATCGGAACTTTCAGCTTCCAAAGCGGCTTCTGGCTCTTCAGAGAACTCGTCGAAAGATCTGAAACTGGACAAGAGATCTCGCAGGCCGTTCTTTCTTCTCTCGAGTTCCTTTATCATATCGACGAGTTTTAGCGTGTTGGCAGTCATCCGGTCTGCGTCAGGGAGCACGGCGAGTCTGGCAAGGTAATTCGATTCGGCAATGAACTTCTCGACCAGGACACTCGGCCTCGTGACATGTTTCAGTTCCCTGTGTTTGAGCAACAATCTTCTGAGTAGTTCTGGCCCCCCGAACCCTTCGCCGAAGATACCCTCAATGAAATGAGAACGTCCTTTCTTAAGTGAAAAGAGCCGGTCGAGAGACAGCCTGAATGCGGGTGACATGGCGAGCCTCACAAAGGCGCCGTCATCCAGCGGGTCCGCAATGAACTCCAGCCAGGAGAGGATTCCGTTCACTTCGGGTCGCTCAAAGAATCCCTTGCTTCCAGAAGTAAAAAAGGGCACTCTGAACCTGCTAAGAGCAGCCTCATACGCGCTGATTTTCGAGAATTTCCTGAGCAGCAAGGCGATATCCCGGGGTTTCACCTCACGCTCCTCTTCTTTTCCGTTTCTGTCTTTCATGGTCATCTTTGTTTCCAGAAGATCAGAGACGAATCGCGCGACGTTCTCCGAGTCGTCTGAGGACTTGGACAGTAACAACTTCACTCGCGGATCAGGCGTGCTGGAGTTCTCCTGAAGAGCAGTTACCTTACTGCTGTAAGATGTTCTGAAGTGTTCTCCGACGGGAGCATCGGACATGATCATTGAGAAGAGCTCGTTCTGGAAGCTAACGAGTCTTTCCTTTGACCTGAAGTTTGTGTTCAGGGTTTCTGTGGGCAGCCCTGACCTTACGAATTTCTCTCTTGTCCTGTTGAAAACAGCCACATCGGCTCCTCTGAAGGCATAGATCGACTGTTTCGGATCTCCTACAAACAGCCTGAAGTTCCTTCCTGGACGATGCAGCAGGTTGATAATCTGTGTCTGCAACCCGTCGGTGTCTTGAAACTCGTCTACAAGAACATATCTGAAGCGTTCACTGTACCTCTCTCTTACTTCTGGATTCTCCTCCAGAAGGTCTCTTGTCTTAAGAAGCAATTCGTCGAAGTCAAGCTGATTGGCCTGCGTAAATTCGGTTCGAAAGAGACGCAACAGCTCCGAAGCATGCTGTTTAAGTAATACGGAAGCTCTTTCGAGAGAGTCTACCCGAGACGAACCGATGTCAGAAACAGTCTCAGCAGGCAGGGGAGACTTAGAGAGAATCTCATACCGGTAGCTTGTAAGGGAAAGCTTGAGCAGTTCCAGGGCACTTCCTATTCCTGTAACCGATAGTAGCTCACCGAGTTCATCGACATGCTCCTCAAAATACGATCTCACAAGACTCATAAGTCTCGAGTAATAATCCATGCCATCTACTATCTCGAATCCGGGATCAAGCGAAAGATGCAGAGCACTCTCCCTGAGTAGTCTTTCGCAGAAAGAATGGATAGTGGATATCCATGCAAAGGGCATTCTCCTGCGAAGTTCCTGCCATTGAGGTCTTCTTGAGGTCTGGAATTTAGAGTCGATCTCTTTGACTATCCTTTCCTTCATCTCCCGTGCCGCTTTCTTTGTAAAGGTTATGCACAAGACATTGTGAACATCAAGATTGTCCTTTCTTTGAAAGGATTCGTTGAAGATCGCCAGATAATGACTGACGAGTCTGTATGTCTTGCCTGTTCCCGCAGAAGCGGTGATTATTATATCGTCATTCACAGACATTGTCTCACCAAAACTCCTTTTGATCGTTTGTGTTGCTTGAGCCTGAACCTTCGGGTGACAGGTCGCGCAAAGGAAGCCACTGATAGGTCTGACATATGCTTTTCTGGTTGCAGCGATAGCAGCTCGGAGAAGACAACGCGGGCTGTGGAGAGAATTTCCCTTCAGCGATTCCGGACGAGATTTCGCTGAGCCACTTCTCCAGTCCGTCATGAGTGATCTTCGTTTGCGCGAAACACCATGTCGGGAGATCATCCTCCACCTTGACAGAGAAATTCGCCATGTTCACTGTCTTACCAGTGAGCGCTTTAAACGTTCCGCCGGTGACTCTGTATTCCTGGCTGGAAAAGACTCTCTCTGCGGCGATCGCATAGAGGACAAGCTGCTCTTTTTCCGCACTCTGTCCGCGCTTGTAGTCTATGATGAAAAGCTCTTTCGTAGATTCATTGAGGTCGATTCTGTCGATTTTTCCGCGAAGAAAGAGACCGCCCGCTAAAGGAACGCGTGGCCCGCCTTCCATTCCGAACGAGATCTCAAAGAAAGAAGGAATGAAGTTTTCAGTCCAGTTCTTCGGCATCTTCTTGTTGCGGCGAAGTATGTAGTCTTCCAGAACGGCATGAAGTCGCCTGTACTCTATCTCCCTAACAAGCTTGCTGTCGTGACGCAAATGCTTGGCTAATTGAACCGAAAGGGATTCTTCCCATGGCATATGCGAACCTGAGTAGTAGTCTTTGAGTACCGCATGAAACACGGCACCTTCTTCCATTGGCGAAAGCTCTATGGAGACCTCTTCGGGGCGAGGGAGTTTCAGGACGTAGTCGAGGAAGAATCTGAATGGGCAGTCTGAATAGCTTTTTAGGCGAGTGAAGCTGAATGTCTTACCCACAGTCTTTTCTACCGGAGCTTTGTCAAGAACCTCCCAAGAATAAGGCCTGATAAACTCTTCCAGGTCGGCTTTCAGGTCAGGCATATCATGCTTGTCGAATAGGCGTGTCGAACCGCTTTTCCCGTACGCATATGCGATCGATACACTGAGTTCTTCCGGACTCATCGGTTCGGCGAGTTTCATCCTTCTCAGAGTGGAGGTGTCTTCCGTTTCGGCCGTAATAGCAGCACCGCTTTCCTGAATTTCCTTAAGGTAAGGTGAGTGCAGAATGGGTAGACCATCAATGGTCGATTCGGGAAGGGTGAATATTACTGCTTCAGTGCAACGAGTTATTGAGAGATAGAGATTAAGCTTCTGCTGCTTCTCCTTTGTTAGGAGAAAATCCCTTGGCCGGTTTCCATATTGACTCGACGCGTAAAGCGGGTTGATACGAACGTCGGGATAGCTTCCCTCGACAAATCCAAGAAACAACTTGATCTTCTTCGATGAAAACCTGGAGCCCATAAGGGACTGGATCTCGACCCTGTTGCCCACAGAAGTGCTGCTCTTATAAGTACGGTTCTTCAGATGAACCTTCAGATAACCGAAGTAGTCTGCTGGAGAAAGTCTGTCTTTTCCCATAAAGCGAAGAAGCGACGACAGTTCTGGAAGCACTTCTTCCAGAAGTCTCGACACAGCAGCATTTTCCGAGTCGTCTTCCAGTTCCGTATTCAGAGCTTCCATCCGTTTTTTGAAATCCAATCTTTCGAAATTCTTTGTTATTTGACCCGCGAAAGACTCTGCGGTGTTCCTGGCCATGCTTCCGAAAGGTTCAAGCAGATCAAACAAGCTTTCTATAGCAGGTTCGAATTCGCTTTCCAGAAGCTTGAGAGTATCTTCGTGGGTTCTGGCAGTATTCTCGTCAAAATCGTCTTCGGCGGAAGCGCGTAGTGCATCGACCTTTGACTTCAGCAGTTCCTTATAGTTTCCGATCTTCCTGAAGAAGACATCACTTCGGTGTTTTAGCGAACCTCTCGGGATTCCGAAGAGCAGCCTGGCGCTTGAAAAGATCATCTCACAAAAGCGCAAGTCAACCTGACCGGCATAGCCCTGTTCTATGAGTGCAAGAAAAGCCTCGGGCGGAAATCCTGTTGCCGCGATCTCGAGGGGCAATACAAGTGAGCGCACAGAGAAAGACTCAATAAGAGGTCTGTCACCCTCAACCCGGTACGGCACACCATACTCTGTTAATCTTGAGGAGACAAGCTCTGAGTATCTCAAAAAGTCTGCCGAGACGAGAGCGATGTCTTCGGGTTGAAATCCAGCCTTTAGCAGTGCTTTTGTCTTCCGACATACCGCATCGACTTCTGTGTATACGTTGTCGTAACGGCAGACCTCTACAGAAGAACTGGAGCGGACTCTGTTCTCCTCGTTGAAGAGGTTCTTGAAAAACCCTGTAAGCCTTACTGGATTATTGATACGGTCAAGCTCGACCGTCTTCAGTCTTGCCTTCTGTGATAACGCTGTGACGAACTTGGTTATCGATTTGGACGAAGAGAACAGATCCTCTCGCGATCTGTCTTTCGGACATGTGAGGAAGACGGTGTTGAACTTGTCCAGAACGCTCTCCAGGAAGACGGACATAGCCGGTGAGAAATCGTGAAAACCATCAATGAAGGCGGTATCACCAAACGCACCTGGTGCGATACTCTTGCATGCGCTACCAGCAGAAAGATAAGCATCGAACGTGTCAAACATGCCGTGTCCCGCAGCATATTCGGTAAATGCTTTGTAGACAGCTTCAAGAAGCAGTATGGCTTTATCGTCTTCTTCGCTGAAGATGTTATAAAACGAACCGCCATTTTCCTTTACATCCCTGATCATCTCCTGGAGATAATCGACCATATATGACGAAGAGGCAAGATCTTCCCTGTTCATTGATCGCAAGATCTCGCAGATGATTGTTGTGCTCACATGACTTCCTATATGCAGGGCATCTTTGAAAGCGTTCTTGTACACTCTCACGGCAAACTGATCGAGAGGCAGAAAACGTTCCGAAAAAATGCAGGAAGCTTTGTTGAGAAAGATCTCCCTTATGTGTCGAATATAATCACCCGTGGGTCCCACAAACAGGTAAGAGAAAGGATCATTGTTATGATGATCGAGGAGTTCGGAGAGAACATAGTTGGTCTTGCCCGCGAGAGCGGGACCCGTTACGAAAATGAGCTCCATAGACACACCCCTGTCTTCTAAGACCATTCTATCATCAGCGTTCTTCGAGAATGTTATCTTCGAGGCAGAGACGATCTTAACTATGCTATTATTGTTTTGTACAATAAGATTAATAGTATTCAACTATCTATCAATTGAATCGGGGGACTTACAGTTGAACATCAAGAAAGGTCATCTCGAACTTGTTCTTCTTGTTCTCTGCTCAGCTGTCGTCTTTCTCTTCCTGCTCAACATGGATTCCAGGGAGCGAGTGATACTGTTGTACGATTTGGACACTAGGATGGAGACCGCTTTTGAAGAAGCAATCACGGGAAGAGCTTTGAATTGGGATGTTCAGAAGATCGTGTTTTCCGATAGTTTGGAAAGGGAGCTCGAGCATTTGGGAGAAAGGGGGTACTCGATCATCATTGGTCCCAGAACGAGCTCACAGGCACAGATTCTGGTTCCTTTGCTTGAGAAGTTCGAGATGGTTGCCATTGCTCCTGCTGTAACTTCGCCGGAGGTTCTGAAAAGCACTGACAGAATAATCAGCCTGGGAGTATCAGACGACTATCAGGTTCAGGAGATTGTTCGAAAGCTCTTTGAAGAAGATATCAACAGGCTAATAGTAGTAAAGGATGTCGTAAACAGGGTCTACACTGACTACTTTGTTGAGATGATGAAGGAAAAGTTCTCCGGGACAGTGCTTGCTGTTTACGAAATCAGCTCGGGCTTCGACCTGTCAATTCCTGAGACTATCCTTGACGAAGCCGATGCAATCTTCTTCGTTACAAATCCAAGGCAAACTGCGGTCTCTCTCAGACATCTTGCAAGACTCGATAAGGATCTGAGTTTCTTTGCCTCAGACTACTCTGAGGGGCCTGAGCTTGCGCTCTTTGGTTGTTCTGATATAGTCGAGCTTACAATCTTCACATTTCTGCAGGAAATTCCAGCTGGTTACAATAGTATCGATTCTGTACACGCAGGTATTCATAATGCTGTAGTCTTTGCAGATATCCTGTTGACTTCAGGGAAGGGCCTGCAGGAGGTCTTTGCAACTCCCGAGCGGGTTGAATTTCCTGGTCTTGGTGGAAGGATTTCGTTCAATGATCTCGGTTTTGCAGAACTCGCGGTAAGGACAATCAGTCCGCAAGCAGGTGAATGAAGTGCGGCAATACCTATTGCTGATAGCTTTTGTGGTGATCGTCTCAGCTGTTCTTCTGACGATAGTTTTCAGTCCTCAGAAGATGAAAGTGATTCTCCTGCATGATGGCGATCAGAGCATGATTAAGGCTGCAAGAGATGCTCTGGAAGACTTGAAGCTTCCGATAGATATTGCCCTATTAAGATATGATGCCAAGGAGCTTCACGAAGAGCTCAATCAACTGAGAGAAGAAGGTTACAGGCTAATCGTGGGGCCTCGCCTGAGCTCACATGCAAAGGTATTGCTTCCGCTTCTCGAAGACCTCGATCTTTATGCTATATCGCCAACTGTCTCTTCGCCGGAGATCGTAGGGAAGAGCTGGAGATTTGTTACACTGGGTATCCCTGATTACTTTCAGACCAGGATGATTGCTGACGAACTTGATCAGATGGGAGTCGAGAGCATTGTCCTGGTAGTGGATTCTGCAAACGAACCTTACGTGACTCAATACATGACACTCTTCCGCCTCGATTTCCGGGGGACCATAATCGGAATCATCGAATTCGACGGTAACAGCCTGTTGGTTGAAGCTTCACTGAAGCAACCTCCGGACGCCTTTTTGCTGATTACCGACGGTGTTGCAGCGGGAAAAGTGGCTTCTTTCCTTGTTAACAAGGATTACACGGGCGAGATATTCTGCAGTGATTTATCGGATGATTCCGGCCTCCGTCTCTTTTCGGATGGAGTTCTGGATAGGGTTAATGTATTCAGCGCGGTATCGAAGGAGATGAATACCAGAGAAGACACGAATTATGTTAATACCTTTAATGCCCTACTGCTTGCGCAGGAGATCGTCCGGCAGCACGGAAACAATCTGAAGGAAGCATTTCTCGAGATTGCGGATACTACCGTTGAGGGGATTGACGGTGCGTTCACAGTGCTCGACAGTCGGTACGTCAGAAAAGATAGTTACACCCTCAGATCAATTGGTGAGCAGAAATGAGAAGAGCCGATGTCTTTCGAACCAGGGCAAGAATTCGGTTCTTCGCAAGGTTCTTCACTGCGATATTTGCTGCTGTACTTGCTTTCTTCTTTGTGGGCAACAAGATCCTGAGAGCTGAAGAGCTCTCACAAGGGATCATGGATAGACTCATGGCAGTATACGAAATGCTGGAAGTAGTTGATGAAAGGCATTCAGACATTGTGAAGCGTATCGTGACTGACGACTGGCTGATAGGCGGTGTGGATGTTCGAAAGGTCTTCAATGAGAATGATCTCTCTATCGGTAGAGGGATATTCATAGATGGTATAAGCTTGAGAATGCTCATGGAGAGTGATGAAGGTATTCTGTTCATGGAGATTCCCGAGATCCTCATCGCGGGGTATCTGACACATCCCGCGCATGGTGTGCTTTTTCTTTCTGATGGGTCGAACTGGTATGTCAGCGATTCGCAAAGGCTCATACACACCTGGGAACCGGGAAGAGTCATAATAGATGACGGCAAGATTTTCTTCACAGCGACTGTCGCAGATGCCGGAGGATTGCTTGTCAAGGCAGGTATTGCGCTTTCGGTTACTGCGGCAGTTTCGTATCTTCTTCTAGGTCTCACAATTGGATTTGTCCTGCATCTGTTTGGCAAGACGTTCGATTCTGCATCCGGGAGGTATGAAGAGATTCTTGGGGCCGTTGAGACTCTTGCATCGGGTTCCGATCTGCAGGCACATCCTGAAGAGCTCGATAGTCTTCTAGGGACTATTCGGAATCTTAGAAGGGAGTTGAGCGACTCCAGAGATACCAGCTCGCGTCTTCTTATGCAGGTCGAGGACACCAATTCCAAAGTGCTCTTGATAAACGATATGCATCACAGCGCAGTGCTGGATATGCTGAGGATTCTTTTTGAAGCTACTGAATGGAGGAACCACAGAGCGATAAGAAAAACCGGGCAGATGCTTGAGGTAACCAGACTCGTTACGCAGGAGCTCGGTATAAGCAATCCTTTGGATTTACGTGTGATCCAGATGGGATTACTTCTTCATGACATAGGACTCATGAACGTCCCGGAGAACATCCTCCACAAGCCGGGTATGATCGATTCCTTTGAAGAGGACATTATGATGAAACATACACTAATTGGAGAAAAGAGAGCGCTTTCGATGACGGAATCGCCACTTATCTCGGATATTGTCAGGCATCACCATGAAAAGGAAGACGGTACAGGATACCCGGATCGTTTACGCGGCGAAGAGATATCTGTCCGAGTGAAGATAGTCGCAATTGTTGATGAATACTTCTCTTTAACGGAACCAAGGCCATGGCGTCTTGCTTTCTCACACGAGGATGCTTTAGGGATGATCGAAGAACAGGTCGATTCCAGGTACAACAAGCAAGTCTTCGCTGCATTTGAGAAGACAATCAAAGCCTATATTACATAAATCTTGTTCTTTCCTGTTTTCTTTGCTGTGTAAAGAGCTTTGTCAGCTTTTCCCACGACTTCTGAGACCGAGGGGCTGTCCAGCGGATACTCTGCAATCCCCATGCTGCAGGTTACTGAAACTCTGTCACCGTCCACTTTAATCTCTCGCAGCTTCTCGGTCATCCTTCTCGCAATACTTATCGCATCACGTTTTGACGTGTCAACTACAACTGCAGCGAATTCATCGCCACCATACCTGGCGGCAAAATCTTCCCTCCTCAATACCGACTTGATAGTGTCTGCAAAGGCTTCTATAAGCCTGTCTCCGGCGATATGCCCGAATGAATCATTGACTTTCTTGAAGTCATCGATGTCGATCATGATTATTGAGAATCTCTTCCTGTTTTCAGCGGCCAGTTCTGAGACAAATGAATAGAACTCGGTGTGGGTAAAAAGACCGGTCGCCATGTCGATCTTTGTCGCTTTGAGCAATTCATCCATCGTCTTCGATTCCTCAATTATCCTCAGTGTCTGGTCTGCAACGATCTCTAGAAGCTCAATGTCCTCGAGACTGGGCCGTTTCCCGTTCACCGGAGCGTCGGCAGAAATGTATCCCACTGTCTCCCCGGATTTCCGTATCGGAATTATCAGAAGATCTTCGGGTCTCCAGTCGCTTTCTCCTTCAATCAGGTTTTGATACTCTCCCCTGAAACTGTAGACGGTCTCAATGGCAGCAGAACCTTCGGGAACGAAGTACGATCTGCTGATTCTGAACTTCTCGTCGATGAACTGCTCTACGAAGCTCAAAGGAGGAGGGTTCTTCTGCATTTTCTCGAAATCATCATCTGTCAATCCGACATGTGCGATACGTCTGATCTGGTTCTTCCTTCTGTCGAGCATGCTGATCAGGCAATACCTGTACCCCAGATGGTCCCTGACTCCTGCTGCGATCCCGTTCAATGACTGCTTGAAATCCGCGTTTGTTCTCAAGAAAGAGATCATCTCGAGTATCTTCGAGAGCTTATAACGCAGCGAATTGAGCGTTTTGATGTTTTCTTCGCGTTCCCGTGCTGTTGCCCTGAAGTCTGTATAAAAGCGCAGCAAGAACAAGATTGCAGGAAAAACGGAAAACACAATGGCTGTCTCCATGGTGTATCCGACTTCACTCAGTGTCCACATCAGTCCGCCGAATATCGAGAGCACAAGAAAATACAGCAGCTCGACAGTACTTGCAGCAATCGACGCACTACTCGTTGCCGGTCTATCTGTAATCAAGAGAAACACCACGTCACTCAGCAGAAAATTGACAAGCTTCGAGACCAGGGCAAACACGATCAGACAGATATAAGGATTCCATGACCAGTTGACAACGAGCACAGCGGTTCCGTACATAACGAAATATTGGAGTCCCCTGAAGAGTCTCCTGGAAAACGCATACTCTTTCACTGTCGGTTTCTTCAGGAGTCCGGCAATACCTGCCACAAAAGGAAGTCCGAACGGGCCGACAAAAATCAGAAAAGGCACCGCCCCGACGAAGTTTGTTACCATTCTTATTCTGTGAGTGCGTATATCAATCAGGTCGGTCAGAACAAGGAAAGCGACAAATGGCAGGGCAGTAACCCCGATGCTGAGAGCTTCAGGAAGCGTCGCGGCTGTTATGATTGCTGCAACAACAAATAACAACAGATTGATGAAGGAGTATATAAGTCTTTTCATCATGTCACCTGTTTTATTGATTTACTTCAATAATACACTTTTCTACTGCGCAAGCCAACCGAGCTGCTTTTCTGGTATCCTATTCTCAGAGGAGGGGGAAAATGGTCAAAGCGCTCATTATGGCAGGAGGTGCTGGGGAGCGGTTATGGCCGCTAAGCAGCAGCAAAAAACCGAAACAGTTTCACGCGTTCGGCACAGAAAAATCTATGGTAGAAGAGACCTTCGAAAGACTGGGTGATCTTGTCGACGAGATGTATGTTGTTCTTACTGAAGAACAGTACCCCCTTTTCATATACTATCTTCCAGATTTTCCCAGGGATAATATAGTTGTTGAACCTGTCGGAAGGAATACGGCTCCTGCCATAGCCGTCGGAAGCACAAGATTTGATGATGACGATGTGATGGTTGTGCTTCCTTCTGACCATGTGATCAGGGATCTCGAGGAGTTTCACAAGACTTTGAGAACCGCGATCAATGAAGCACAGAAGGAAGAGGTTCTCATAACGATCGGGATTACTCCATCAAGACCGCATACAGGCTACGGATACCTGGAAAGAGGCGAGAAATGGAGTCAGAAAGCCAACAGCTACAAGGTTAAGAGATTTCACGAGAAACCCGACTTCGAGCAGGCGCAAACGTATTTCAAGACAGGCGGATACTACTGGAATTCCGGGATGTTTGTTTGGAGAAAGAAGGTCTTCGAAAGGGCGCTGGCTTTGCACCTAAAACCTGTCTACAAATCTATGCTGGAAATTGAGGATGACCCACAGTCTCTCCAGTCTGTCTACGAGAAGATGCCTGGGGTATCCATCGATTACGGGGTTATGGAAAAGGCTGATAATGTGGTGGTCATCCCTGCAAGCTTCTACTGGAATGATATCGGAAGCTGGGACTCCGTTTACGAGCTCGAAGACAAGGACAAGCATGGCAACGTGATAAAGGGGAAATTCACACTAAACCAGGTGAGGAACTCCTTGCTCATAAACGTAACTGACCGAATCATCGGTCTCTCGATGCTGGAAAACGTGATAGTCGTATCATCGGACTATGGGACGCTTGTCTGTGCTAGAGGTGAATCTCAGACCATGAGAGAAATCGTCAAAGATTTGGGGTGAAGGGATGAATGAGAGAATTGATCAGCGGGTTATAGCAATGAAGGACGAAATCATTGAAGCAGTGTCGGGAGCTCTCCACTCCCGGTCGGTCGAGGGTCAACCTGTCGAGGGAGGGCCCTTGGGAAAAGAGGTGAAGGAAGCGCTGGAATATGTACTGGACCTGGGAAGTGAGATGGGATTCGAGACCAGGAATGTTGAAGGTTATGCAGGACATGTACAGTTCGGGGATGAAGATGGGTTATTCGGCATACTTGGACACGTGGATATCGTCCCTGAAGGCAGTGGTTGGACTGTGCCTCCATTTGAGGGAGTAGTAAAGGACTCCAGGATATACGGTCGCGGGGCCATAGATAACAAAGGTCCTGTCATCGCAGCACTCTATGCTATGAAAGTAGTTAAGGATTTAGGTATTATCCCGAAGAAGAGAGTCAGGTTGATTGTTGGTACTAACGAAGAATCTGGATGGAAGGGAATAACCCGCTACCTCCAGGTAGAGGAAATGCCTGAAGCAGGTGTGACCCCAGACGCTTATTTTCCCATGATTTTTGCCGAGAAGGGAATTGTCAGTTATGTCATAAGGGGATCTTTCACGGGATCGGAGCTTCGGGAATGCGGTATAAGAAGCATAATGGGCGGAGATGCTGCGAATATGGTACCTTCAAGAGCGACAGTTGAGCTAGATCTGCCAGAATCCGAACTTAAGAATATCACTGAATCTTTCTCACCCGAGAATGCCGTCACGTTCAGTAGTGACGTAATCGAATCGGGGACGAAGATCGTCTTCCGAGGTAAGTCTGCACACGGTTCCAAACCGGAAAAAGGCATGAACGCTATAGCACCCATGATAGACTTCCTGTGCAGAGTTCCCTCTGTAAAGGGGAAATGCAGAGCCTTTCTTGAAGCGCTGAGAGACAAGATTGGGTATGAGTTGGACGGGGATTCTCTGGGAATCTATGGTAAGGACAAGCTTTCGGGAAGTCTCACTGTGAACCTCGGAAAGATGACTGTAGATGGGAACGAGGTCAGCGCGGAGATCAACATACGCTATCCTGTCATGTTCAGTGAGTCGATGGTCTTCACCCAGGTCAAGGAGGCGTTTGGATCTCTTGAAGTGATACGAAGAAACCACAAGGAACCGCTTTTCGTTTCGCCGGAAAGCGAACTGGTAAGACTGTTGCAAAAAGTGTGCCGCGAGATGACCGGTCAGGAAGCGCAACCTATCGCAATCGGAGGCGGAACTTACGCCAGGGCAATAAAGAACGCGGTTGCTTTCGGGCCTCTCTTTCCGGGCAGGCCGGAGACAGAACACCAACCCGACGAGTATATCGACATAGAAGACCTGTTGATGCTCACCAGGGTATATGCTCAGCTGGTTTACAGGATCGTCTCCTGATCATTCAACGACAGTTCTCAGCCATTTTTTTGACTTAAGGCGGCGCAGGCCAAGGAATCCTTTCACTATTTCTTCCGGGAGCATCGCCAGGTAGACCAACAAAACCGGCCATCCAAGAACCAGGCCGGTTGTTGCTACAAGCGGCACCCCAATGCACCATAAACAAAGGAGTTCCAGCAGCATCGCCGCACGCGTATCTCCCCCGCTCCTGAGTATTCCAACTATGGTAATGGCATTGAAGAGCTTGAGCGGCAAAGCCAGACCAAGTACTAGCATTACTCTCAGGGCAGTAATCTTGACAGAAACGTCGACGTTGTAAAGGTTCACAAGAAATCTTGAAAGGACAATTATCAGTAATCCCGCGAATATCGAAACCAGGAATGACAATCTGAGAAGCCTGCGGGCGTTATCTTCAGCACCGGGAAAGTTCTTGTTTCCGAGTTCTGAGCCCACCAGAACAACAGTGGAAGACGCCAGTCCTCCAAAGAAAACGAAACCAAGGGATTCCATGCTACTGACAATGTTTCTTGTAGCTATGGCATCTGTCCCCATACGCGCCAGAACAACGGCGTACATGGTTATCCCGAGGCTCCAGAATGACTCGTTTGTGATGACAGGAAGAGCGTATTTCATCATCCTCTTGAAAAAGGCTGAATCAAACCCCAGAAGGCTTCTCAACGAAAGACGTATTGGAGTTTTGTTGCGAGCAAGTATGTATATGTAAAGACACATTTCGAATGCCCTCGAAAAAAGAGTTGCCACGGCAGCACCAAAGACTCCGAGTTCAGGAAACGGCCCGAGGCCGAAAACTAGTGTCAGGGTTCCGACCGTGTTAAGTGTGAGCGCTACAGCGCTTATAATCATAGGAATCTTGGCTCTTTCAACTGTTCGAAGCGCCATTGCGATGATGAACGATAAGGACGACATGAAAGCAGTAGGTGCGATTGCTCTGGAGTACACAGAACCGACCTCTATCACGTGAACGTCTGTCGTAAAGACCGAGAGGACTTTGTCGGGCAGAAAGAAGAGCATTATGAAAAACAATGCGCCCAGGGCCAGCGTAATCTTTACAATATGCCCGAGAGTCTTCTCGATGCTGTCAAGGTCTTTCTTCCCCCAGTATTGCGAAACAAAGATAGATGCCCCGCCGGCAGCACCGAAGGTCATTATCATCAGCATGAACACAAGCTGAGTGATCAGGCCAACAGCTGCTATAGGCACTGCACCAAGCTGACCAATAACAAGGTTATCGACTAGATTCAAACTCATGACAATGATGTTCTGCAGGGTTATCGGCACTGCAATGGCTGCTACTCTCTTGTAAAAGGAGCTCAAGGGGAACCTCGGATGATCTCTCTTTGGATCAGAGAGAAACTCGGACAATACAATATATAATGTAACATGGAGAGAGGTGAACCGATTGATTCCCTATATTGAAAGAATACTCCAGCTGCTGGCAGCCCTCGTCGCTGGATCTTTTATAGGAGTTACGAGAGAAAAAATCCAGAAACCGGCCGGACTGAGGACTCACTCACTTATCTGCATAGGTGCGGCATTCTTGACCCAGCTCTCCATACATGCTTTCTCTGGACCGAATGGTGGAGACCCCGGAAGAGTGGCTGCCCAGATCGTATCAGGCATAGGCTTTCTGGGGGCGGGGACGATTCTGAAAAAGGGCTTCTCCGTGAAGGGCCTTACTACTGCTGCAACACTATGGGTAACGGCCGCAGTCGGTATGGGGTTTGGTTCTGCCGACTACGTTCTCGCGACAGCACTTACCATGTTTGTCTTGCTGATTGTGCTCTTCTTGAAGAGACTGGATTTTCTACAGGCGAGATCAAAAGAGAAGCAGCTTATCATAGAAGCGAAGAACGATTTGGAGATACTTTCGGGGATTTCCGAATATTTGAAGGAGAAGAACATTGTAGTGCATTCGATCGAGATCGAAACGGACATCGACGAAGCCACAGTCTACATCGAGTTTCCCGCAAATCAGATTGGAGACATCCGGGCGATCCTGAGTGAGTTTCTGAAGCTACCTGGTATACGTTCTGCAGACATCGGATAGACTTCGGCCTAAGGTTCTTTGACCAGCTTTGTAAAAAAGACAATCAGTGCGATTAGTCCCAGCAGGGGCAAAAAGACAATTGCCAGTCCGAGAAAGACAAATAAGACAACCAGTAATAGCCCCACACCTGCGACGATTCTGGCAACTACAGGAAAGGCTCTCAGGGCGACAAGCAACAAAAAGATTGCACCCAGTACTGCTAGAAACTCAAGCAATTCCCTCACCTCAAAGAATCCAAGCCCTCTTAGATTAGTCTAGCATATGAAGTAAAGGTGTCATATACCATGAGTTCAAAATGCTAGAATTGTCATCGAAGACTGAGAGGTGATCTAGTTGGGAAAACTTAGCAGAAAGATCACCATCCAGTACCTGGTTTTCGTGTTATGTGTTGTCACAGCCCTGGTAGTTGCAGTTTGGCTAACGTTGCTGCGGGCTTCTTCGCAGGAATACGCGGTTCACCTGGGATCGAAAAAGACAGAAGCAGTTCGATGGTTTGCCGGTATTCGTCGAGAGCTCGGTGCGGCAACCGAGACGTATTTCTCGCTTGGTGAGAAACCCGCATATCCAAATCTCTTTGTACATCTTCATAACAATACTGTTTCCATCGTCAAGGACGAGTTCATGATAGATGCTGCTGCGATCTCCTATATCAGCGAGATGGGAGACGGCTTCCTGATTATTGACAGAAACCTCGTTTATCAGAGGACTATCGCCTGGAATGATTCGAGAGCCTTAGCGGGCCGCATCGTAGACAAGGAAGAGATCGAAAGGCTGAGTGCTTTGTTAGGAAAAGATGCACTTGCTTTCCTCAAGTTCGAAGACTTCTTCGTCATTCCACAGGAATTCCTTGATACGAATATCTATGTTCGTTCTGTTATTGAACAGGCTCAAGAAATCGAATCGGAACCTTTCACCATCAGTGATGGTAGGGGCGGGTTCTCGACCTTCATGTCAAGCAACATCTTCCTTGTTGACAAAGTCACTCTCGGCAATGCTGATCTCTTTGTCTTGCAGTCTCAAAGCCTGCTAATCCTCATTCAAAACAGGTTTGTTCCGTTTGTTATCGTGATTATTGCCGCAATCTTCCTCTTTTCCTTTCTTCTTTCTACGTCCTTGAATTCATACATATCCAGGGCACTTTCTGCTGTACTCAGCGGTTTTGAGTCGATCCGGGACGGCACATTCAAGAGAGTTCGGCTCAAGTCTTCCGACGAACTCGGCGAAATCGCCCATGAGCTCAATAATAGCATGGCTTTCATTGAACAGACACTCGCCAAACTGAGTAAGTCTAACGAAGTCATGAAGAAGCTTTCAATCGAGGCCAGACAGGCAAACAAGATGAAGACTGAGTTTCTGGCAAACATGTCACATGAAATGAGGACTCCGATGAACGCGGTTCTCGGCTTCACCGAACTACTAATGGCAGAAGAAAGTGACGAAGACAAGAAAAAACAGATGGAGATGATCTACAAGAGCGCAGAACACTTGCTCAAACTTATAAATGATGCACTGGACTTGTCGAAGATCGAATCTGGACATATGGAAATACTGGAAAGGACATACAGTGTAAGAGACCTTGTTGAGGAGATTGTCCAGACCAATTCTCCAATGGCGCGCTCAAAGGGGCTACATCTCACATATGGCCTGAGTGAAGACGCACCGCCTTATCTGGAAGGAGATGACTTCAGAATCCGTCAGGTGTTGAGCAATCTTGTCACTAACAGCTTGAAGTTCACTTCCAGGGGATATGTCAGTCTTCTTGCGCAAAGACAGGAAGAGAAAATCCTTTATGTTGTGCAGGATACCGGAACAGGAATTGCCGAGGAAGATATCGCAAGGGCGTTCGACCCCTTTATCCAGCTAGACTCGAAAATGTCACGCTCCTATTCGGGGACCGGACTCGGGCTTACGATAACTAAGAGGCTTACCGAGATGATGAACGGAGAGCTTGATTTTCAGAGTATGAAAGGGGAAGGAACAAGAGCGATCGTCAAGCTTCCATTGAAGATGCCGAGCGAAGAGAGGATAAGGAAATACCGTCTCTCCCGGTTACGAAAGCGCTTTTCGGTACTGATTTCCAGCAGTAACAAGGAGTTTCAGAGAACCGTGAGGGACGCGCTTGTACATAGAGGAATACCTTACGGGATAACGGAATCATCAGAGAAGTCTTTTGATGTGATTCGTTCAGGTTATTATACAGCCGTTGTTATTGATGGGACCACTTATGACAAGAGAGTAGCGTATGCCCTTGATAGCGGAAACGCGAGGATCATTGTCGCTGAGGGCCTGAATACATCAGAGATATCCAATCAACTGAACGTGATTGGTATACTACCGGCAGATTTTGACAGCAGGTGTGTGATTGAGCTGCTGGATCGAATTCCCCTGAGAGGAACATCTCTCATGCGTGACAAGGAGAACTACAAGATCCTGGTCGCCGAGGATAACGAAGCCAACCAGACATTGATAAAGAGAATTCTCGAAAAGGAAGGCTTCGTTGTGGAAATAGTATCGAACGGACAGGAAGTCATAGAGGTCCTTGAAGGGGAGCAGTACGAACTGATACTGATGGACATGCAAATGCCCATGATGGACGGATATGAAACTACCAGGGTTCTCAGGGGCAAGGGAAACGAAGTGCCGATCGTTGCTCTGACAGCACATACTATGAGAGGTGACGAAGAAAAGACGCTCGAAGCGGGATGCAATGGCTATCTGGGCAAACCGGTGAAACGCGACGAACTCCTGCGCATCGTGGAGCTCTACCTTGGTTATCAGGGAGACACCCCGCGACGAGTTGAGCATGCTGACACTGATGAGGAAGATGAAGCGAAACTGATCACCGACGGCGAAGTCGTTCGCAGAATGGCTACATTCGCAGAGTCGATGGGACTAAACGAAACAGAAGCTGCTGAAATGTTCAGGGAGTACGGTCAGTTTCTCAAAGAGGTACTCAGGAACCTGAAGAAGAGTCTTGAAAGACGCGACTTTGAAAGAATAGCGGTGGAAGGACATGGACTCAAGGGTTCGGGAACGATGTATGGTTTTGATGAGATATCTTCGGTGGGGGTAGAAATCGAAAAAGCATCCTTCGAAAAGGATGCAGAAAGACTTGAATCACTACTAACAGAACTCGTCACGATCTCTCGCGATTTCTGGGAAGACGCTTCAGAAGGTTAGTTTCAGAGTGTTCTTCCCTTCTCTCCTTTCATAGGAGATTGTTCTTGCTGTCTTTTTGATTATGAGGATCCCCATGCCACCGTCCTGAAGGTTGTGGGCATTCGAGAGATCTGGACTGTCAGCATCAAGAGGGTCGAAATACTCGGACGAGTCTTCAATGGTTAGCTCGACTGAGTCTAGGGAAGCTTTCACGCGGATCGTCAGCTTCTTTGAAGAATCGGATTTGTAACCGTGCTTAATTATGTTCGAGCAGGCTTCAGTAAGACACACAGCGGCCCTGAATGCCTTGTCCCGATCGCATGCTTCCGTGATCACCCTCGCAATTTCTTGCGCTACACGATCTACTTCTTCCAGGGCAGCAGCAATAGTGAAGTCTTTCGAAAAGCCTTCTTTCAACACTGACCTCCGGATGCCTGATCAGAGGACTACAAGAAAGAGCCTTGTTTGACCAGATCAGGCGTTCTCCTCGATTAATTTGGAAGGATCCTCTTCCCTTATATCAAGCAGGCTGTCCAGGCGCAGCGTACTCAATATCTCCGAAATATCCTGTGAAAGCCCTGTTATCATGAGCTTTGCGCGTGTTCTCGACATCAGTTTGTAGAGCCTGATCAGGGAAGCTATACCCATACTGTCGATGAAATCAAGGTTTCTTCCGTCTATCACCACTACACTGAAGCTTTCTACACAGTTTTCGTCACACCACTGCCTGAAGCTTTCCGAGACCTTTCCGGTGATCCTGGTTTCTTCGTCGAAGCTTACAATCGCGCGTCCTTCATCCACCTTGTTGATCCTGAACATAAACCACCTCTTTCAGTAGGAGAGAGTTAAAACTGAATAGCCACGAATGTCACATCATCCTCAAATGATGTTTGCGCACCTGGCAGGGATTCTCCTAGGAGAGCCTGGTATTTGGAGAACGCATCATCGAGTTCCATGTGACGCGTTGATTCCGCCAGATCAGCAATAGTCTTCTCCCCAAGGCGAGTTCCCTCGCACGTCCTAACATCGACAATGCCGTCTGTAAAAAGGAACAACCTCGTTTCTTCAGAGATCTTATGAACACTTGTAGACCCCTTTACCATTCCGAACCCGATAGCCCCGTTGTTATCTCTGTCGAGTCTTTGAGTGTATTTCCGTTCTAGAAGTAAAGGAAACGGGTTTCCCGCATTTGATACTTCGATTTCTCCTTTCTGCAGGTCTGCGATAACACATGTTGCTGTCATGTACGTCTCAAATCGCTCGAATTGGAAGTTTCTGTCCAGGCTTCTCATAAATTCCTTCAGAGAGAAAGGCTCCCGGTCTCCCGGTCTACTGGAGCGGAAGTCTTCAATGAACCTGTGTACCATAACCGAAATCAAGGCAGCGTTGACCCCGTGACCGGAGACGTCCAGAACATATACAAGGTAACTATGGTCGTTCAGCGGTATGATGTCAAAAATGTCGCCTCCGACACTCGAAGAAGGCAGGTAGATCCAGCGGATTTCATCCTCAATACCTGCAGGTACTTCTGACGGGACCAAAGCTCTTTGAATCGTGCCGGCAGCCTTAAGATCATCTTCGAGCCCTTGTACTGCAGTTTGCAGCGACTTGATGAGATCGTGTATTCTGAGCTGCGTGGTGACTCTCAGCGTTACCTCTTCAGCAACAAACGGTTTTTCTATGTAATCGACTGCCCCACTCCTCAGAGCGGAGAGCCTGTTTTCCTGATCTGTTGAGCCCGTCAGCACAATGACAGGGATTGCTCGTGTAACAGGAGCTTTCTGCAGCTTATCAAGGACTTCAAGTCCATGCATATCCGGCAGCAGGAGGTCCAGTAAGACTATGTCAGGCCTGTAGCCAACTGTTTCTTCCAGCCCCGAAGTGCCGTCGGCGCATTCTCTGGTCTTGAAGCCCTTCTTCTGCAGAATAGATCTCAAGAGGGACCTTACCGAACGATCGTCATCAATTATGAGTACACTGTTCATTCATAGACACCACACTTCATTCGAAATACCGTAGTGCTTCTGCCGGGGAAAGCCGTGATGCAATGTAGCTTGGAGCAAGTGTGACGAGCAGTGAGACAAGGTAGAAAGTGATGCCCATAAACAGGAACTGTCCCCACGGCATGAACACTTCAAACCCTTCAAAGAAAGGTGAGGAGAACATCTCGTATGTTGTTAAGGTGCCTGTTACGAATCCCAACGCCAGTCCAACTACCACTATGAAGCTGGTCTCAAGTAAGAATGATCTGAACACCATACCCCTTGTAAAACCTATAGCTTTCATCATTCCGACCAGGCGTTTCCTCTCGTAGAGTGCTTTGAACATCACAATGGCTATGCCGACTATTCCCACCACCATTCCGAAATAGAGGAATGATCGTAATATGTCAACTATACCCCTTACCGCTGTGTTGACAAGATCAATAATGTCGTCAACGAAAAAGGACAGCGAATTCGTCCTTATGGAAAGATCGAAAATCTCCTGTTTAGTCTGCTTCAAGTCCTTGTCTGAGGAAGCGTTAAGTAGAAAAGTACTATCAACGATCATGTCAGAGCGGAGTTCTTCGTCGACAACGCTTCTGGGCATGAAGATCCCGTTGAAAAAGGTGAAACTCGTCTCCGGGATCTTCCCGATTACACGGAAATATCCCAGTGAAATATCTTCTTCTGCCAGTTCTGGGCTTGCGGGCATGAAGAAGCCCGGCCCGATTATCTCTACTTTTGCAGGCAGATAGAGTTGCACGTTATCTCCCAGAACCACTTCAGGAAGCACAGAAGCCGATACAATGATCACATCGTCTCTTTGAGAGAGGTACTTCCAGATGTTTTCCCTGGCCTGTTGTGTTTCGGAAACGCCTTCCCAGAGAACGACGTTTCTGTGGATGGTTGATTCTGCGAATTCGTCGTCAAGCAGATATGCCGGCACAGTCGAATACCTTCCCGAAGGCAGAAGAATCCTCGTAAATGCGCTGTCGAGAGTCGTTACACTCTCAACCCCTCGAATTGCTCCAATTTCGGCCTCGGAAGGAAGCCTTCCTTGCAAACCGGCAGCAAAAACTGTCGCATCGAAGCCTAAGAAGACGTCATTTCGACTTTCTTCAAGCATCTTTTCCTGGGAATACGGAATAATCGAGACCAACGTGATTATGTAGACAACGACGGCGTACATTGCTACAGTAAGCCCCGTGCGGAGTTTGTTCCTTGCAGAAAAAGCGATTGCTACTTTCACAACCGGGGAGCGGTTCTTCCCATTTCTCATGACAGTACCCAGGATATTGTCAAATGTCTTCAGATTGTAGACCACGAGAAGCAGACCTGCAAAGAGAATAGCAAACCCCTTCACGATCATCAGGGGTATAGAATCAATGCTCTGTTCTGCTATGAAGGTTACGTGATTGCTCAGCATAACGAATACTATGAGAGAAATACTGCAGATCGATTCCATGATGCGTCTTCTCTTGAACGGAAAGGAAAGAGGGAAGATAAGCAGACCCAGGGTTAACCCCGCCAGGAAGACTGCGCCGTTACGATCACTAATTCCGGAGTAAACCATCAGTACCGATACTCCAAGCAGGATATACTCCAGATATCGGAGAAAACGTTTTGGTTTTTTTCCCAGTACCTGCGGAATACCTCGAACTGCTGCCACGATATTCATCCGTGATATTCTCTTCCCCGAGAAGAAGATGATGGCCAGAGGTATCAGCAGACCAAGGAAGAAACCGAAGAAGATTGATTCAGGCTTGATGAAGAAGCGAAAAGCCTGTTCAAAAGTAGAAACAGCCATTGCGGCGTTTTCTATAGGTAGAAGCATGGAAACGTCAGAAACAAGATCTACAAAACCTTCCAGAATCTGCATGGTAATGATGATGCCGACAACAACTCCTGCTGCTGAGGCGATTATCGAATAAAAGAAACCTTCGAACAATATGGCTCGCGCCACCCTCTTTCTCGTGTAGCCAAGTGCTCTGAGCGTGCCAAGCTCCGTTCGACGTTCTTCTGCGAGCATCAGGTAGATATTGGAAAGGAGCAAGATTCCTGCGAATACGGCGAAAGCACTGAGGGCGAAAAACAATAATCCTACGTTGCCCTGGGTGGCCATTCTTATACGCTGTTCCTTGATGGGTACCATGGTGAACTCATCTTCGAGTCCTGATTCTTCGAAACGTTCTATAACAGTCCCGGTCAACGCGGCTCCGGAAAGATAGTCGCCTCTGTTTGAGATCAGCAGCTCGTTGAAGCTATTCTCAATGCCGATTCTCAGGATTCTTCGAGCATCATCCGGATTCATGATTATCTTGGCGTTATTCATGCCCTGACGCAGGCCGGAATATCCGAGCACACCCTGAGCATCGACGATCCCCGAGACCATGACGCGGGGTAATTCAATCCAGAAAAGCAACCTTTCAGCAGTATCTATCATTACCTCCAGGACATCTCCGACCTCAATCTGAAGTGTCTTGGAGAGTTCGCGAGTAATAAGCACCTGGGGCAAGTCGTTTTGAACGAGTGGGTCAATATCCGCAAGAGAGACTCCTTGTGAACCAAAGTCAGCCAGAAGCGAGAAGTCTACGCCCATAACAGCGGCGCTCGTAGACAGGGAACGATCCATCGATCTGGCACTACCCTCCTTGCCCACAGTCACCTCCCTTGCGAGAATCGGTAACACACCGTCGATCAGGTCTTCTTCATCGAGAAGGCTTGTGAGCTCCTTGACTTCGTCAAGCTGGAAGAGCCTGCGATATCCACGATCACTTTCTGCTGAAGTCACCACTACCTGGTCGATTTCTCCCAGTGTTTCCCTGATCTGCGAGTATATGAATCTCTCAAGGGAATCATTCATTGCAAGTGAACCGACAATGAGCGCTGTACCAATCATGGAGCCTGCAACGACAAGCAGCGTATTGGCTTTGCGTCTGAAGATGTTTCTGAAACTCATCTTAAACGTGATCCGATCAGAAAGCATAGAAATCACTATAAAGGAGACAACTACCAGGGCTATCGCGGCCAGAAAAACGAGCACTTCATGCACCTCTAGACTTTTACAGATTCAAGGGAGACGATCTTACCGCTATCCACGTGAAGGATACGATCTGAATAATTCGAAATCCTGTCATCGTGCGTGACGATTACGAAAGTCTGGTTGTTTGTCTTATTTAGATCGAGAATGAGATCCATCAGTTCTTTGCTTGTTTCGGTATCAAGGGCGCCTGTGGGTTCATCGGCCCAGATGATTTTTGGATTATGAACGAGTGCTCTTGCAATGGACACCCTCTGTCTCTCCCCGCCACTTAGCTGAGAGGGAAAATACTCTGCGCGTTGGTTCAATCCAACACGATCAAGCGTGTCAACGGAAAGTCTTCTTGCCTGCTTCTCGGGAACTCCTGTGGTAAGCAGTGCAAGCTCGACGTTCTCCCTTGCATTCAGAACCGGAATGAGGTTGTAGAACTGAAAGACAAACCCCATGTTGAATGCCCTGAACCTTGTCTTGTCATTATCGCTCAGGGCATGAATGTCGATACCATCAATGATCACCTGTCCTGATGTCGGCTCGTCTATTCCCGAAAGACAGTTCAGAAGTGTACTCTTGCCGCAGCCTGAAGGCCCCAGTATAGAGAGGATTTCTGCCTCATCTATCTCGAAACTCACATCTTTTAAAGCATCAACAGAAACCTCTCCATTTGTATATACTTTGGAAAGGTTTTTCACTTCTATGAAAGCCATTACTTCCTCCTTGTCTAATTCTGATTCTGAGAATCAGATGATCTTCCGGACATTTCTCTGTACATTTTGACCAGTTCATTGTTCAGGCGGTCGAGTGTAGCAAAAAGACTCCTAATTCCGATTCGAGTAAAGACTGCAACAACAACTGCCGCTGCATATGCTATGAGAAGCACTGCGACGCTCGGTCTTCTTCCGATGAAGAACTCGGAAAAAGCCATTGCCATCGGAAAGACTGGAGCCACGAATGCAGAAAAGATGAAAAGTCTTTTCTGCATTCGCAGAACCGGAAAAATCCGGCTCTCCATTTGCGCCGAGATTTTCCTGAGCGTTTCGAACCTGGTAGTGTCCTGCTCTCTGTCAATCAGGGACTCCACGGTCTGCGCAAAAGGGGCTGCATTTGAGGGATTATCAAGAAGCTTCTGGAGCCTTTTTGCGTAATCTCCCTTGGAGAATCCCAGCATTACGAAAAACACTGCAAAGAAGCTCAACGGTAGGAGCAAAAAGACCCAGTTAATTTGCTCTGCCGAAGAAAGATTTAGTGAGTAGATGAAAGCCGCAGACAGAAGATAGAATATGGCTATGGTTCTTCTCATCGGGAATCAGCCGGATTGTTCCGGCAGGCGCTCTACCATGATTTTCGATGCGGAGATCCTTACCGAACTCTCTCCGATCTCACATATCCAGTCGACAGGGACAAGTTTTCTGGCTTTTCCGGAAGCCCCTCTGATTTCGACGGCCAGATGTGTCATGTGTCCGGTGTCGTCCATGATCACACTAATGATGCGCCCGATTTCTTTGCCTTCAGCGGTCAGTAAGGAACAACCTGGCTCAAGCGCTTTTGAATCCTCGGATATATTCGATGTTGTGCTCACCGGCGGCAAAGGATAGAGCTCCGAATAATCTCCTACAGGCCGAAGCCAGTAGAGGGGCGTCAGACCACCTTCGGTACTGTCGCCGGTGACGAAATATGCTTCCTCGTAGTTCTGCAAAGTGTCCAGTTCCTCAGCTTCTATTTTGAGTCTGATCTCGTCTGTTGCCGCAAAGAACACCGTACTGATAGGGACGAGCTTGGCTACTCTGTTGAAGACGCCTTTCTCTACCACTATATGTGTGATGTCTCCACTCTTGGGGTGCAAAACGACTCTGGTGAGCTTGCCGAGATCATGTCCGTCATAAGATAGCACCTTCACACCCCATCTGAGTCTACTCTCCATTCGCTCACCTCCTTAAGCAATATTATCACGGATAGGATTCCGGAAGCAGTTCCTCAACAGCACGGAAGATGTACAATTGGCATAGGGAGGCAAGACGATGACTGCTTTCAGAATGTTTGTGATCTTTTCGAAGGTCAGTGCAG
>PWXG01000105.1 GCA_003561215.1 Thermotogales bacterium
CAGGGTTATGGTGCAGGTAGAGGGTTGAGGAGCAGGTAGAGTGGAGAACAGGTTTGAAGTGCAGTTAGAGGTTAAAGGTTGAAGCAGAGACGACTTTCGAAAATCCGACTGCCGAGAACACGATGATCTGAGGTGATCCGCTTCAGCCCAGTTCTTGGCCATCAGCTTCCTCTTCTGCTCTTAGGACGCTATATTGTCTTTCTCCAGTTCGAGTAGCTCTTCAGGTTTTTCGAAAAGCTTATCGTCGAAAGTACTCCCTGCGACAACGAATTCCTGGTCGCCTCCGTAGAAAGGTCCGGCAAAGAGAGATAGAAACATTATCCATAGGACCACGAAGAAAGGTTTTATGTCCCTTACGTCCCAGATGTCCTCCTTGAGTTTTGGACCCTTCTTGAAAATGCTTGATAGCTTTCTGAACTTCCCCTTGAAAAGCACGGAGAAAAACCAGCCAATTTCAAGGAAGAGAGTGAAAGAACCGCTTCCGTTGCTGGAAAACCGTGGAGTCACTTCGTTCGGCCTGAGAATCAGATCCATGTACAGGGTCGGCAAGTCAATACCTGAAACATACCCGGTAAATATCCCCGGGTTCAAACGCGGATTCACATCGACGATGTTGTAGGTACCTGTCTTTTCATCATAGAGAAAATCTGCCCCGAAGAAACCTGTGTACTTCAAATCCTTGACGATACGATTGACGTAGTCGGTTATCTCGTTGACTTCTACGGTCACTCTACTTGTTCCTGTACCTCCGCTTTCGGGAAATTCCCGCAAATTTCTGTAGATCGTGTTCCCCTTTAGTTCTCCTTCAAGTGCGAGTCCCATAGAGCAGAACTGAACCCTCGGTAGTTCTTGCTGGACAAGATATTCATTTGTTTTCAGCGTTGGAATAATCGCCCTCAGATGTTCAAGGTCCTTGACCCTCTTGACACCGGCAGCGCCCCTTCCGTGACGCGGCTTGAGTATGACAGGAAACTCCCACTCGCCTTCCCGAAAATCCCTGAGCAAAGCCGTTTTAGGAGTAGGAATCCCGATCCTTTTTGCATACCTGCTCATGTGGTACTTATCGTGAAGCATAGCAAGAACCGGGTAAGAAGAAAGAAGTATCTTAACCTTATCAGGAAGCATGTACCTGTAGTAAGAAAGAACAAAGACTTCTTCGTAAGGTGGAACGATGATCTCGATATCCCTACTTTCAACAATATCTACGATAAACTCCATGTACTCTCGGGGCCTCTTGGTTAGGCAAGGGGTCAGAAACCTCTCTTTTGTGTACCTGCTGTACAGACCACCGCTGTTTCTTGAGCTGTCCACGGCATAGACTTCGTGGCCATGCCTTGAAAGAATCCTTATCGTGTTTAGCGAATACCACATCCTGGCGTTTGTTACCAGCACCCTCGACAAGTCCCTCAGCCCCCTTAGAAGACAGAACAACTAGATTATAGATCATCTCTGGTAGAATATTCACAGCTTTCAAAATCTGAAACACTGATTTCACACGCGGTCCATGCAGATTCTCGCGGACCCGATTATTGCACCAGTACTTCAGAAAGCGGTGATTTGCATAATAAAGGGTATCATATTCGATCTTTTTGGAACACTGGTCAACAACGATTACCTGTACAGACCCATCTGTGATTGGATGAGCTCTTCGTCCGACAGAACTGCGGAGGAACTCGAGCAAGTCTTCATCAGTCTTCGAAGAGTGCACTTCGAAGACTACCACGAAAAGCCCTTTGCTCCGGAGAGCTTCTACTATTTGAGAATCTTCAGGGATATGGTATCGCAAGGACTCGTTGAGGGAGATTCCGAAGAACTGCTCAAAGTGATGTACGAGTCTTTCAAGAAGATGCCAGTCTATGACGATGTTGGCGAGATTCGTCAATTCCTGGATGACTATCCTGTGTGCATTATGACGAATGCAGACAATGCTTTTGCGTATCCCGTGGTTCTGGATAACGGTATTCCACACGATGTGCTTATTACTTCAGAAGATGCGCAGTCCTACAAGCCGTCGCGGATCATTTTCGAGCTCGCTGCAGATTCTATGAGATTAGGGAGAGAGGAACTGGTGGTGATTGGAGATTCTCCCAAATGCGATTTCCTTGGACCGAAAAAGGCGGGAATGAAAGCGATACTCATAGACCGAAAGAATGCACATGGGGATCTTTCGCCAAGGGTCCGCAGCCTTGAGGAGATCAACTCGATTCTTCCCAGGATCTAACGGCTTCTTCAAAATACCCGGCTACAGACTCGAGATCTTCTCTGTTCACGTCCTTGTTGGTTACCAACCGATACAAGCCATTGTCAGGGGGATTGATCTTGACCCCTTTCTCTTCTAAATGCTTGACTACGAAGGGGCCAGGAACCTCTGCGAGTCTGAAGAAGACCATGTTTATATCAAGCCTGTCCGCGAAGATTGTTATACCCGGTATCTTCTCCAGCCCAGCTGCAAAGAACCTGGCATTTTCGTGGTCTTCGGCAAGCCTCTCGACCATTGTATTTAGTGCCACAATGCCTGCAGCCGCGATGATGCCGGCCTGGCGCATTGCTCCTCCCATGAGCTTTCTGCCCTTGCGAGCAGCCCTTATGAAGTCGTTTCTTCCAGCAAGGATCGATCCTACAGGGGCTGATAGTCCTTTCGAGAGGCAAAACATAACACTGTCGGAGCATGTCGCGATATACGAGACCTCCACTCCCTGAGAGATGGCTGCGTTGAAGATCCTGGCACCGTCAAGATGAATTGCCAGCCCACGCTCGTTCGCCAGGTTCTTCACAGACTCGAGGTAGGATAACGGGATAACTCTGCCTGACGAATGGGCTGTCTCCATGCATATGAGTGATGTCCTGGGTGAGTGGAGATCGTCTTCCCTTATTGAGCTTCTGATCTTCTCAAGCGGGGGCTTTCCATCGTCACTTTCGATAATTCTCAGTTGAACACCTGCAATCACTGAAGCTGCACCGACCTCGTGCACAAAGATGTGATTGGACGAAGGCACAATGACCTCATCGCCTCGCATTGTGTGCGTTAGCAAGGCTAACTGATTTCCGAAAGTGCCTGATGGAATGAACAGTGCTGCTTCTTTTCCCAGCAACTCTGCTGACAGGTGTTCCAGTTCGTTCACGGTGGGGTCGTCCGAATATACATCGTCTCCAACGATTGCTTCACTCATTGCCTTTCGCATTTCTGCGGTGGGTTGAGTAACGGTGTCGCTTCTTAAGTCGATCCATTTCATATGATCACCTTCCAGTTGTCAATATTCCTATTTGGTGGCAGTCGTGGACTTTCCTGTGGAGAAGTAAGCAAGAATAATCCCAAGAACAAGCGACCAGATCGCGGCGAGTCCTATCTGATACGAACGCGGGAGCAAGAATGTCAACGTATGTGCAGGTGTCCAGAACCACAGGAGTGTCATGAGTGCACTGCCGATCCTTTTCCAGCTCCAGTTCCATGCGACAAGGTTATCCAGGAACCTGTGAATCAAAATCAGGAACGGTCCAAACTGTAGATTCATCGAGAATGAGCGCGCAAAGGCATTAGCCAGCTCATCCTGTTTGAAGATACCGGGAAGCAACCCTTCTCTGACCAGTGCTTCCACAAAGCCTTCGAAACCAATGAACGCGAACTTGATCGCCACTCCCAGGAACGCCCATATGGCCATCTTGCTCAGAAGCATTTTAAGTTGGAATTTCGGCAGACTTCGGGAGAGCTTTTTCGAGAGGTATTCTCCGATCGTTCCAAGGATCGCGAACTGGACCGCTGCTGATATCAGGGGATATTCGTCAACAAGATTTATATACCATTCCACGAACAGATTCCTCCTTGCCTCAATGAAGAACTACCGGAACTCTTAGCAATAGCGGTTGTCGTCGTTGATTCTATCACGCAAGAGCAACTCAGGTACGCCTGACGCTGGTGTCAATGTACATTCATTATTGCTGTCTGCGATTTTTTGTGTATAATCACGTTGATGGGCAACGTTATCACACGATCGAAAGGGAGCATGAACGATGCAAAAAAGAATTTACAAGTCAAGAAGGGACAAAATCATCGACGGCGTTTGCGGAGGACTTGCCAAGTATCTGGAAATCGATCCGGTACTGGTGCGGCTTCTGTGGACACTACTTATCTTCCTTGGAGGAACGGGCATAATACTCTACATAATAGCCATGATCATAATGCCTCGAGAACCTCTCGAAGAGACTTCATCAGAAATAGGAACGCCTGCGAAGGAAAGAACAGCAAGTGCTGACGACCGCGTTGATAATCGCAGTCGTATCGTTATCGCTGCCGCGCTGATATTCTTCGGAATCGCCTTTTTGTTAAGCACGTTCACCACATTCTTCATCTTCAGCGGGTCCTTCTGGAAAGTGTTTGTGGGAATAGTCCTCGTTGCTGGTGGCGGGTATCTCGTGTTTCGTGCGTTCGAACGAAAGTGACTGAAATGACTGCAAAGAGAGTTGATGACAGGTGAAACTGGCAATTGGATTGATCATTGTTCTAATAGGCGTCTTCCTCTTGTTGGGGGTTTTCAGCGCCGATATTTTCCTTGTGTTCTTGACAAACCTGGTCCGGTTCTGGCCTGCTATTCTGATACTTTCAGGAATCTCTATTCTTTCAGGTATACGCGGACTTCGCTGGTTGAGATATGTAAACGGAGTCCTGGTGTTCGCATTCATCGCATTCCTTTTCCTATGGCCCACAGAACTTGTGCCTGGAACGAGGGCTACTGATATTCCTCTGACGCTTTCAAAAGCACCAGCTGAGACCCGGATTGTAGAAATCCGCATCGATGTGGCTGTCTCCGATGTGTCTGTGAGGCCCGCTCCATCCGAGCTGAATCGTGATGTAGTTGGGCTTTTGGACTATACCCTGTCGTCAGGGAGTATCACGATAAGAGAAGATGTAAGAGGCGAGAGGACGATTTTCACAATTGCCCCTGACACTGATTTTGCATGGATCAGAGGCGCTTCAGTCGATCTCAGACTTGATGATGATTTCACCTACGAGATTCTCGTCAACGGGGCAATCCTGAAGGTGGATGTTGACCCGGGTACTCTTGATATTGCCAGGCTCGATGTTAAGTCCGGAATATGCAACTTCACCATCGGAGTCCCTTCAGGTCTGAACTCCAGAATTACTGTTGAGGCAGGTATTGTTGCGGGTAACCTTTCTTTCCCGGAAAACCTCAAAGCCTCGTTGATTACCGAAGCGGGTATCAGGAGTGTTTCGATCGGTAGTGATTATGACAGAGACGGTCGCAGATACTCGATCGTCACCGGTGAGCAAGAACTGTTCTCTTCAGAGATTACTATCAAGGGCGGAATCTTGAGACTAAGAGGGAACTGAAGAAGTGAATTTCACCTGTTTCTGCCGAACAGATATTCTTATGGGGAGGGTCCCCACGACTTCCCCATCCATTTCGATAGGTACGGGTGCCGATGATTCTACCGTGATTGCCCTGGTATCGTAGGAATATACGCCTTTTACGCCGAGGTGAGTTCCTGCAAAGATTTTAGGGAAATTCATGAGCACGTGGAACTTCCCCCTGCATCCAACTTCCACGATCTTGAGCATACCGTCATCCAGAAGAGCCCCTGGGCAGATACGCATTCCCCCACCAAAATACTCGCCGTTTCCAGCTGCTACGATGAAGTACTTACCGTTGTGTTTTCCGTTATCCGCTTCCACCGTCATAGGAACCTTTCTTGACTTGAAGAATTCGATAAGGAAAGCACGAACGTATCCGGCTTTTCCCCTGCTTTTGCGCTTATAACTGTTCAGACGCCTCGCCACTGCTGCGTCGAGTCCCATGCCCACGACATTTACAGCGAATCTCTTCTGCTTCACTCCCTCAAAATCGGTGAAATCGACTTCAAGTAGGTCCGCAAGAACATACTGTTCTCCAGTAGCGATTTTCACGGTTTCCTCGTATTGCTCCGGCGTTTTCAGAGTCCTCATCAGATCGTTCCCTGTTCCTACTCCAATGATGCCCACTATTGGGAGGTTCCTTTCCGAACTCTTGAGTCCATTGACGATTTCGTTCAGAGTACCGTCGCCACCGACACTGATCACACGATCATATCCGGTGGCTGCTGAAGCTATCTTCCAGGCATCTCCTGGTCCCTTTGTGTAGTTGACATCAAAATCTTTGAGCATCTTTTTCAGAAGGGGCAAAATCTGAGACTCGTAGTCACCGATTGCCTTGCCGCCTGATGCTGCAGGATTCACTATCACCAGGGTTTTCATCTCTTTCCTCCGTCTCTTGTCTCGATCTGGAATTCCCTACCGAGATCGGTCTTTTTGCTCAATCAACCTGTGTGCGATAAAAGAAGCTACATCCTCAGCAAACGTCCCCGGGCCAAACCCGGCATCAAATCCAAGCTCTTTTGCCAGTTCCCCAGTTATTCTTGGACCCCCGGCAATCATGATCAACCTGTCCCTGATTCCTTCAGCTTCAACAATTTCAATCAGCTCTGTCAGATTCTTGACGTGAACATCCCTTGCAGTAACGGTTTGCGAAACAAGCAGCGCGTCCGCATCTTCATCCAGTGCCGTGGCGACGAATTCCTCGTTCGGAACCTGACTTCCCATATTATATACCTCAAACATCTCGTATCTTTCAATGCCGTAGTGTCCTGAGAAGCCTTTCATGTTAAGAATAGCATCCAGGCCGACGGTGTGAGCATCTGTTCCTGTGGTGGCGCCTATTACGATGATTTTCCTGCTCACATGCTTTCTGATCAGATCATCTATCTCATTCATGTCCATCCGCCTATGGACAAGCTCAGGGACAGCTATCGAAGTAGCATCAATGACATGGCTGCAGTCCCCATAAAGGATGAAGAAGGTGAAGCTCCCGGAAAGGCGTTTCTGATAAACAACCTGCGGATTCTGTAGGCCCATCTTCTTTGCCAGTTTTCTCGCAGCCTCTTCCGCCCGTGAGCCGTGTTCAAGAGGAAGGGTGAAGCTCAGTTGCATTTTGCCGTCACCAAGGGCATCTCCGTATGGCTTTATTCTCCTCAAATCCATCTTCTGTTCATTAACACTCTCTCGGTCATCCAAGGTTGTCACCACCTTCACACATCATTTCTTCAAAGGGATTGAAGTAGTTCGCGCTTTTCTTAACAACCCCCTCAAGACCTTTTCCTCCGTCGGTTCGACGCTTCACACCTGCAAAGACTCCCATCTGAAGTGATCTGAAGAGTCCGTTTTGCCTTATCTCTTCAAGGAGTTCGATTGACTCCGCAAGGACCTGTTTTGCCCTCGTCTGTATTATGCCGTCCTGCTTGAAATAGGTCTCTTCCGCGACATTTCTCATGTTGTTGAAAATGTACTTTGCATTCTCTATCGAAAGGTACCTGTCAGACATGAAGGGCGTATGCAGCGCTTCTGTGAGCATCCCCAGTAACTGGATTCCTTGCCTGGTCCATATAGACACCACGTTGAAAAGAGTGTCCTGCACGTGCCCTTTGAAAATATTGCCGGTCATGTACTTCGTCGGAGGCATGTACTTCAGCATCGCACTCGGGAAAATCTCCCTGCTTAGCTGTGCCTGCGCCAACTCGTAAAGAAAGCCGTTCTCCAGATCCGGGTTCATCTCAAAAGCGTGCCCGAGCCCCATCTGTTCTTCAGGTATCATTGCGAGCAACGCGAGTTGCTCGTTGATAAACTGTGAGGCCAGGACTGTATGCGCCTCCTCGTATGCATCGGCAGTGGTCAGATAGTTATCTTCACCGGTGTTGATTATTATCCCCGCAAATCCGTTTATAACCCTGGAGAAGTGTTGGTCGATTATGGTTCGCTGCATGTTTATGTCTCTGAAAAGGATCCCGTATAGAGCGTCGTTCAGCATCACGTCAAGCCGCTCGAAAGCACCCATTGCTGCAATCTCGGGCATGCATAGACCCGAACAGTAGTTGCACAGGCGGATGTACCTGCCCGCCTTCTCGCCGGCCTCGTCAAGTGCTTTCCTCATAATCCTGAAGTTTTCCTGAGTAGCAAAGGTCCCTCCGAAACCTTCAGTTGTTGCGCCATAGGGAACGTAATCCAGTAGACTCTGCCCCGTTGAACGAATAACGGCGATAATATCAGCTCCCTGTTCAACGGCAGCCACAGCCTGTACTACGTCTTCGTAGATGTTCCCGGTCGCGACAATCAAGTATAGATAGGGTTGCGGTCCTTCTCCATATGTCGAGATCAGGTTCTCCCGCTTCATTCTGTTATCCTCAATCCTTCCTATCCCTTCATTCGCAAATGGCCGTAACGCCTTCTTTATCCTGTCCAACCCAGCAAAGGATAACCTTGTAAGATCAAGCTCTCTGGACGAAACCCTCTCGGCAATCTCTAGTGGCGAATTTTCACCATTCGCAAGAGCATTTCCGATGATAATTGCAGCACCTTCTTTCAGAATATTCGAGTCCTGAAGATGCCTGACCA
>PWXG01000024.1 GCA_003561215.1 Thermotogales bacterium
CTTCGCCGTTCTTGAACTCCAGGCTCTCGTAAAAATCCATGAAATCGTCCAACAAATCTACGGTGTGAATCATTGTTCAGCCTCCATTCTTCGGTCTCGCAGTCCGGAAATTATGCTGACCCGAGTGAACTGTTCCGGAAGACGAGAGGACGCCTCGATCAGAGTACTTCCAGTATTATACACGAATACGCCAACAGGGTGGGAAAACCTTATGGTAAGAGCCTTTATGATCAGCTGATTAGTGGTAGCATTGTTCTAGTCAGATAAAGAAGACAAGGAGGGAAATCATCAATGCTCTCTGAAGCCTTGTTCGAAAAGCTCTTCTGCCATGAACGTTCAAAGCACCCTCCGGTAATTCTATCTCCTGCTCTGCTGGTAATCGATTTCCAGGGGTATTTCACCAGTAGAGAGTCCCATGCCTATCTCGATGGGGTTGAGCGCGCAGTAGAGAATTCTACTGATTTGATCGATGCTTTCGCACAGTCCAGAATGCCGGTAGCACTCACCGTTCATCGAGAAGGATCTTCAATGATGAGTGACTGGTGGGGCAACAATGTTGAAGAGCAATGGACTGTCCCGGAATTCAAGGGTTTCCCGACCTTTGGCAAGAACACTTACGATGCCTTTCACGGTACAGATCTTGACGCTTTCCTTCAGAGTAAGGGAGTGAACCAGCTTGTTGTTTGCGGCGTTATGACACACCTCTGCTGTGAGACTACAGCCAGATCTGCATTCGTAAAGGGTTACAGGATCATCATGGTCGAAGACGCGCTTCGGGACAAGAGTCTTGGTTTTCATGTCTGGTCGCTAAAGAATCTAGGGCATGGTTTTTGTTCGATCTCACGAACGAACGAGATTCTTGACCTTTTGCAGAGGCGATGAGTATGACAAAGAAGGTCTGTATCGTGGGGGCAGGGCCGTCGGGAGTGGCAGCTTGCACGATGATGAGGAGATACAAGATTAATGTTTTGCTGTTTGAGCATCGCGAGATTGGGGGCATTCTGAACAACGCCTGGCGCGTAGAAAACTTCCCGACGCTTGACCCTGTTCCAGGGACAGTAATCTGCCAAAAACTCAAGGATCATCTGGGCATGTATGATGTTCCAGTAATAGAGGAACGAGTTATCCGTATTCGGAGGGATATGATCATCACTGACAAAGCGGAATACTCCGCGGAGTACACTGTTGTAGCGACCGGGACAAAGCCTAAGAGGCTGGCCAATTTGGAAGCTGGTCCTAGAGTGGTATACGAATACAGGGATATCCCCTTCGATGCTGAAGCACTCGCCGTATATGGAGCGGGGGATATGGCTCTTGATGGAGCAGTGAGGGCGTGTACTGAGGGCAAGAAAGTGTATATGTTCAGCAGGGGGGAAAGAGTAAGTGCAGTGGATGCCCTCAGAAGAGCCGCATCAGATTCGGGAGTCAGGTTTTGCCAGGCCGAGCCTGTTAGACGCGTCGAAGAGTTAGCCACTGGTTTGAAGATCATCACATCACAAGGATCCTATGAAGTTGATGCCCTGCTGATTTGCATAGGAAGAGAACCTGCTCTTCCCGAGATCGATTCTGACAGATATGAGATAATCGGTGATGCGAGGGGTGACAGGTTCAGACAAGCCTCCATTGCCGTTGGCGAAGGAATAAGAAGCGCCATGAGAATAGCTTCAGAGTGGTGGTGAAGTAGTTGAAGGTCATGCGCAGTTTTGGGAATGATGAACTGGCAAAGGTCTATGTAGCGGAAACTGTTAGCGGTTCATGGGTAGAGTTTGTCGAGTCATTGCAGCCTCCGCTGCCTCGAGAAGAGAAGTGGGTCTTGATCGTTTCTACCATGGACGGTTGTCCTGTTCGTTGTGCATTCTGCGATGCAGGCGGGTCTTTCAGGCGTAATCTGAGCAGCGCAGAGATAATGGAACAGATAGACTACATGGTCAGCCGGAGGTACGATTCCAGCGTGAAGGTGAAGAAATTCAAGATCCAGTTTGCCAGAATCGGTGAACCGTCGCTTAATCCTTCTGTTCTCGATGTGCTGGAACTCCTTCCCGGGAGATTTGACGCTCCGGGTCTTCTACCATCAATTAGCTCTGTTGCACCTTCAGGATGTGATCTCTTCTTCAGAAGGCTCAGCGAGATAAAGGAGAAGCATTATAAGGGAAGGTTTCAGCTTCAGTTTTCGGTTCATTCCACCGATGAGAAACAGCGTGATGCTTTGATTCCTGCCAGAAAATGGTCTCTGGAGGAGATTGCCAGCTTCGGATCGAGCTTTTGCGGTCCAGGCGATAGAAAAGTTACACTTAATTTCGCTCTTTCGACAACGTCGAAAGTCGATGATGCGGTCATCTCAAGTATGTTCGATCCGCAGAGGTTTCTTGTGAAAATCACCCCGGTCAACCCGACTTACAGCTCTTCAGAAAAGAATCTTCGGTCAGCGGTTGATGACGACGGTTCCCTCTGTGCACATCAGGACTTTGTTAGTGGGCTAAACGAGAAAGGATTTGATGTTCTGATAAGTGTCGGTGAACCTGATGAAAACAAGATCGGAAGCAATTGCGGTCTTTATGTCCGAAAACACCTGTCGAAAATGGCTGGGGACTCATCGATGTACTCACTGGTCGAAACACCCGAAGACTATACGAAGAAGGATTCTCAGAGTATGCTGAAAGCTCGATGACTGCGACAGCCGGTTTCGTTCCGGACCAATGCTGGGTGAACCTGTGACGGCTCGGGGGGGGAATTAACTTGTTTGATGAGGTTGTCGAAAACGTTGTCAAGAATGTTTCCACGGTAATAAAGGGAAAGGATGAGCTTGTGAAACTTGTGCTCGCAGCCTTTCTTTCTCGCGGGCACGTTTTAATAGAAGATGTGCCCGGAGTCGGCAAGACAATGATGGCCAGGGCAATAGCCCAAAGCCTGGGGCTGGAATCGAAGAGAATCCAGTTTACACCGGATTTGCTTCCCACAGACATAACCGGGCTGAACATTCTGGATCGTTCGAAGAATGCCTTTGTCTTCAGAAAAGGCCCCGTCTTCACTAACGTGCTACTTGGAGACGAGATAAACCGTGCGACGCCCAGAACGCAGTCAGCCCTCCTGGAAGCCATGGCGGAAAGGCAGGTCACAGTAGATGGAGAGCGGTGGCAGCTTCCGGAACACTTTTTTGTGATGGCAACACAGAATCCAATCGAGTATGAGGGGACGTTTATGCTTCCCGAAGCACAGCTCGATCGTTTCCTGGTGAGAATCAAGATAGGCTATCCGCCTCAGGAAAGCGAAATCGAGGTGCTCGAGTCGCAGAAGAAAGGGCACCCCATCGATACACTGGAACCCGTTATTGAGGCAGGACATCTCGAAGAACTGTCGAAAGAGGCAGAGCGTGTGAAGGTCAGCACTGCAATAATGCAGTATATTGTTGACATGGTCGATGCCACACGGAAGCACCCTTCGCTGATTCTGGGAGCCAGCCCAAGAGGGAGTATCGCTTTGCTTCATCTGTCAAGAGTCCTGGCCAGAATGAATCGAAGGGAGTTCGTATTACCGGATGACGTGAAAACACTCGCCAAAGTGACCCTTTCACACAGGCTGATTCAGAGCACTGAATCTAAGATTCGAAGACAGAGTATAGATGAAATCCTTGACCAGATTCTCGAGGAGGTCCCGGTTGTCCAATGACAGAGGTTCACCTGAAACGGCTAATCAGGTTGACTGTGCTGATCGGTATCCTCAACATACCTTTCTGGAGTGCCTACATTCTTATTGTCGACTACATCATAGGTCTTATTTGGATCGATTTCTTCCTTAAGAAGAAGGCGATTGAAGGTATTGAAGTCATCAGAAAGATCTTTCCGAGCCGGGTATTTATCAACGAAGGTTTCCTGCTTCAGTGCCAGGTCGTGAACAAGTCAAACAGCAAGGTCGAGCTCGAGTTCATCTCTGCTCTGGACGTCCCCGGCATTTCACGGAAGGCAACAGTACTGAACATGTCACCCGACGAAAGAAAGGAGTTGAACCTCAAGGGCTTCTTCTATACCAGGGGAGTGAAGAAGATAGGCGATTCCTACATGAGCATTTTTGGGCCTCTTTCCATATACAGGATAAATCGGTCATTCCGATTTCAAGATGAGCTCGTTGTTTTCCCCTTTTTTGAGGAATCTCGTTTTAGCAAAGAAGTCTTGAGAGACATTCTTCCAGGAAACAAGACGCAGTACAAAATGCTCGAAGATACTGCAAGCTTGCGAAACGTCAGAGAGTATTCTTCCGAACCGCTGAACAGGGTGCACTGGAAGCTCTCGGCGCGATATGACAGGCTAATGTGTAAGGAGTTCGATAGAACCGCGCAAGGTTCGGTGAAGCTTTTCGTTGATCTGAACATGCCTCAAGGGATTCTCGTCAATGAAACGTGGAGGCAGATGAGGGCGTATTACGAAGACCAGGCAGTTGATGCTGCCGGAAGCATACTCCGTGATCTGAAGGGACGCTCGACCCCAGTTCACCTGACGGTGGTTGGGAAGGATATCTGGAGCGAATCACATCCCAGGAAGGAGTTTGTAAGCTATCTTGAGACTCTCACGCGAGCCACCGGGAAAGAAGAATCTGACCAGAGCATTATCGACGTTCTGGGGGAATCCCTGGCAAGGATTAACCAGAACGATACAGTCGTTCTTGTGAGCATGCATTTGACAGACAACGAACTCCCCCTTATTCTCAGATTGCGGGCGAAATGCTCAAAAGTCATCATATTGCTTATGCCATATGGATTTCGTCCTTCCAGATACAGACCTTCAAGAAGCTATTCGATGCCACATCCCGAAGCGGTCAAGCTGCTCGAGAAATCTGAAATACTGATCGAGAACAAGGTCATAGTCCGATTCATGCTCGAGAACGATGCTTTGCAGGAGGCTCTTGAACTTGTTCCGTAAACTGTTTTTGGCTACCCCGTTGCTATTCTATATTGCTTTTGTCGATGTGCTTGACTGGACCAGGTTATTGGCGCTTGGTGTTTTTCTCGCCATTCTGGTCTTCAGCAGAAAACTCAGGGTAATCGCGTTGCCGACAGCGATAGGATTGCTGATTGCCACTGCTGTATTCTCTGATTTGAGTTGGTCCTGGAGTATCGGAACACTTTTCAGTTTTCTGATCCTGTTGTTCTGGAATGAGACATATGCGGAACCAAAGCACCTGCTCTTCTACGCGTCACTGAGCTGGATGATACTGCTTGGATTCTTTGGGGGATTCCTCGCGGTACCCCTCGTTCTGGTCTTTCTTTCAGTTTGTTTTCTCTTCGCCAAGCGGTGGGTTGCCTTCCTGCCCGTCATCTTGTTACTGGTCCTGCCTCTCTATGCACCGGATTTCTTCTCCGGGTTTGATTTTGTGGGTTATTCTGGACAGACAGATGTATCAGAGGAATACCGGGAGCCTGCTGAACAGGAAGATGCACCAGCTCATCAGCGAGGAGCAGGAGCGGGAACAGCAAACCAGGGCTCCCTGGAGCAAGACGAACACGGGCAGCAGATGCTGAGAATTCTGCTTGATCTCAGTTTTGTCATAATCGGGATCATGTTTGTGTTTATTGGCATACGACTGCTCCTCGGTCTCCGAAGGATGAACAAGAGGACTCTTATAGCGATGATCAAAAGCCTCATGATCCTTGGGGGATTCCTCGCAGCAGTCTACCTGTTTTTGCAGATACCACCCTCACCGGACTTTTCCGAAATGCACATTTCCAGTCCAGGAGGAGGTATACCGATTGTAGGGACACCTCAAGCTCCTCAGGATCCGGGATCTCCTGCACCCCAAGAAACTGTTGTAGATTCTGAAAGGGGCTATTCTCTGCCGATCGGATTAGTGGGTGCACTTGTCTTGTTCGTCGCATCGATTGTCTTTGCTGTATTGGCTTTGCGCTGGTTGCTCAGTTATTCTCGCAGGAAACAGGGTACAGGGAAGCTTTCGAAGAGTCCGGAGGAAGTTCTTCATCAGGAAGAGGACCAGCTGCTGTCAGAAAGAGGAGCTGCTCTAGTAAAGAGGATATATGTGACTATCAGGAAGAAACTGTTTCCTGGTCAGGACCATTTGACTCCGCTGGAACTGGTTTCAGCCAGAAGTAGTGCTGCCTTCAGAAGGCTAACTGAAGAATTCGTTAGCATCGAATATGGCTTCTCATCTCCCAGATCTTCTGATGAGGAATTGAGACAGATGATGAATGATACTATTTCTTCGTTCGGCCTCGATGATCCTTCAGAAAAGCTATAGCTATACTTATGCTGACTCTTCGGACAGAATAAGGATACTGTCTTGCAATAATGCATGAATCTCTGCGCGGAGTGATAATCTCTTGTTGATCAGTAACTCACGACTCTGCTGTTCTCTGGCTTGATTCAAGCTGTCACATGGATGACTGGGACGCTCCATAAAACTTGCACATTCCTGAGAACTCTTGCTCAGTAAGGGACGATGGTAGCAGCGCATTTTGTCGAAGAGATAAGAATGAATCAGGATAACAGATCAGGCAGTCTAATGAACGGAAAGACTCGTGAACGAGTAGGGTGATGCGCATGCCGCTTATCACGGTAATTGTCCCTGTTCTGAATGAAGAAAAACTTCTGCTGGATACACTCGTGTCCATCAAGTCACAGTCGTTTAGAGATTACGAATTGATTGTTGTCGATAATGGGAGTACGGACAGCAGTCCCCAGATTGCCCGAGAATACGCTGATCGAGTCGTTTTTGAGAGCAACCGAGGCTACGTTTCCACAGTGCACAAAGGTATCACTGAAGCATCTGCGGAATTCTATGTTTCGTGCGATGCAGACACAGTGTATCCTTCTAATTGGTTGGAAAGAATGATCGGCAATCTCACAAGAAGAAACGTGGTTGCCGCATATGGCCCAATTGCATTTCGAGAAGATGGCGATACCAGAAGAAGAATCGTAAGCTCGCTCTACATTCTGGGAGACAGGTTTTCCCTGGTTTCGGGAGTCAGGCTTTCCAGCGGCGCGAATCTTGGCTTACAGAGGGATGCGTACTTCAAGGCCGGGGGATACATGATCAACAGCAAAGTCGCATCGCAGGATTTCTTGTTGGTAAAGGGCGTCAGAAGATACGGGAGAGTTGTCTTCGATCCCAGAATGGTCGTATATACTTCAAAGAGACGCTATGCAAGAGCGGGTTCCTGCAGGGGAGCACTAGATGCCTTCCGCTTCTGGCTCGACGTTGCTCTGAGAAGAAACAAGATGACCTATGACACCTACTATGACGAGAAATACTACAGAGACAGGGAGAAAGGCCAGTGAGGAGCAAGAAGCGCTCCTTTCCATTTGCGGGAATGATCCTTGGTATCTCTATGAGCATGCTGATACTCATCTTATTGCAGCATTCCTTCGGATATGGTGTCACCATATCATCAGTATTGCAAGCATGGGATGTGATTATGCTTGGATTGCTCCTTCTGTTTGCAGCGGTATTCATGATCGCGGTGAGGGTCTGGATTCTTTCGAGGCATATAGGGTTCAGAATAAGACTAATCGACTGCTACAGTAACTCCTTTCTCAACCAGTTCTTCAGCGCGATAACTCCTTTCGCCGTTGGCGGTCAGCCTTTTCAGATATACGATCTCACTAGACTAGGATTGAATGTCTCCACGGCTTCTGCGATGGTGATCACCATGTTCCTTGTTTCCAACCTTGCTTCTGTGTCCCTTACGTTGTTTGTCTTTCCCCAGTTCATCTGGTATTTCCGGCACGCAGGATCGACTGCAGCTGTTATTGTTGTGGGAGCGCTCATCACGGTTATTGTTGGCGGTTTGCTAATGGTCATTGCGCTTTCGGAAAGACTGATAACAACCTTCTCGAGATTTCTTGCTAGAAGGCGTTTCCTTCTGGGGATCCTTGCGAGACTGCTTAAGAGAGACTGTGAGAGTCTTTCTGAGACTACGCTCAACAAGTTCAGGGAATACAACGAGTCTATGAAACTGATCTGGCGAAAGGCACCTCGGCTGTTGTTTCTTGATTATTTTCTTGCGATAGCGCATTTTCTCTGTCTCTACGGTGTCTTTCATATGATTGCAGCCATTCTACTCAAAAACAATGGCGGATCAGCCCAACTGAGTTTTCTTGACAGTGTAGCGATTCAGTCGCTGTTAAGTTTCGTTGTGTACTACTTCCCGACACCAGGTTCCAGCGGAGGCTTTGAAGGAGGAATGTTCATTCTCCTCAAGGACATTGTAAGGACCGAATCGTTGCCTCTGCTTGTGACTATATGGAGATTCGTGACGTACCATCTCCTGATCTTCATAGGGCTTGCAATCTTCCTTCTGACCCTGCGGAGAAGAACTGCTGGGGTAATCGGTTGACGGTGTTCGCTACGAAATCGTTCTTCTCGCTGCAGGTAAGGTCAACTGTTTGGAGACCCAAC
>PWXG01000199.1 GCA_003561215.1 Thermotogales bacterium
TCAACCTGGATGGCCCTTTTTTTGAGTTCTCCTTGTCGCGCGAACAGCTTACCCGAATTGATCTTAAATCGCTTAGGAGGCGTTTTCGGGTCGAGATTTTCGAGGGCGACAGTGCAATGACTGATTTCTACTCAGATGGTGACTCGTTGCAGAATGTGCTGAATAGAACCGCTTTATCTGAAGCGTCGGCGATAATGCTGGCATTATACGTTGACCCGACCACAGAAAACCTGCTGGTCGATTTTCTCTTCGGTCTAAAGGCGATCAAGAGGTTGTGAGATAGGCGAGGAAGGGCCGTAAAGAATACAGGTTCTTGTAAGAGGTTTAGGACGAGTTGGTACGGAGTTCGGTGAATTCAAAAGACTTTCTGAAGTGGAATCCATATATCAAAAGCTCTATTGACAGAGTAATGAGCCGAGGGCGTCTCAGAAGTGTCCACGCAACCAGCCGCCAGTAGTAACTTCTTCCTTTTTCTTTTACACCGAGGATCCAAATAGATCTGAAAAACGCCTTTAGGTAACCAGACTTCAGCCGAAGACCTTTTGGAAGCTTTGGTTTGTAGTTTTTCAAGAATGTCTTGGTTCGTTCATAGAAGTGGCCCGGCGAGTAAATGCTCTTGACGATTTTGGTGTAGCCATCTATCAGAGTGTCGTAGTTCATTTTCGGCACGAAGTTCATGGAGACGCTGGTGTTATTGCCCGAAAACTTTGATAGCAGACGGTTTTCCTTTTTGAGACGGTTGTAAAGCTTCGTGCCCGGAGGCGCTGAGAGCAATCCTACCATTGCTGTTACTATGCCGCTGGTCTGAATGAAGGTGATTAGGTTCTCGAAAATGGAAGGAGTATCGCTGTCGAAACCCACGATAAAACCTCCATATACCTGGAATCCACGGTCCTGCAGCTTCTTCACCGAAGCTAGAATGTCACGATCCTTGTTCTGAAACTTACCGCATTCCGTCAAACTTTCTTCATTTGTGGTCTCAATCCCCACGAACAGGGAAGTGAATCCGGCCTCAGCCATTTGATGCATTAAATGCTCATCATCAGCTACGTCTATAGAAACCTCGGTTACGAACGTGAAAGGGTGCTTCTTGTCTTTCATCCAGTTGATCATGTTGGGTAATAAGTGAGTCTTCAATCTGTGTTTATTACCTATGAAGTTGTCATCAACCACAAAGACAGAGCCATGCCAGCCACGCTCGTATATAGCATCAAGCTCCGTAAGGACTTGATCTGAAGTCTTTGTTCGTGGAATCCTGCCATTCAAGAGGACGATATCACAGAATTCACAGTCAAAAGGACAACCACGGGAATACTGAACACTCATTGTTGAATAATCTTTCATGTTTATGAGGTCCCATGCCGGCACAGGTGTTCTTGTGATATCGGGGTAATCGCGAGAAGTGTAGACATGTTTGGGATTGCCACTCTTGAGATCGTCTAAAAACGGCTGCAGCGTTGCTTCAGCTTCGTTGAGCACAAAATGGTCCACACCTTCAAACTCTTCATGTGCTGTTGTGAAGAGGGGGCCACCAGCAACGACTTTGGTATCATGTTGTCTGCACCTTTCTATTACTTCGCTTACGGAATCACGTTGTACATCCATCGCGCTTACAAAGACGTAATCAGCCCAATGGATGTCTTTTGCTGTGAGATTTTTGACATTCATATCGACCAGTCTCAGATTCCATTCCTCTGGAAGCAATGCAGCAACGGTCAGCAACCCCAGCGGGGGATGGGCAGCTTTCTTCGATATGAACTTCAGTGCATGTTTGAAACTCCAGAAGGTATCAGGATATTTGGGGTACACGAGCAATATGTTCATTATATCTTCCTCACATCCTTATAGCTCTTCTCTCGTCCGCGATTTATTAGAAGTTTGAACTGGATTGGTTCACGAGCAAGGCGCACCATGTACTTGTGGAAGATGCCTTTTCTAGGAAAGTGACAGCAAACATCATTAAGCGGACGAAGTATCAGGTTCTACTCAATTATACCAGACTCGTGAGTGGAATCCTGATATCCGAGAGAGTCTGAAGGAGTTGCAGCGATTCTCAAGAGCGGCTCGCACTCTTTTCGGTCAATACTGGTCCGCGCGGGTTTTGACAGAACTGGATGTGTCTTCTGCTGGGAACTACAAGAAGGTCTTACTGCGCGACGCGTGTAATTTGTGTGACAGTGATACATGTGTTTCTCGCTTCCAGTTGTTTTAGTCTGATTCGCGCAAGTATTTCTTGCGAATCAGCACTGGCCAACCCGATCTTGGTAGAACTCGCCCATCGCAGCTGGAACTGGCCGGACCATAAGCGTCGTAAGGTTTTAGTGGCAAGGCTTCAAAGCTCTTCATTCTTGCGAAAGTATCACAGCTGAATATGGTCCTAGTGATACACTGCCGCTGAAAGGAAGGCCGTCTGCTTCTTTTTCTTGAACCTCGATATCGAAGCAAGAGGTATCGTGAAATGTCTCACAGTATTTCTTCGAATCGCTGTTGAACCTGACTTTCCAGAGGCCGCCTTTTGGAAAGCCGATGGGATAGTCAATGACACTATCCACACTAAAATTCATGGCAATGACAGCGTCGTCTTTAGGACCGCCTTCTTTCCAGCGATGAAAGATGATGACCTTCTTTTCATTTTGGACGTGGTAGACACTAAGTCCCTGCCCAGCTAAACCTGCGGTAATGCCGTCAGAATTCTTGCGAAGACCTGTCAGATCTGAAAACAAGCGGACAAATCCAGCGTGCCTTTCTGCAAGGGACCAGTCAAGGAAGACTCCTTCCATGAGCGCACCTATGTCGAGAAACTCGTCTCCCTGATAGAACATGGGAACACCCGGAGCCGTAAGAAGAAGCACTGAAGCAAGTGAGGCTCTCTTGAGTGCAAAGAAACTCTCGGGATTTTCGCTGTCTATGCTTGTTATGAGTCTTCCATGCTGGTTGACTTCATCATGCGATTGGTAGTAAATCACCCTGCTGAAAGCATCAGAGTTGTATCGCTTTTCGAGGAGCTGCGTGACTGTCTTCATACTCCTTGAAGAGTCATCAGGAGCGAGGAGAGTCTCCCGAATTCTGTGAACTGACGCTCCATCCCATTGGGCGTTGAATCCCGCCCCCCCTTCAGATGTACTCTTAAGAATTGCTTCAGAGTCCTTGAGATCCTCAGCTATGCTTATCGCCCAGGGCTGTTTGTCAAAGATTTCATCATTTATCCATTGAAGAAGGCTCCATCCATCGGGAAGATCGTTCTCATCATGGTCGTTTCCCTTTGCGTTTCTTATGTAGGCCGTGGCATCCCATCTGATCCCGTCGAGATGGAATTCCTCCAGCCACATCATCACATTGTTCCTGATATAGCTACGGACCTCCTGACGGCCGTAGTCAGGGCGCGTATTTCCCCACGGCGTTCCTGCTCGCCAGTCGTTGTAGAAATATATGCCGCCCATGTTGTTTTCATGCCAGCCGTCAAACTGCCATAAATCAAGATCGTCTGGTCCGAAGTGGTTGTAGACCACATCAATAATCACGGCGATTCCGGACTTATGGGCAGCCTTTATGAAATCCTTAAAAGCATCTGCACCTCCATAGTCTATTTCCACCGAGTATATGAAAGAAGGATTATATCCCATTGAGAAAGGACCGGCGAATTCAGTTGGAGGCATCACCTTTATCGTGTTCACACCGAGTTTTTTCAAATGCGGGATCTTCTCTATGGCAGTTCTGAAGCTTCCCGGCGAGTCGTCCTTGCCGCGTGTGAAACTGCCTGTATGCATTTCGTATATGATCATCTCATTCCAGGATGGAGCATGGAAAACGTCATACTCCCAGTCATATGTGTTGTCATAGATCACTGAATTACCACCTGAGTGGGTAAGAAGCCTTGCGCACGGATCATTCTTGATGAGAACCTTGTCTCCGTTGTGTATGATGAACTTGTATTCGTGGCCTGAAAAAGCACCCTCTACATCTCCTGACCAGAATCCGTTGGCTTCACTCGAAAGAGGAGTCTCTGACCATTTGTTGAACTCGCCTGTGACAAAAACTGCGTCTGCATGCGGGGCCCACACCCTGAAGGCCGTGCCTGATGAGTAGATTATGGCACCCATTCCGGGTTTCTTCGAAGGTCTGTTCGCCATCTGTAAACCACCTCGTCTTTAAGTATATCTTAAAGGATTATGAGCGCAAGAGAAGGCTATTCTGAGGTATTGGAAAAGGATATCAGTTTTCTCAACTCGATTCTGTGGGTGAACAATATGATCAGAAGATTGAACAACCATACCGCCCAGAGCGATGGAATACCTCTTAGGAAAGAGTATGCTCCCAGAATAGAGACTCCGACAATTACTCTAAGGGCGTCTTCTTCGGGAGAAGATGAAGGCATTCGTCTGGCAGTCTTCCAGACATGGAATAAGGTAAACACTGTTCCCATCAAGACAGGAGCTTCCCATAAGGTTAGTGCCGACCATATTCCAAAGGTCACAGCAACTGCTTTTCCACCAGAAAACTTGAGAAAAGGAGAGAAAGCGTGCCCGAGAATAGGAGCCACAGAGGTTATTGCAAGCTGCCAACCAGAAAGTAGTTCCAAGTGTACGATAAAGACCAGTGGTACAAACCCCTTTGCATAATCCAACGCAAGACCGCAGAGCCCATACCTCCACCCAAGAGCCCTCCAGAGGTTAGTTGCTCCAGGATTCCCGTCTCGCGTGCTGCGAATATCCTTCTGAGAAGCTTTACCTATCCAGAAAGAGAACATAAGAGATCCCGCAAGAAACTCAACACCGAGCAGTAGGAAAAACAACTCCGGGCTATCTGGGCAAAACATTTATCTTTCTTCCTTTCCATATAACGCTTCTGAATAAAAAAGTTCTGATCGAGGAGTACAAAAACACTGCAAAAAAGAACAACAAGAAGAGTGGATATAGCGCTGAAACAACAAAACCGAAGTTACCGAGCTTTCTCGAAACAGACCATATCTGCAACACGTAAGCAAAATAGGCAGTGAATCCGATAATAAGAGCCGTTTCTCTAAGAAAAGGGAGATACAGCGACGCTGAAAAGACACCTGCTATCCACAGTACCGCTAGAAGCAACAGAAACAAACTAGTTTTGCCTGCTCCCGAAGCGATGTTCTTCCCCCAACCAAGCAGAACACTGCGTAGTCCGTCTGGGTACATCCTGAATCTCACCAGTGACCCCCCCAAGTTGTTGGTGACAGGGAGCCCGTTTTTCATGAATAATCTTGCAAGATGAATGTCGTCGAGAACATGATTTCTTATCATCCCGTGCCCGCCGACTTCTTCATAGTCTTTTTTGCTGCAGACGAGGCACGGACCAAAAGACCCCATAGAACGAGATTTCCAGAGCGAAAATGAGCCGATAGATGCAATAACCACCAGGTTGAAGAACAATGAGAGCTTTTCGTAGGGTCTTTCCATTCGGTGATATGGCTGCACAGAGAAGAGTCCACCTGACTTCAGGTATTTCTCCTTAAACGCGCTTATTGCAGAGGGAGACAGTTCTACATCGGCATCGAGAAACACTAGCAGGTCTCTGTTGGATTTCAGATAACCGTTCCAGCAGGCCCATGATTTTCCCACCCATCCTTCTGGAGGTCTCCCAATAAGCCTGACAGCAGAATAACCAAAGTCTGAAGCGATTTGAGATGTCCTATCTGATGAGTCGTCGTCCACGATTATGACTTCGTCATCGTTTCCACACTGATCTTTCAAGGTCTTTAGCAGTTTCTCAAGGTTCTTCTCTTCATTTCTTGCAGGGATGATGATCGATGCAGCCGGAAGTTTCACGTCGGTTTGTTCATTTGGTGTGAGTGTTCGAACTCTCCAGAATAGAAGAAGGCCGACAAGCCATGCAGAGATAATGACAGAGAAATGGTAGTAGTACATCAAGACCTCCTGAATCTCCAATATCAACAAGTCCAGAACAGCTACCTTGAGTTTCAACAACAGTCTTGGAAAACAACCTGAAACGGTTCTTCAAAGAGCACCGGAAATGTCAAAGTAATTCCGTACAATTCCACGATGCTTCCTTGAGAAAGAGCATTATACTCATTGTAGCAGAAGGGGACTATGCTGGCTGCACTTGAGTTTAAGATGCGCGTGAAGTACACCTGTCCTTGTTAGATTCGGTATCGCGGTGAGTAACTAGTAAGAGAAGCTCTTTGGCTTATGTGAAAGAGAATACTGAAAATGAGTCATAAGCCATGTTTCATCAAATCTCTCGAACACTGCCGTTACCAAACCGTAGAGCAATCTGGAGTCTGCGATTTCCTTGTATACGAGAACTCTTTCTATCCAGATAAACACGGTCGTATCGTCAGAGAATACATCTTTGCTCCACATAATACTGAGCGGTACAATGATGAGGCTGTCGAAGTCCTCTTGGAGCATAATCTCAAAGCTTGTCTTTGTCATTGTCAGTCTGCCGTGGTGGTTGACGTAGGTTATTTCTTCTGCGCAAAGCGCAGAAGCCGTTGCTGCGTCCTGGTAAAGCAAAGCTCTTCTAAGAGTTCTTTTCAACCCCAGAAGCCCATTTCTTTCATCATCGCCTAATGCATAAGAACAGACACATAACGCAATGACCGCGGCAATAAGAACTACCCTTTTCATGCTCATCCCTTCCCCCGCCAAAAGGCAATGCTTAGCTACAGCCTAATAATACACCCTTCCATCTGTTCAATTGAAATGGAAGAGGCTTCTGTATTATCGTGGAATAGTAAGGCATGGCGATAAACGAAGCGTTCTCAAACAGAGCTTAGAACTGTTGGCGTTACATTGACTGACATGTCATTTATCTCAGAATGCTTTTGATGATAGTGTAGATCAAAGGTACAGAGGAGGCAGTGTTATGGCAAAGCTTCTTCACATTGCTTCAAAAGATGCTTGGCTAGAGGCGAAATCCAGAGGCTCCTATGTTACTAACTCGCTGGATGAGGAAGGATTTATCCACTGTTCAACACGCGAACAGGTTATAGAAGTGGCAAATCATCTATTTCATGGAAGGAAAGACTTGCTTCTTCTGGTGATTAATGAGGACATTATAGGATCACCCGTAAGATATGAAGATCCAGGAAACGGCAAGTATTATCCGCACATCTATGGACCTCTGAATCTGTCTGCAGTGGAAAAGGTAGTCGAGTTCAAGCCAAATACTGATGGCAGGTTCACGCTGCCGGATGTTGAGTAAGCGAAGCGAACAGTGATCTCAAGAGCAGGAAACGTCTTGCGTCGTACGTTGTTCGTCGTGCGGAAAACCTTCCAGAGTGGTGTTGGACAGAACACATGGTAATGTTCTGCCCTATTCATAATAGGGTTGAATAGCCAATCTTCTGGAGAGTGAGGTAGGTGCTGATGAAAACGGGAAAGCAAAGATGTCCGTGGGCTAATTCCCCGGCCATTTACGCTGAATATCATGATAACGAATGGGGCGTTCCAAACCATGACGATGTGAAGCTTTTTGAGTTCCTGGTCCTGGAGGGTGCCCAGGCTGGCCTGAGCTGGTTGACTATCCTTAAGAAACGAGAGAACTATAGAAATGCTTACGAAGGGTTCGATCCTGGCAAAGTTGCCGGATTTGACGAAGCAAAGATTAACTCACTTCTGAAGAATCCGGGGATTGTCAGAAACAAACTAAAGATAAGGAGTTCAGTCAATAACGCAATAAGGTACTTGGATATACAGAAGGAACACGGTAGTTTCTCCGACTATCTGTGGAGTTTTACAAATCACACACCGACTATCAATGAATGGTCAGATCTACGCCAGGTTCCTGCACGAACGGAACTTTCTGACAAAATCAGTAAAGACCTCAAGAAGCGCGGTTTCTCGTTTGTTGGTTCGACGATTATCTACTCGTTGCTTCAGGCAGTGGGCGTCGTAAACGACCACCTGACAAGCTGTTTCAGATACCGGCAGCTGATAGATGCCCATCATCACTAGATCTGAGCAGTCATGTTAAGCTTCACAGAATTCCTCAAGCAGTTCATCCGCTATCCAATGCAGTGAGTGTAAGGAAAGAACGTTGTTTGTTCCGCTTAAGTGCTGGACAGTGTGCTTTTTTTCTTTCAATATGGCCAATTAAATGAATCAAACGCTGCTTCTAGTAGTGTGCCAGACCTTGAGTGTTTGGTTCTCCGGTTTCTGCCACAGGCCATATGCTATAAGCCAAGAGCTGTTCTTGACGTTGTTGAAAGAAGGGCATAATGGTATTATGCCCCGAGGTGATGGAACCATCGCCCATTCCTGGTCTTTGTCACTGTTTATTGTTCACTTGTTACTAAGCTTGATTCGCCTGCTCTGGGATTGAAAACCAGAACTGGCCGCTAGTGTTTATCTCAAA
>PWXG01000165.1 GCA_003561215.1 Thermotogales bacterium
CTGATCCATGAGGAACGTCTTGCCTTACTGGAGCAAGTTTACCTTGAGTTGCCGGAAGACGCAATAATCAACGTCGAACTGAAAGACCCGGAGGTTGCGGAGTTCGTGGTTCCTCTGGTAAGCAACCTCGGTGCTCTTGATCGCACGATCTTCTCCTCTTTCATACACGACTGCCTTCCTATAATCAGGAGAAGTGATGATTCGACAAAAATCGGGCTTCTATTCCCTGAAGAGAATAGTTCCTCTGAGTTCGAAGAGATCGTCATGTCAGGTATTCGTATTTTCGCTCCTTACTCTGTCAACCTGCCTGGCGCATATCTGAAAATTCTTGGTCGGGAAGGAAGCAGGGATTTCCTCGGTAACATTAGGAGCAGGAAGACCGCAGTAATACTCTGTCTAAACGATCTGGAGCTTTTCAGACCATTTAGTGACCTGTGTGATCTAGTGATTACCGATCGCGTAAAGGAATTCTCTGACATCCTTGCGGATCGACCAAGAGCTGACTCTTAAGGAATTGGTCATCTGAAGCAAATACCGAGACAGATGATTCTCACAGTCTAGACGAAACAGAATGGAGGGGTTGTCGTGAGTGATTCTCTTGTTATTCTCGGTGATTTCTCGGCCAACGGCAAGACGATTTTCGCGAAGAACAGCAACCGCAACCCCAATGAACCCCAGGTTATTGTCTACATACCTTCCAGAAAACATGATTACGAGTTCGTCAGAACTGAAAATCTTCATATACCGCAGGCAAAACGCACCAATGCTATGCTTCTGTCAAAACCGTCGCGCATTTGGGGAGCAGAGATGGGAGTTAATGAGCACGGCGTTGCTATCGGAAATGGGGCAGTGTTCACCAGGGAAAAGGTTCAGCCAGGCGGGCTGCTCGGAACAGATCTTCTCAGGCTTGCCCTTGAACGCTCTTCAAGTGCTGACCAGGCCCTTGAAATCATAGTGTCACTAATATCCGAATATGGCCAGGGTGGAAACTATGTCTACAAGAGACTTCCCAAGTGTCACAGTGCGTTCATTATCTGTGATCGTAGTAAGGCCTGGATCCTGGAAACAGCTGACATCTACTGGGTCGCAGAAGAAGTGACGTCGTTTGCCTCGCTATCTAGCTGCCTCACGATTGGTAACGATTTCTCGCTTAGCCATCCTGAAGTCGTTAGGAACGCCGTGAAGAAGAAATGGTGCAACAGTGAGGACGACTTTAAGTTTGACAGAGCATATTCCCATAACCTTTTGACCTCTTTATCTGGTGGACGTCAAAGGATAGCGCGCTCAATCGAACTCCTGGAAAGGGGCTCAAGGCAAGAACTATCCTCAGTTGTTCGCATTCTCCGAGACCACGGATATAATCTCAGGCCAGAGAAAGGTTCGATGAAATCGATCTGCGCGCACGCCCACCCCCCGGTGCCGATTCAAACTACCTGCTCTATGATATGCGAGATCGACGAAGAGCTTCTGAGCTGGGTTACCGGAACCAGCTGTCCCTGCATCTCCTTGTTCAAGCCCGTCTGGTTTGACGGTAACTGGTGTACGCTTCCATACAAGGATCAGTCGGTTGCTGAGAACCATTGGAAACACTGGGAAAGATTCATCAGATCATCCGTTTTCAAATTCACGAATGCGGAATTGCTGTTCGACCGTTTTGCCAGGCCTTTGCAGGAGAGTCTTTTTCAGCAAACCTCCACACTTCACCCAGACACGAAATCCTCCGATCCTGCCATCCTTGAAAGGATTACACACAGAGCGTTCGATCAGAGTTGGAAAGTATCTGACAGGCTCATGCTCGAACTGGCCAAGCAACAGAAGGATTTGAGATCACCGATCATGAGTTTCTACTGGCGACTGCTCAACAACAGGTTATTCGGAAAGAAGAAGAGCCTTTTCACAAAGCTCTGAAATATGGATTCCGAACAAGGATCTTGCTGGCAGTGGACTCTGGGCCGTGACCCGGAAGAATATTCAGATGCGGATTTTCCGCAAAATGCTTTTTCAGGGCGGTCAGTGTACTTCGCATCTTCTCATCACTGCCGCCAGGAAGATCGGTTCTGCCAATAGCATCAGAGAAGACCGTATCGCCGGTGAAAAGAATATCGCCTTTTAGCTCAAAACACACTGACCCGGGTGTATGCCCGGGCGTATGGATGTAGGACCAGGGACTGGGCAAATCATCAAGCTCGCAGATTTGATGAGATTTGACATCAAGAGAGCTGATGTCAAGATAATTGCCGAGGTGTTTCTCCGGGCTCATAAGACTGACCTTTTCAAGACGATGAAGGAAGAGGCAGTCGTAGTTCAGATTCTGCAGTGAGCAGAAGTGATCAGCGTGCGCATGTGTTATAAGGACCGTCACCCTGGTCTTCCCAGCTATCTGTTCGACGAAACTCGACGCTCCCTCGCCAGGGTCGACTACAAATACTCTGCCCGCCAACTCAACCACATAAGTATTCTCTTCAAGAAGTTCGGAAACGAATCTTTTTACCATCTTCACTCCTCCAGCATAAGCATATCGCACACCAGCAGTTTTTCGGGTTTCCATGAAAGCTTCGCTTTGCGGAGACCAGGCACTCCCATGTCCTGCTGCCTGTTGACAAACCTGAATTGTTCACGAATATCTGAGGCCGTATCGCGATTCAGCATCGCGTAGATCCCGTCGTACTCAGGAGCAAGCTCTGCTTTCTCAACCAATGTGACATAGGTATCCTTGTTCAGTCTGGTTCCCATCTGAAAACCCTTGACTTCGCCGTCAATTAGTATTAGTCCTCCATAGATGGGCACTGCTTCCATAATCTCAAACAGGGTGATTATCGCATCTTTCTCATATTCCAGTGTCTCGTCGGATTCACAGTCCCTGAGACGGCACCAATAGTCATGGAACTCCAGAACTTGCTCCTTGTGTGAATCGTTCATTCTTGCGTATCGATAATTCGGAAAGCTCGATAGGAATTTGTTAATCCTGTTCCTTCGCTTGTGAAGGCTCCTGCCCTTCAGCTCGGAGAGGTTCTGAGACGAATATATGTACTCCCACTGATCTCTTCGTTCATGTCTCTTGAATCTGAAGCCGGCATTCTTCATTTTACAGATAAACGTCTCGTCACAGTCCCTTATTCTAAGGGGGCTGTTGAACGTTCGTTCGAAGTAGTCCCTTGCCAGGTTGATCATACTTATCAGTTCATCTTCACTGCAGAGGGGAGGAAAGATGCAAGGATTTGCTGCATCTGCAGTACAGAAGACGATCAGACTATCATTGGAAAACCATATCCTGGGATAGTGCAGAAACTTGTATGAATAAAGATTTGCAAACGCCATCTTCGAGTTTTCGATATGATACTCGTCGACTTTCTTCTGGATGATTTCGTAGTCTTCAAGAACAATATCTCTGGGTTCTATGTGATCACCCCCATTCATATTGTACAACACGCTGTCAGACAATAATTCTACAATCCTACTCGGTCTTCAGCTTTTTCTCATAATAGTTCTTTCTACCTCATCAGATGCAGACTTTCCAGAAACTCCTGCTTTGTGATAGCATTATATGTGCGGATGAGGGTGAAAATGGTGAACGAACTCTTAAGAAACATTCTTATGGGTTTCAGCTCCCAGCCTTGTGAGAAGTTTAGAAGAGATCTCGAGGTCTTTGTCGGGGAGAATCCTATCGACCGGAGAAGTCGATATTATCTGCTTGGTGCAGACTATATGTACTCTCTCCTGGCAAGGAAGCCTCGTTTGCTACTGGAAGAGCATTCTGACGAGCTTGTAGAAAGCCTATATCGGCTTTCGTATTTCTTTGCTCTCCACTCGAAAGACCGTCTTTCATACCTGGTTTCGTGCGCCGGAATCTCCCTGATTAACGGAAGTGAAGTAAGGTCCTGTGTGGCCGTTAGGATGAAGATGCTTCACATGATGACCTCCTTCGAAATGGGTTATGCTGCTGAGACCCTCAGATGGTATAAACTGCTCAGAAAGCTCAACAACGAAGTGATATCCAGGCTGGATCGAAAGACACGCTTTCAGCTTAACAATAATTTGGGACTTGTTTCAAAGCTTTTCACCGGCGAGGATCCCATGATATTCTACAGGAAAGCTCTTGAAAATACTGATGATGAAACAGAAAGAGCAATGGTGCACATGAATATCGCTAATCACTTTTATGATAAGCGAGACTTCTCTTCTGCGCTCAGTATTGCAAAGGAAGTTGAAAGGATCTCACAGTCTTCAACCATCTTCAGTCCGGCGTACATAAGAGGCAACGCTCTCATTAGTCAGCTAAAAATCCATCTTCAGACCGGTAACTTGAAGGAAGCCGGTGCTGTAGTTGCTGAACTGGAGAATCTCAGCTTAGAGTATCCCGAATGGCTTGATGAACCACTTGCGCATGTATTCCTGGGGCATTATTATATCGAGATCGGTGACCACAAAAGAGCTGAGAACTACCTGAAACTCCTCGAAAATGCCTCTGCAGTGACCAAAACGAAATACATCGAAGGAGAAAGCCTCGTGCTCAGTGCGGCAATTCTCAATAAGACCGGAAACAAGTTTCAGGCTCTTGAAAGACTCATAAGAGCATTTGAATACCTTGGTGCCTATAAGGTTGTCTCGCCGCATCTTCGGGACTTGGTCAGTAACCTGCTTCAAAGCATAATAGGTATCTTCAGGGAGTTGATCCGTGACCTTGAAGAGAAGGACAACTACACGGCCCTGCACACATTAAGAGTCTCGAAAATCTCCTATGCCGTGGGAAAGACACTGGGGCTTTCTAAGGTTGACCTCTTCTATCTGGCTTTGGGAGCCATGCTTCATGACTATGGCAAGGTGGATATTCCGACTGACATATTGAACAAACCAGCTGAGCTGACCGAAAGAGAGTTTGAAGTGGTGAGAAGGCACCCCATGATGGGAGCACGTTACCTTGAGAATTTGGCCTTTCCCGAAGAGGTTAGAAACATAGTTATGAACCACCATGAAAGAAACGACGGACTCGGTTACCCTCAAGGGCTTAAAGACGGCGAGATCTCCTTGCTTGTGCAGATCGTGGCAATATGTGATGTCTACGATGCGCTTACTACAGATCGCCCCTACAGATCAGCCCAAACAAAAAAGGACACCATGGCATATCTAGAAGAGCGGGGGGAAACCATAGTGGAACATGCAATATTCAATGCGTTTGCACACGCCCTCCACGACAGCGAATATGAGACAACGCTTGACGAGTTTGAGAACGTGTGGTACGAGATACTCTTTGGGTTGTTTCTTCAAGAAAGAAACGGGGCCTTAGCCCCTTCGAAGTGATTTCTGCTTACCCTTACCAAGCAGCCACCTGTTTCCGTACCAATTCCTGCACTCTTCTTTGTTTTTTGGACTGCGCCTTATGCCGCATGGTAGCGAGAAATCGCAAAAACCACCATCAAGAAAACGTATCAACAACAAACAGTGAAATGTGTTGATCTAGGGCTCAAGTTCTCCCTCTGAAGGGACTTTCCACATTCCTGGTCCAGAGTTTATGCAGTCTCCCTCTGAAGGGACTTTCCACATTCCTGGTCCAGCGAAAACGCCAACAGCAAATATACCAATAATAAGCAATACAATAAGTTTCTTCACATCAATTACCCCCTAATCGAGTAGTCTGAACCTTACCTTCTAGGATCACTTGCTTTTTCTAGATCGATCGCTATTCCTCTTCGTCATCGGGCACTTTCCACATATGCCACACCTCCTGATCGACTGATGAAATCACTGTCTATTGTCTACAAATAGACTTCATTCAACCTTACGACTGACAGGTAGAAACATTCTACCACTACAACCCACTATTCTCCAAAGGCCCGTAAGGTGAGTACAACAGGTGCATGGCTAAGGATTTATACGATAATCGTTGATAATCGCTGAATTCATATGATTATTGCATATTTTAGTTTCGATTGACTTTTTCATGTGAATCCGGATGATAACTTTCATCATTCGATTGAAGTATGAATGTGACTGATCATATATGTTGCAGACGTTTGCGAGCATAGTATGCGAATCGTAACTGGCTTAATCAACTGTTAGCGATACAACGTGTATGATTGAGTTGTTTCGAAAGGGTGATCCTACGAAAAGAAGTTTGGAACAGTTCATGCCTGGCCTGTCTCCGTACGACGTGGCACTAGCATGTCTTGAGAATGGAGTCTTTGCTGAAAGCCTGGAGAAGAAAATAGCAAACAATCTCGAGGTTCTTAAGCCCGGCTACGCTGGGGGTGTAGAGTACGAGGCAAAGGCCGTGCTCTACTCCGTAATCTCGTTTCTTGCTAACACCGGACATTTTGAGAGTGCTGTGGCGATTTCTTCAGTAGTCTACTCACGTACTAACGGTATGACAAACCCACTGCACGCTATGACTGCAGCTATCCGAATGAACTCTCTTATCGAGACAGGCGATCTTCTTGCTGCAGAGGAACTGTTCAGAGCACTTAGGCTATCCTCTGTGAAGATGTCGGAAAGGGCTTATCCCCTTTACTTGAATAACATCGGTATTGCTGCCAGGTTTTTCGAACCCAATTTCGCTTTGAATTGCTTTCAGGAAGCACTTGAAGTCTCCAAAGAAACTTATTCGAGAGCTATGGTAAAGGGGAATCTTCTCTTCTTTATCTATGCTGTTGGCAACGAACTCGACGATAGCCTTTTTGTTAGCGATTACGATCCAGCCTTTGTGACACAGGCAATAGACGACCTTCGGCTTCTTTGTCTACTGGAGAAATCTTCTGCCAGCAGGCAGCGAGCCGTTGCAGAACGTATGAAAACCACCAATCAGAAAGATCCTGTGAGACAGAATTCTGTCCAGACACATGCTTATCTTGGTCACTACTATCTTGAAACGGGCGATGTTGCCCTTGCTCAGCAAGAGCTCCTAGAGACCATAAGGATCCTGAACAAGCAGTTCTCTGTTTTCAGATTTGGAGAAGCTGCTTTTTTAGCATCTCGCATCTATTACAGCACCGGAAGTCTGGCACGATCACTGATTAGTCTTCTCGTGGCTCGAGAGTGTCTCGAGAGTAACAGGTTGTTCTGTCGTTTTCACAAGCACTTCTACAGGAAAGTTATCGAGGGACTCGAAGATCAGCTGATAGGCAGCGCCGAAGAAACAAGTGGTGCCGATACACTCTCTTTTGAAAAGCTAGTTTCAAGATTGCTTCAGGCTGCCACTGCCGAGAATGTAGAAGACAGGACATTCCTGGCAGAACAGTTGTGGTCCGAGCTGTTAACAAGAGAGAGTTCAACCGTCCACCTTATTCCTGCCCTCTCCAAACAGATAATGAGCGGCATGTCGAAGGGTTTCGCCGCTATTTTGAGAGGAGATTCTGTATCGAAAGACGATATCCTCGCAAAACTGCCCGATGACTCCGATTTCCTTGAACCTGGAGCTCTGGAGCGGCTCTCTGCCCTGGTTGAAGCTCTGCCAGCTCTTGAGAAGCTCAGATAGACTTTTCTCTATTTCTCTCCATAGGCCGCACATCCGAAAAGGTCAGGCCCCCCGTGACAAACGAGAGCTGGAGGTAGCACGAGATGGAAGAACTCAGGGAGTTCCAGACTTGTCTTCTTTAGACCATCTAATAGCTTTCCCTCCAGTTCCAGCGCACTTTCTTTCATCCTCGTATGAGCCCATCCAACACCGATAATGATGTTCTGCGTTCTGTTCGTCAGATGCTTTAGAACATCCTCCACCATTTTGTTTATCACCTGCATCTTGCTTCTTGTCTTATACAAGGGAACAAGCTGTCCATCCTCTGTATTGCCAAGAACAGGTTTGATCTTTAGGAGTGTTCCCAGGAAGCCTTCGATCCGGGAGACTCTTCCGCCCTTCTTGAGATACGAAAGATCCATCACCGAAAACCTCAACATCGAATCCTTGCTGAACCCGGCAAGCTTTTTCATTATCTGTGATGGGTTCAAGCCTTCCTTAAGCAGTTTGAGGGCCCTTACAACAGCGAAACCCCCACCTACTGACGCATGCTTCGTATCAAAGATATGGCATTTCAAACCGTTTACCTGCTCTGAAGCTAGCCTTATGGCATTTCCAAGCCCCGAAAGCTTGCTAGATAGATGAAACATCATCACTTCTTTGTGTCCGTCATTAAGTATTCTCTTGAAAAAGCTGACAATGTACTCAATCGGAGGCACAGATGTTCTCAGACTACTTGACGGCTTCATGATCTCGTAGAACTCCTCAGTAGTGATCGTCTCACCCTCAACAAATCTCTGATCATCAACATAAAGATCGATTCCAAGCTTGTAGACCTCTTCTTCCGGAATCATGCTCTCAGGAACATCAATTGCTCTGTCCATACCTATCGCAATCA
>PWXG01000034.1 GCA_003561215.1 Thermotogales bacterium
GCCCTCCGTCCTGACTTCCCCCCTGATCCGGGAAAGGCTCCCGCAGGGAAAGGCTCCCGCAAGGCACAGTGGGCCGCCTCGAGACAGCCTGCGCAGCCATATTCTGGGTCAAGAGCCTCAAAGATTCTGAAAGACAAATCTGGAATTCCTGCGGCCTTGACCCACCGCCCGAAACCCCGCAAGTCACAACGTAACAGACACTTTCGCCGATTTGAGTCCGAACCGGGCCCTCGTGTACGGCCGTTTCCGGTAGATCTCCTATCCTCTTACCCAGCAACGCATTGCGCCGTCCGTGTATATGGTTGCTGTCGAACGGAAACCCTCTGAAAACCCGGTGCTGCTGCCCATGGTCCCAGGGCGGATGCGCCTGTCTTCCCGCCAGGCTTTGCGGATCAGACCGATAGGGTGTGGCCCTCAGTTGAGGGCAAAGGAACTTCAGCCCGCTACGGCCTGTGATGAACCAGCTCTCTCCAGGGTGACCGACCCATCCTCCAACCGATACACCACGTCCGCCACCGCCATGAGAGCAGGCTGGTGCGAGACCGCCACGATCGTCACCTCACCTTTGAGAGCCTTCAGCGTCGAACAGAGCTCAGCCTCAGTTCTGGGGTCCAGGGCAGTTGTGACCTCATCAAGAACGAGTACGCTGGGTCTTCGCACAAGCGCCCGGGCAACGGCGATGCGCTGCCGTTGCCCTCCCGAGAGCTTGATGCCTCGCTCCCCGATCACCGTGTCCAGACCATCCAAGAGTTGCTGAACGAAATCTCGGGCTCCAGCCTTTCTTAAAGCCTCCCACACTTCATCCCGTGAGATCCCGTCGTCTCCCAAGGTCACGTTCTTCATCACTGTGTCGTGGAAGAGGAGCATTTCCTGTGGGACGTACCCGATCATGTGCCGCCACGCCTCAACCCTCAGTTCCTCAACGGGAACGTCATCGACCACGACGCTACCCCCCTGAGGGCGGTGAAGGCCCACGATCAGATCCACGATGGTTGTCTTCCCCGCACCTGATGGACCCACGATGGCGGCGAAGGTACCCGCAGGGACTGAAAGGGAAACATGGTCCAGCACTTTGTGGTCCCCGTAGCAGAAGGTGACGTCCCGCATCGTGATCCCCCGGGAGACTTGGGCGACGCGCCTCTCGCCGGATCCCTGCTCGGCCTCGGCCTCGGCCGCAGTCACCTGCCCCAGGAGAGACCAGAAGGCGCTTTCGCACACAGCCAAAGCCTGGTAGGCACCCTGGATAAGGTTCATCTGGCCAGCTAGACGATAGAAGAGGAAGGTCATCACCATCAGTGCGGAGAAGGGCTGACCGGCCCACGAGACCGCCACATAGATTCCCACTGCGATGAGCAACACCAGTAAGGGCTCGTGAAACGCCTTACGGGTCTCGGATGCGCGAATGGACGCCCGCAACGCCTCGTTCAGATCCAGGGTTTCCCGCTCCAACAGCGGAAGGATGTTCAACTCACGTCCCATAGCTTTGATGGGCTTGATGCCCTGAAGCACATCTGTGAGCCGAGCTGTAAGGGACTTGAAGATAACCGTCTGTCCCGCTCCCGCGCGCCTGGCAATGCCTACGAAACGGCGGAGGACAAAGGCGATCCCACCAGCTCCCAACAAAGCGAACAGGGCCACCTGCCAGGAGACCAAAGCGGCCACAGTGAGGTAGATCAGCGCCTGGATCATACCCGCCAGGAGAGTACACACTTCCCTATAGGCTCCCGCGGCGCGGTGGGCCTCGTTGCCGATGGCATTGGCCACATGCCCCACCGGTTGCCCCGAGAAATAGCTCCATCGTGCCCGCAGCAGTGCCCGGATGAGAAGGAGACGAAGGTCCGTGGCGATTTGAGCCGCGGTGAATCCGACCTGATTACCGGCCAACCACAAGAAGCCTGCCTTCACCGTCATGCCCGCGACGATGACCATTAGGAGGACACCCAACGTGGGATCGAGGCCGAAGATACCGAGGAATTCTTCCACGGCCCTGCCGAGTCCGGAGTCCGTGGATCCATCGCCGACAGCGATCTCCACGAGGGGCAAGAGAGTCACCAGCCCCACCCCTTCCGCCATGCCTGCCAGGATCAGCAGAACCACCAAGAGGGCAGTTCGGCGAGGATAGGATCGGATGAAGTATCGTCCCAACCCAACGCTTTGTTCGTCAAGCACCATGCTCTACTCGGGTCCTAAGCCCAATCGCCCCTTCCGTTGCCCCCGAAGTCAGCAGCAAGCTGCATGCCTATCCCCACCAAGCCAGGGATGTCGACCGATCCTGATAAGTTCCCGGGGGCGCGCAGCGAGAAGCATGAATCGCTCCCAGATTAGGACGGAGACCGGGCTCCCTCCTACCCGGGTCTGTCCGTGGCCCGCAGTCTAACATGAACGTAGGCCGATCGCATACCGGCTCACGCGGCTGCTTCACGACCCCTCCACCCATGTGCCCCCTGCGCCCCGTCCCGTTACGCAGGCGATGGCTCCTTCCCGTGTCACCAGAGGAAGGAACCGCTCCTCCGACGGGTCCAGCGCCGAATCCTCCTTCAGCCGGGCCTCCACCACCTCAAGGGAGTAGACGTGGGGAGAACGAGTGGCAGCGGCCAGCAACCCTAGCGCCGACGCCGACCCCTGCCACCGAAATGGGACGGGCAGGCGTGCGCGGCGCAAGAGTGCCTGGAGCCTGGGCCGCCGGGCCACGGCCCCATGGCAAGCCGCCAGGCCCCGCCGTACCGCAAGCTCCGGGGCCGCCGAGCCGGCTCCCGCCACCAGCCGGGTCCCGGAGGCGAAGGGCACCCGGAGCAGGTCCGGCACCAGGCGCCGGAGCAGCTCCAAGTGGAATCGTCCGCCCGCTCTCTGCGCCACGGGGACCCGAGCCACCCGCTCCCAGAAAGCGCGGGTGGACCCGGGGAGGTGGACCGGCGCCCGGCTCCCCAGCACGCAAACCGGGTTGAGACCGAACCGAAGCCGGACCCGGTTGCGCAGACCGAACCCCAGCACGCCCGCCGGCGTGTCCGGCCACCCGTCCCGTTCCTCCTGGACCAGGTCACGGAACGCTTCCAGCGTGGCGGCGAGCCAGTCGGGGTGGAACACGCCGCTGGCTTCCAAGCGGTCCAGCCGGGGGCGCACCAGCCTGGCCAGGTAGGGGTCGAACCCCTCCATTTCGTAGGGGGCCACGTTCAGGAATCCTGGCAGCAGACCGTCCCAGGCCGCCCCGCCCACGGTCTTCCGGGCCAGGACCAGCGTGGAAATGAAAAGGAAGAGGGAGGCGGTAGCACCCTCCGTCCGGCGCACATACTCCTGGTAAGCGGGGCTATCGAAGAAGTCCGGCGGCGGATCCACCGCCTCCAGGCCCGCCCCCAGGCGCCGCGCTAGCTTGCGGGCTATCCGGAAGTCGGCGTCCCCGTTCTCGTCCCGGTGGCGTATGGAAAGCAGCTGCGGCCGGATTCCCCGCTCCAGCAGCAAGCCCAGGGCGAGCCGCGAGTCGAAGCCTCCGCTGAGGAGGAAGGTGCCGGGCTCGTGCTCCCCCAGAGTGGCGTCCAGCCACCGTCGCAGCTCCTCCAGCACCCCGTCCAGATGAACCTCCAGGGGCGCATTGTCCGGCTCCCCCACGGGCACCCGCCAGTAGGACGTTAGCGTCTCCCTGCGGGCTGACCCCGCTTCCACCTGGAGGACGGACGCCGGGGCGATTCGAGAGACGTCCCGGTGGATGGTTCGCGAGCCTAGTAGGTGCCCCAGTACCAGGAGGGTGCCGGTGGCTCCCGGGTCCTCCCGGAACCGCCGGCCGGCTGCGAGGGCCGCGCCCGCGGCCGTGGAGGCCACCACCACCCGCCGGGGACCGTCGGCCCGGTAGGCCGGCTGGAGGCCCAGGGGGTCGGTGACTACCGTCACCCTGCCCGCCGCTCTCTCGAAATGGAGGGCGACGAAACTGCCATCCAGCTGGGTCAGCAGCTTTTTCGTCTCCGCCGCAGCCGACACGGCCGCCTGCGCCACCACGCTCGCCACGGGCGGGCCCTCCCGGGACACGGGTGACCCCACCACGGCGCACCACCCCCGGGGAGACGCCTCGTAGCGGAAGAGCCCGGGGGCGCCGTCCCCCGGCTCCACATCCAGGCGCACCGGCCCCTCGGCGGGTTCACGATCCCTCTGCACAGTGAGAAGAAACTCCAGCGGTCTGCGGCTCCTTCCGGAGGGTGCTGGGCACAGCGCTAAAAGGACGGCGGCCCGGCTCCTTTGTCAAACCTGACCGGCGCCGCGGCGGCCCGGCAGCCAGATGCCGCCCAGCGGGTAGTTGGAACGTTTGTTGCAGTAGCGAGCCCTACTATGAGGAGGATCGTCAAGACGCTCCTGGATCGGACAGGACTGCTGTCCCCCTGCCGCAGGCTCCGCAGCGACTGGACAGGGTTCGCGGGGTTCAACGACTATGGAGGCCGCTTCTACGAGAGGATCTGGGCCGGCCACCGGCACAATCGGAGCCTGGAGCGGTTCCGCCAGCTCGCTAGCGACGTGGAGCAGCGGGGAATCGCCGACCCCCTGGAGGTCTGCAACAACCGGACGCTGGGCGACGGCTGGCACCGCTTGGCCTGCGCTCTCCACCTGTGCATTCAGAAGTTCCCGTGGTCATCAGCCCTCGGGACCATGTTCCCTACGATCGCTCCCTGGCCTGGCTCCGATCCCGTTACTCGGAAGATGACGCAGCGTTGATCCTGGACGCCCGACAACGCATTCTGGCAGGTATCCATGAGTTCCATACCGTCCGCAGTCCGCCGGTACCTTGAAGCCATCCGTGCCATGGCTCGGTATGGCGTCCGGTCGCCGGTCCAGGTGGCGCTCCGGGTGGCATACATCCGCCTGAGGTATCGGAAGGGTCCGGAGTTCGTGGCCTCATTCGGCTTTCTGGACAAGCCAGTCCGGCAGGTGCCCGAGTACATCGACGGTAACGAGCGACGCCTGCTCCAGGCCTCCGTCTCACCCAAGCGGTTCAGGCACCTGGAGGAGGACAAGACGGTGTTTAGAGCTCGATGCCTCGCCGCGGGCGTCCGGACCTGCCCCGTCCTGGCCGTCATCGCCCCTGAGGGCTTTACCGGCGGAGAACCTGGGGCGCCGGTGGTGCGGAGCGGCCAGGAGTTCCGGTCCGTGCTGGCGGAGCTTTGCTCCGGCGAGTTCATCCTCAAGCGGTGCCGGGGCGGCAAGGGGTACGGCATCTACAGGGTCCTCCTCAGCGATGGAGTTCCCCATCCACCGCAGGACCGTGTGGACGAGCACACCGACGCCGGTATCCCGGTGCCCCGTCCCGACTACACTGACGCGGACTCGCTCTACCATTGGCTCCGGTCCCTCCCCTACAGCTCAGGGGTCTGGATGCTCCAGCCCCGGCTTCGGCCCCATCACGACTTGGTGCCCCTCATGCCCGGTCCCGGACTGGGCACGGTCCGGATCCACACCTTCTTGGACCAGTCCGGCCAGGTACACCTCCGCTGGCCCAGCCTGAAGATCCCGGGAGAGGGATCGGTCTCAGACAACTTCCGCAGGGGGTTCGGTGGAAGCGCCGCCGCACCCATCGACCCCGGCTCCGGCGTCCTCGAGCACGGGGTCGTGCGGGCGGCCCCTGCCGCACCCGTCCAGCAGCTGGACCATCACCCACCTACCGGCATCATCTTCCGGGACTGCGTCATCCCCCGGTGGGAAGAGCTCAAGGAAGCGGTGGAGCGGGCAGCTCGCTGCTTCCCCGAGCTGCCCACCCTGGGCTGGGACGTGGCCGTGACCCCCGACGGCCCGGTAATGCTGGAAGCCAACTGGATGTATGGTAGCGACGGAATCCAGGCAGTCCTGGGATACGGCATCCGCGGCGAGCTCACCGAGCTCTTCCGGTGCCTGGCGCCCTCCCGGCCCTGGAACGGAGCGATCCCAGCCACGACCGGGACGGACTGACACCGGCGTCAAGCTGGTTGGCCGGCGTCAGTAGGCGGCGTGGTATCGGAGCTGGTGGAACCAGGGCTTGGGGTCACGAGGATCGAAGAAGGCGCAGGCCCGCACCTTCCTCAGCGACCAGAGCCACCGGGCCAGGCTCCACTCCCCGTTTCGCCGGTACTCTCTCATGGACACCCAGTCGTGGCCCAGGTCGAGCCAGGCGGGGCCGTAGCGTTGCCGCGGTGTCTCCACCTCCTGGCCCAGCAGCGAGCGGTAGGCGATGAGGGGGATGTTCACGCCCACGGCGTCCCCAATCCCCATGGAGAGGGAGAGGCGGGGACCGATTTCCAGGATCCGCCAACCGTGCCTCCAGTCTCGCTTCCACTGGACCGACGAGGACCCGGTGATCCCCATAGCCTCCACCGCCTCCTGGGACGGTCCCACGAGCTCCGGTAGGTTCTCGCTCACCACGAAGCAGCCGAGCCCTGCGCCGGCGGGGTAGACCCGGACCCGGCGGACTGTACAGACCGCGAGGAAGCGCCCGGTGGCCGGGTCCCTGTAGCTGTGGATGGAGGGGTGGTCGTAGTCCGGCCCCTCCACATATTCCTGCACGATGACCGCTCGACCGTCGGTCAGGAAAGCCCCGAGCAGCTCCTCGAGCCGGGATCGCTCTTGGACTCGCGCACCCTTGTCGGTGATCCCCAGCTTCGCAGGCAACTGTCCCCAGCTCAAGTTCGTGGGGGGCTTCAGGAACACCGGCAGCGCCATGGCCCGGACACGGTCCAGGTCCTGGGCCGACGAGACCACCATGGATGTCGGCACCGGCAGCCCCGCGGCCTCTGCGTGGGTCGCGAACCGCCGCTTGTCGATGGTCCGGTCCAATGCCTCATTTGCGGCGAGGTCCAAGTGGAGCACCGGCTCCAGTCTTTCCCGGTGCCGCGCCGCCAGGAGCATGTAGCGCTCCCAGGTAAAGAGCATGACCGGCCGCTCCCCGTGCCTGTCCGCCAGACGGGCTGCCACATCCACCAGGGCGGCGACGAACCCCTCCTCCTCCTGGTCCGACGTCGGGGGCGGCGGGAGGGCGTGGATAGCCGCACAGTAGCGGGAGGCGCAAGCGTTGGTCCGGCCCCGCGGCAGCAGGAGGTGAACGGGAACGCGGTGGCGACCCAACCTCCGCACCGCCCCCAAGTCCAGGCGGCCGCCCCGGTCGATGATGAGCGTCGGTATCGGCTCGCCCATCAGAGCTGCCGGATAGTCCTGATCGCAGAAACCGTTGCCTGCGCGGTGTCCGGACGGCGGGATGCCGCTGGAGGAGCGACACCAGCCTGCCCGCTGGCTCTCCGCCAGAGTCGGTGGTAGAGGCAGGCCGTGTCCAGGAGATAGCCTGTGTCCCGCACAGGGAACTGGCACGCCCAGTTGGCCTGGCGGGGCCTTTGCTGGAGGTCCAGGTTAACTAACAGGATCGCCGCCATGAAGTCTCTGTCGTAGAAGGGCCGGTCGAACTCGACCCGGTGCCGGTCCAACCCATCGAAATGCCGGGCCAGGTGCCTGCGGCGATGGTTGAACAGGTAGAACAGCTGGAACGCCAGGGCCGGATTCTCCCAGTGGACTGGATGCCACAAGTTTATCACACCAGGGCTAGAACTTGTGCATCATCGCAATAATGAAAACAAAGTATTTCGCTACCTCAGCAGCTGTTGAAGCACGTTCTCAAGACGTACGATCGGACCCTCACTCCTGTTCGGGAACCGCAACTGAAGGCCAATGTGGGAGAGGAGATACAGGAGCGCAAACCCCCTCCGGAATCGGAAGTCGACACCGCAGTATGTAAAGAAATCTCTGAGGAAGTCCATCTCGCCCGCAATGGGCCAGTCGCCCTCGGCCAGAAGTGGGACTGCATCCACGCTGGGCTGACCAGAGCTGCAGGCTCGATGGGTGCTGTCGAGGTAGTTGAACGCATCCAGAACAGGGGGCGCACCTTCCCGGCTCGCCTCCCAGTCGATGACGCCAGAGATTCGGGATCCTGTGACCAGGATGTTTGCTGCCCCGAAATCGCCATGAACCACCCCAAGCCGGCTCTGGGCGCCTCGTAGCGACTCGTCAATGAGAGCCCGGGAGTCGGCCTGGAGCCCCACATCGGGGATCTGTCGCAAGACGAACTCCCGGATCGACTCGGCCATTGTGGGCCCCGGGGTGTCATGGATCGGTCGAACGGGACTCCCCGGCAGCTGGGGATTCAATGCCCGGAGGAAGTCGTCCGCCTCACGCAGGTACGCCGGACGGTTGCGGTTGCTGATTAGGGTCGAGAGGGGAACACCCTCCAAATGGGTCTGGACAAAGAACCAGACGCCGCCAATCTCATCGGTGACTAACGGGCGAGGTACAC
>PWXG01000049.1 GCA_003561215.1 Thermotogales bacterium
ATGCACAATAGTGCTTCTTCTTACTTCCACGTAACTGAGGCGTGCAGAGCGACAACTTGACAAGGAAGCAAGGCATGTAGTATCTTATATATGCATATCTGTGCATAACCACATATATAGGGGGAAGTGGTAATTGTGCATGAAACCAGCTTGTTTAAAGCTCTCTCCGATCCGATTCGTCTCAGGTTGGCTTCGCTACTATCGATCAGCGGTGAAAAGTGTGTTTGTATGCTCGCTCAGGCCCTTGGAGAACCTGACTTCAAGATATCCAGACACCTGGGCATAATGCGCTCGGTCGGCATGGTCGAGTCTCGACGCGAAGGAACATGGATTTACTACAGACTTGCTGAGCCCCGTTCTGCTGTAGAAGCATGCTTGCAGCAATGTATGCGAGATCACATGAATAAGGATGAAACAATCAAGAATGATCTAGAAAGGCTTTCTGCAGCAACGTGTTCTATAGAACCGGGACATACAAGAAGATCCAGTAGTGTCAAAGCTGACAAAAAGAAGGTGAAGACAGATGACTGATGTTCCAGGAGAAACCAGGAGTCTAGGTTTTTTTGAGAGGTACCTTACAGTCTGGGTGGGACTGTGTATAGTAGCAGGGATCGTTCTCGGTAGAATTGCTCCTGGTGTGGCAGATTATCTTGATGGACTTGCAATATATGTGGGAGAAGCTCCTGTTGTTTCAATACCTATTGCGATATGTCTCTTCTTTATGATGTACCCGATAATGGTGAAGATCGACTTTTCGGAGGTCCTCAAAGCTGGAAAAAGCGTCAAACCAGTTAGCCTGACACTGATACTCAACTGGGCTATCAAACCCTTCACAATGTATGCCATAGCAATACTCTTTCTCGGGTTCATCTTTAGAGGACTGATAGGCGCGGACGGCGTTGATCTGGTCAGGATGCCTCTCGGTTTGGATCTTCCTGTCGGAGCGGTTCACGGCGCGGGAACAGTCGTGCTTGAGAACGGCGTGAAGATGCTTGAGATTCCTTTGTGGCGTAGTTACCTGGCTGGAGCCATTTTGCTCGGAATCGCGCCGTGCACAGCCATGGTTCTGGTATGGAGCTTTCTCGCAAAAGGAAACGATGGCCTTACTCTTGTTATGGTCGCAATAAATTCGCTCACAATGCTTCTTCTTTATGGTATTCTGGGTGGATTTCTTCTTGGAGTGGGCAGGTTGCCCGTCCCGTGGCAGGCATTACTGCTTTCGATAGGCATATATGTGGCATTACCTCTTGTCGCAGGGTTTGTCACAAGAGTCATTATTGTTCGCAAGCTCGGGGAAGCGTGGTTCAAAGAGAGATTTCTTAGTCTTCTGACTAGGGTCACAATTGTCGCTCTTCTGGTTACTCTGATACTCATCTTCTCTTTCAAAGGAGATGTAATACTGGAAAATCCGCTTACAATTCTTTGGATTGCGATTCCTTTGTTCATCCAGACTAACCTTATTTTCTGGTTGGGTTATGGCGCTTCAAGATTGATCAAACTGGATTACGAGAATGCTGCTCCGGCATCCATGATAGGAGCGTCCAACCACTTCGAAGTGGCCTTAGCTACTGCCGTAATGCTATTTGGGGTAAGGTCAGGTGCTGCATTGGCTACTGTAGTGGGTGTGCTTATCGAAGTGCCGGTAATGCTAATGCTAGTCAAGATCTGTCTGAGAACACGTCACTGGTTCGGAAGAGAGAGAAAAAAACCACTGGCTCATTAGTGAACTTAGCCAACAGATACCGGTAATTATGAGGTGATAATGATTATGGAAAAGATCAGGGTGCTATTTCTCTGTACAGGAAATTCTTGCCGCAGTCAGATGGCAGAAGGTTGGACGCGCTTTCTGAAAGGTGACCTGATAGAACCCTATTCAGCAGGGATTGAGAAACACGGCCTCAATTCTCTCGCTGTAAAGGCCATGGCAGAGGTTGGGGTAGATATTAGTCAGCATACTTCAAAGAACATCGAAGATCTACCAACGATGGATTTCGATTATGTTGTAACCGTTTGCGGTCACGCAAAAGAGAATTGCCCCCACTTTCCTGGAAGGGCAGAGATCGTTCACGTTGGCTTTGAAGATCCGCCAAAGCTAGCAGAAACTGCCAAGAGCGAAGAAGAAGCTATGCAGCACTACAGACGCGTGCGAGACGAGATCCGAGCATTCGTAGAGACTCTGCCTGACTCTCTAAAGAAACACAAGACGGGTTTCACCCTTACCTGAACACTGATTAACTGAAACAAAGAAGTGCCTCGACCACAGTTGGGAAATATCCCAATGCTAGATGCAGCCACCATCAACGATGAACACCTGCCCCGTTACATAAGAAGCTGCGTTGCTTGATAGAAACCAGACAACTTCAGCAACTTCTTCGGGACTCCCGGCACGTCTCAGCGAGACATTCTCTTGTAGCCATATCCTGTCATCCTGTGAGGGTATGTTCCCCTCAGTCGCTATCCAACCCGGGACAACACAAACAACGCGGATTCCTTTTCTGCCGACTTCGCGGGCAAGATTTCTGGTGAATGCAATCAACCCTGCCTTGGAAGCTCCATATGCAGCATGACCTGCTTCAGGCTGAAACGCAGAACAGGAAGCGATATTGACAACCACGCCGCCGTTATTGCTGAGCATCGTTGGCAGGAATGCCTTTGAAAGCAGCATTGCTCCCCGCAGGTTGGTATTCTGGACTCTATCCCAGTACTCAAGACTCATCTCCTGCAGATTCACAAACTGAAAACCTGTTGCCGCGTTGTTGACAAGAACATCGACACGACCGTATTCTCTGATCACCTGCTTGCCTGATCGCGAAATTTGTAAAGGATCAGATATGTCACACCTGATGTACTTAACCCTCTTTGCACCGCTGAATAGTTCGGGCATAGGCAGCACATCAAAAATGATCACCCTGTCATTGGAGTTGAGAAAAAAGCGTTGAACAATGGCCTCCCCGATTCCCCCGGCACCACCGGTAACTACAATTACCCTGTCGCCAGTTTCCTCGAATCCCATGAAACCACTTCCCCAAGCAGAACACTTTATTCGATTAGTCGATCAACGAGCTAATCCAAGTTCACGTAAGGACATTCACTATCTCCAGAATCGGCGCTTCTCTTTCTTCAAGCACACTATTTCGCTGCAACTGCTACTAATCTGTTTGCGTTCAAATCGTAAGGCCTTCCGTCCAGGCCTCCGCAAAGTTTCACACTTGAGAACCCAGCCAGAAGCAACCTGTCTTTCAGTTCCTGTCCCGAGTAGATCGTATGGTGGAATCTGAATCTCTTGGCTTTGTTGGCTCTCAGAACGATCCACTCGTTACTGATCCTGGTCCAGTCATCGAAAATCTCGTGACGCTCGATCATCAGGCTTCCATCAGCGTTTTCGTGAGAAAGCGTCTGCTGGTAGTTTCGCGCAAGCCACTCTTTTCCGACCATTTCCATAACACAAACTCCATCAGGCTTGAGACTCTTGAGGATGTTATCAAGCACGATCATATCCTCGTCCTTGTCATCGAAGTATCCAAACGACGTAAACATGTTTATGACAAGATCAAAAGCACCTGGTCTTGCAAAATTGCGCATATCTTCGCACACCCATTCTGCAGCAATACCTGACTCTTCCGCTTTTTTTCGTGCCAATTCGAGCAAGTAGCCGGAACGATCGACGGCAGTAACGTTGTAGCCCTTTCTCGCAAGTGACATTGCGTGTCTTCCAGGTCCGCAGGCTAGATCTAGAACGTCATGAACCTCACGGTCGATCAACTGGAGCACTTTGTCTACCTGTTCGTCTGCTGTCCTGAATCTCTCTTCCGGAAATAAAAACTGATACAGTTCCCTCCAGAACGTCTCATCTTCGAACCATTCCGCCATGCCTCTACCTCCCGGTGCTAGGTTCAGACTGTCACCGATTGACGATTACGCGCGGTGCGTAGTCCTGCTGAATCCAGATAAGATGGCCGCAAAAATCGCAATCTTCACTGCTGTAAGCCAGGAGATGGAATCTGCCACCAACCCCTGTTCCACTGCTCCCGGAAACAAATCTGGGATTGTCCATGCCCACAGGATTTTCACAAGAAACAGAACAACCACAAAAGCGACGCAGGCAAGCGCTATTGCACCTGCTATAACCATTGCAAGCCTCGGCCTCTCCATGTTGCTTCTTCATCTCCTCTCTTGTCAACTATCGAAGCGTCCGTCTCCTATCCGTTATCAGCTGGTAGTTCCTGCCCGTATAAGAAGGGCAAGCCTTTGAGAGAGTGGAGCTTCAGATATGACTAGTATATGCTACTGCCTCTCGATCACAAAACCCATGATACGATCCTGGTTCCCGAATCAACAGCGCTTGCACGAGTCTGGTCAGCCCTTGTTAATGAAAACTTTCTGAGGAACACACTCCACAAAACGTATTGTATTGAGCACCCGCAGGTATATAATCGTACGTCCGAGCTGTTAGAATCAGGAGTTGTTCCAAAAACTCGTATGGAAGTACCGAAGCATGGAGGTGACGCTTCCACGTATATTAGCTCGAGAAAAATCCAGAGCTTGGGTACAAGAGGAGGAGGAAATGTTCAGACTACGTGTTGGGTTGATTGTTTTCACCGTAATCCTGACAACATTGGGTCTGGCACAGCCGGAAGAATACGTTCTGAGACTTAGGGGGGATAGTATTGAGGGGCTCTATATAAGCAAAGTGCCCGACGCATCCCAACCCCCACCAAATCCACTCGCTCTCCAATCGGTGGACAACTGGTGTGCACCACTCGCGGTAGCTAACACTATTGTTTTCCTGGACCAAATCGCCGGGGCTGACTGGGCTGCTGAAGTGAGCGGTCACTTTGCGCCTGGCGATCTCAGCGCCTACCTTGGGTATTTCATGGCCACGAACGGGGAGGGCAGTTCGAATCGCGTGAACTCAGATCGGCGCCTTCCGGGCACACTGAACAGGGATATCCCATACGGGATCATGGACTTCGCGAGATGGAATGGAGAACCGCCCCCAGGCCGGGTGCAGATACGCAAAGAGAGCTATTCTTGGCGGGTAGAGGTCCTCCGAGCGGAAAACGTGGGGATCGAAACTGTGTGGGAAGCCTACTGCGAGTCCATCGAGGAGGGCATACCGGTGATCCTGTGTTTCGCCTTCTGGAATCCGATCAAGCCAACCACTCTCAGACTTGCCAGTTCTACGGGCGATGTCACCACGATCGCTTTTTATTTGTGGGGAGACCAGATCACGTCGACTACGGCCCTGCGTAAGGAAGATCCCAAGATTCCGGAGGAGTATTGGGATGAGTTTCATGGGATCGGGCACGCTGTGACAGGGGTGGGATTCCTCAGAGGCGATCCAGACGGTCGTGGTCCGCTTCCGGATGGACTATGGGTAATCGTTCACGACAACTGGGGAACAACTGCAGAGAGAGTAGCGATTTCCTGGGAATACGTCGTGGAAATGGTAAGGCTGCTGCCCTGGTGAAGCATAACCTTATCCCAGAAAGGACTTTAAGCTCTAGCACGTAAGAGAAGAATGCCTGGCGCTTCATACCTTCTCCTCTGGCTTCCGACAAGGAAGCCAGCTTTTCTTGTCATAGAAGGCTGCTAGCAGAAGTATCTGACAGGTTATGTGGCGTTGTGACATGGTATGCTTATTTCAACGAGGCCATGACCGTAATGTCTGAAGTCTAATTGTTTGCGGGGAAGACAACATGCAGAGATTGCGAATTGCCGATAATGCCGAACTCGAGTTCCATTGGTTCTGCGAACCTTCAGAATGGGAAATTCGCGGAAAAGAGGTCTTTATGGTTACAGATGCTTCTACTGACTTCTGGCAGAGATCTCATTATGGGTTTCGAAGAGACAACGGTCATCTTCTCTACACCTTTCTTAAGAAAGACTTCGTTATGACCGCAACTGCTAGATTCGTCCCTGTTAACCAGTACGACCAGGCCGGTCTTATGGTGCGCGTTTCACCATCTTGCTGGCTTAAGACCTCCGTCGAATACGAATGCGAGGAACCAGCGAAGCTAGGGGCCGTGGTAACTAATTCCGGTTACTCCGACTGGTCCACGCAAGATGTTCCCTCAAATACCAGGCAGATCACGCTCAAGGTCGAAAGGAATGGACCTGTTCTCAGGGTGTTCTTCAAGCAGGATGACTGGATCCAGATACGACTTGCGCATATGATCGAGGATGATGGCAAGTTACCGCTGATGGGAGGAATATATGCATGTAGCCCAAAAGGAAAAGGATTCAGCGCTGTCTTTTCTGATTTCTCCGTGATAACTCATAAATAGCTCTTTGTATAAGACTTTTTCGTTGGGCTCCGATTTGCGAGTGAAATCAATATAATGGTATTGTAGAGCTTACCGAGCTAAGATTGTCCGTGTTCCTAAATGGAGAGAATAAGCTTCTGGAGTGTGACATCCTATGAGAAAATCTCGATCAAATGGATCTTCGAGTATCGGTTTTATTGCCCTTCTTCTGCCTATAGCTATTGTCGGAGTGATGCTGTATCTCTTTCCGATTCGTCCGTTGCCTGACCCGGGTGGGCAGTACAAGGTTGGAGTGCGTTACTACGAACTTGTTGGAATACAGCAGGACTATCACGCAATAGACAGTGAGATGTTCACCACCAGATTCATGGCGAATGTCTGGTATCCGGCTTCCAGTGTAGAAAGAAGATCTCGCCAACCCTGGCTGAAAGACGCCGAGATACTCTTTGAAGCACTGGCCAGTTTCTATGATGTTCACACGGCGCTGCTTGAGCATACAAAATCAGTGAAATCCAACTCATACGAAAGAGCGGTTCCGCATATCGAAGATACTCCGTATCCAGTAATTCTAATCTCTCCAGGATTCCCATCCCACGTTTCCCTGCATCTGGCATACACGGAGTATCTGGTAAGCAGAGGCTATGTTGTCGTGGGCGTGGAACACCCGGTAGCTGCTGTGGCTGTTGTCTTTCCTGATGGAGAAGTTATATACCATCAACCAGATTTCGCGCTCCTTCTTTCAGAAGACGAAGACTTCGATGAAGGAGTTAGAACAGCGATGCTTTATCTGTCTGATGACATATCTCGCACGATCGATTTTCTTGAACACCTGAACAATGGAACCATTGACTCCGAACTCCAGGGAATGCTTGATCTATCAAGAATTGGCCTTATCGGTCATTCTGGTGGGGCAGGTGTTGTAGTCCACAACGCTACGGTTGAACCCAGGGTAAGAGCGGTATTTGCGTTTGATGCTGCCCTTTTCGCTTTCAGCGCCGAAGATCTTGAGAATGGTTTCGCCATTCCGGCTTTGTTGATCCAGACCGAAGAATGGCTGACCCATGACTACTTCGGTGGATATGATGCGGTCATCCGAGACTCATCTGTAAAGCCTCTCATATTGGATATTGACGGAGCTAAACACAGGGATTTTGCCATGCTTGATTTCATATCCCCCCTTGCTCCCGTACTTGATTTCACCAGTGGATTCATGAGAAGAAATGGGCACCTATTCACCAGAGACTTGCTGCTGGCTTTCTTTGATAGCGCATTCAAGGACGGTAGCACCGAACTGCTCTTCGATCTCGCCGACACGAGAAAAGATACGAGGCTGACCATTGCCGGTGCTGATTCTCCGTGAATATCTTGGCCAGTTTTCTGTAGCTTCGCGAGGAGGTTCAGGAGTGAATCACAAGAAGTGTTTGTTCTTAACGGTCCTGATTCTCTTATCAGCCTTTATTTTTGCTTGCAGCAGTTTCGTGGTTTATTCAGATACTGTCATGATGGGCATGAATTTCGATTATGCGATGAACCCTGACGTAAGATTCAGCTTGCAGAGAATCGGAGAGATCCGTACGTTGACTGTCGCGTTTTCTTCTGGTCTTTTCTATCATGACTTTCTCGTGATGAATACTGCTGGAGTGTTTGCAGCGCTTCAGGCTGTACCACCAGTTGTCTACAAAGGCGACCATGACCGTCCGACACTTGGTATGGACTTGCTTCTGAGTATGGTTTCAAGATGGGGCGACACCGAGAGAATTCCAGAGATTGTCGAGGACTACAGAATCGTTTCGCCTCCGGGATTCAACCTGCATATTCTGACTGCTGACCTTCATGGAAACGCTTACATCATAGATATAGGGGAGCGTGGCAACGAGCTTGTGGGAATCGAAGAGAAGAGTCTTGTAATGACCAACTTCCACATGCGAGATCTGAAGGGTGATGTTGATCTTGAATCTCTTCCTGGGGGTTGGCGTTACAGA
>PWXG01000264.1 GCA_003561215.1 Thermotogales bacterium
AGTTCTCCAATCCTGGGGTTACGTTGTCTGTGCTGGACGTTTTCAGATTCACCGAATATGCCAACAAGGACCCGCACCTGGATAAGGCGGTGGAATCGCTTCTGAGCCACTGGGTTATCAGGCGGCCGATCGGGCCCTGTCACTTTGGAATGGGTACGCTCTTCATGCAGGTGGAGTACCCGTTTCTTCGCTACAACCTGTTCTACTATGTCTACGTGCTGTCTTTCTTCAACAAGGCAAGAAACGACCGACGTTATCTGGAAGCATTGGATGCTTTGACGTCAAAACTGGATGGAGATGGAAGGATTGTCGTTGAGCGTCCACACCGAAAACTGGCAAACTTTCGGATGTGTGCAAAGGGACATCCCTCGGAACTGGCTACCAATCGTTACAACGAGATTCTCAAGAATATGTGCAGCTGAACCAGCTGATTGCAGCTAAGCTCCTTTCCAGTGGGGTATACGATGAACACAAGGACAGACTGGTCAGAACATATGCGGGCAAACGTACTCTGATGGAGCAGTCCCTCAATGAGTTCCTTCCGACTTTTGTTAAGTAAAGTGTAACGGACGGAGGACATTTCTTCTGGCTTGAGTTCCCAGAGGGGTTTGATACAGATCGTGTATGCGATAATGCTGAGAAGAAGGGAGTTCTCATGACCCCGGGAAGCGCGTGCTGTTTCTGCGATCAGGGCAGGAGATACCTGAGACTCAGTTTCGTGTTGGCAGAAGAAGAGCAGATAGCACAGGGTGTAAGAGTTCTGGCTGAGTCAGTCTCTCAGTTCGTAAGAGACAATCACGCGTTGTTTGGAAGAAAACCATACAATCTGATCTAGCTATTCGAGGCGAACTTGTTCCATGATGGTGTCTCATCCCAGTACATCTTTGACCCTGTGGAGAAGGTGATCGATTCTGGAATGAACCATTCTTAGCTGTCTTTGGAGCTCTCTGATCCTGTTCGTTCCTTCAATCGTTACAGAGTAGATCTTTTTCCCCGGTCCTTTCTTTGGCTGTTCCCATTTGGAGCTAATCAGTTGAAGATCCTCGAGTTCTGAAAGATACTTGTAGAGATTGCCCTTCTGTCCAATGTCACTTGGCTTGCAGCCAAACTCCGAGAGTCGCTCAAAAAGCTCGTATCCGTGTGAAGGTTTCTCAGTTAGCAGAAGGAGAAGCATACCATGATGCCACATTCTGGGGAACCTCATGCAGAGCTGTCGATCATTCACGGGCTTCACCACCAAATAGTAATGATAATATATATTACTATATACTATAGTTGTTTTGGGATACTTTCTGCTGTCTGATCTATCATAAACGCTCAAAAGCTTTTCTAATTCTAATTTATGGAGTGGTTTGTAAACTGTAACTGTAACGGTAAGCCTTTTTTGTTATAGTGGATTGAACCCACTCTTTCCGAAGATGGTGAGAATGTGTCTATTTCAAGAAGAGCGTGGCTTGTCGTACTAAGTGGTCTTGGCGTTAATCTTTCACTGGGAGTTCTTTACTCCTGGGGCGTGTTTTCCGCAGCGTTGATCGACGACCTCAACTGGACAGCGACACAGACTCAGATCCCCTACATGGTTGCATCTGCAATATTCGCTTTCACCATGGTTCCTGCAGGAAGGCTTCAGGATAAGTTGGGTCCCAGACTGGTTCTGTTGATAGCTTCTGTCATGGCCGGAGCAGGGTTCATCTTTTCTGGGTTCAATCTGACAGTGCTCGGGTTGTCGATCTTCTTCGGAGTGGTTTTTGGGCTCTCGATGGGTTTTGGATATGCTTCCCCGACTCCAGCTGCGGTCAAATGGTTTCATCCTGACCACAGGGGAATCATTTCGGGGATTGTGGTGAGCGGATTCGGATTAGCTCCTGTGTACATCGCACCGCTTACAAGCGCACTTGTTGAAAGTGTGGGGTTATCGTCTGCGTTTGTAATTCTCGGCATTGTGTTCTTCATTACGGTCTTTTCGCTTTCATTCTTCATTAAGAATCCACCAGAAGGCTTTGAGCGGATCAAGCTGAAGAAGAAAGCGAAACGATTTCATCCTATTGCCAAAGAAGAGCGGAACTTTAAAGCGATGCTTAGAACACCGCAGTTCTATCTTCTGTGGATACTCTTCTTTTTCGGAACATTTGCTGGATTGCAGATAATCGGACAGATGGCCAGAATCGGTTTGGAACAGGCGAGTATAGTCAATACTTTCTTACTGGTAGTTGTCTATGCGATCTTTAATTTCATCGGAAGGATTGTCTGGGGTACAATATCTGACTACATCGGCAGGACTGCGACTCTGTTTTCCATGTTTGTTATACAGGCGGCAGTCTTCTTCTCGTTTGGCGCGCTGACGAGTCCTTTGAGCCTGCTGATTGGCAAGAGCCTGGTTGGTTTCACCTTCGGAGGTATGCTTTCGATCTTTCCAGCGATCACCGCTGATTACTATGGCATGAAGAACCTTGGTATGAACTACGGAATGATGATCACCGCATGGGGTGTTGGTGGAATCCTCGGACCACTCTTTGGAGGACTGGCACGGGACATAACAGGTGGTTACAGTATTGCATATCTGATCTCTGCTATTCTCAGTACACTGGGAGTGGTAATAAGTCTCCTGATAAGGCACCCAGATGTGCCCAGAAAGAAGACCGTGCCTGTTCAGTAGAATACTATCTGAGGCTTCTTAGCGGATGAATCCGCTTCCAATAACGATATCCTGATCGAAAAACACCGCCAGTTGTCCAGGGGTTACAAACTGTGCTGGCTTTTCGAACTCCACTTCGGCCACGTCGTCTTTGACTCTCACAATTGCAGGGATTCCCTTCATTGTGCTTCGGATCATGCATATGCACTTGAAATACTCCTCTGGCTTCTTAATCATCCAGTTAAGGTTTTCAGCTACGAACTCTGAGCTGTATGTGCTTGAAACATGGCCGACTACAAGGGTGTTGTTCTTATAGTCCATACTGAGAACGTAGAGTCTTTCAGAACTGGTTATGCCCAAGCCGTGGCGTTGTCCTACGGTGTAAAAGGGCAACCCATCATGCTCGCCAAGAACGGTGCCGTTCTGATCGACGATCTTGCCACGTCTTGCAGTCACTCCCTCCTCGGAGAGGAAGCGCCGGTAATCGTTGTCAGGAATAAAACACAGCTCCTGACTTTCCTTCTTACCATGCACGGGCAGACCCAGATCTGTCGCCCGCTTTCTTATCTGGTCTTTCGTGAACTCACCATTTGGCAAGACGAGCCTGTCGAGCTTTGTCCTTTCTAGCCTTGCCAGTGCGTATGACTGGTCTTTGTATTCGTGAACACCTCGAGCCAGAACTTTGTCATAGATAGGATGATCGATTATCCTTGCATAGTGACCGCTCGCAAAGAGTTCCATGCCATCATCGAGTGCTCTCTTCATAAGCTCACCGAACTTGAGTTGATCGTTGCAGACGACGCAGGGATTAGGTGTTCGCCCGAGTGTGTACTCCTTAACAAAGTAATCTATGACGTGACTGCTGAAAAAGTTGCCGAGTGCGACGATCTTGAGTTCAATACCGAGTTTGTCAGCAATCAAGGATGCATCGCGCCTGTCAGTCGGACTACAGCATGTTTTCTTCTTCTCTGGATAAAGCTCAAAGAGCTTATCAGGAAGGTTTTTCATATGATAAGCGGTTACCTGGAATCCTCTTTCTAACAGCAGTGCTGCGGCAACTGCACTGTCGACTCCGCCGCTCATTGCTATGCCTGCTCTCAGCAATACCACCTCTATACTATTTTACAGGAATTGCCTGTCTTCGTCTGGTAGAAGAGCGAGAATGAAAACCCCATGTGATATTCTTTCTTTGTGATATTCTGCAAGCTAAAGAAGTAAGAGGGAGTGATCAGCATGCGCAAGCTGGGTATTCTGGAGATTAAGAACGCTCAAAACACACTCGAGAAGGAATGTAGGCTACTAGAAGCTGCGAGACTCTCTTTTTTGTTTCTTGGGGGTTCCAAAGAGGCAGTTATAAGCGATTTGAGGAGTTTTCAGAATGCTGATGGCGGGTTAGGCAAAGCATTGGAACCTGACTTTCGTCTTCCGAGCTCTTCTGCTATTGCGACGAGCTTCGCTCTTGACATATTCGTTGAAGTGGGTATGGACTCGGGCCATGATCTTGTCATAGAGGCTGTCAGGTATCTTGAGGATACTTTCGATCCTTCACAGGGCACGTGGTATATAGTGCCCAAAGAAGTAGATGCTTATCCAAGAGCTGCCTGGTGGAACTACGATGGCTGGGTGAACGAAGACTCAACCGTTGCCTATCCAGGTAACCCCGGGGCGGAGTTGCTTGGCTATCTGTGGCATTTCAAGATTGAGCCAGACACTTTTGATCTTGAAGAAGCTACAGAGAGGATGATCAAGCGTCTTCTTAACTTCAAGGGACATATGGAAGTACACGAGCTTTACAGCTACCTGAGAATGTACGAGTTCCTTTCCTCATATTATCAGGACAGGATGAGAGAAATTCTTGTCCGCCAATCACTTGATCTGGTGAACAAGGATCCCTCAAAGTGGGATACGTATGTTCCGCAGCCTGTGAACTTTGTTAAGGACAGGAATTTTTTCCTGTACCCTCCGCTGGCAGACGTTACGGAGATGAACCTGGACTATATTATCGAGACAATGCGTAGCGACGGAACCTGGGAACCCACATGGCACTGGGGGCGTTTCCCAGAGGAATGGGAGAAAGCTAAGCTCGAATGGAAGGGTGTCGAGACAGTCAAGAAAATGAAGATAATGCGTGCTTTTGACCGCCTGAATATTTGAACAAGAGATTCATGCACACAGGCCAACCAAGTCGGGCGAGATTGCTGTCAGAAGTCTGAACAACAACTGGCAGCGAGAAGAAAAAGCTTCTCCTTGTGATTCATCACATTGCCATCGATCCGACGATCCCATTCAACACCGCTGACGTCATCTCCACAAGAAAGTATCTGGCCGAACTCTATGCCACGGAATTTCGCCACTGCAATCATCGCAGCAGCTTCCATCTCGACAACCAGGCAACCCTGAGAGAGTCGTCTCTTGACAATTGACGGGGTCTCACGGAATACCCCATCTGTGGTCCATGTACGTGCAACGGTATAGTTTACATTCATCTCTGAGAGTGTTTCGGTGATCTTTTTGAGGACGGTTCTGTCAGTTTCCACATACTCTGAGGGGGGAAGGTAGTGGTAAGACGTGCCTTCGTCTCTGAGTGCAGATTCTACAACTACTACTTCTCCCCTTGGCAGCTCGTTCTTCAGCACACCTGCAGAACCACAGGCAATCACTTTCTTCGCTCCCAGAGCGATCACTTCTTCCAGGAGTCCACCTGCAGACGACGCGCCAAGTCCAGGGTTGATGACTGCGAATCGTTTTCCGGCATGTTCAAAGCCGTAGACCGGGAAGTCACCCGTCTCGCCTTCGAATACATGTATTACCTTCAGCAACCCGTTATCCAGGAAGCTTTTCATAACCTGGTGGTAGAAAACAAGAATAGCGCGCTCAGGCATCTCTGGAATAGCTTTGATAATCTTGCCTGGCTCGATCACAGCAGGTCGGCTAAAGTCGTGTTCCAGAATGGGTAAAGATCTTTCTGACATGTCGAAGCTCACCTCCAGGCTTTGTGATATTATAGCAAATGCCTGCTTAAGCTAGATTGGGTGTATAATCAGACGAGCAAAGCTATGAGCCAGGGAGGTGAGGTCATATGGAGAATGATCGCAGAATACAAGAGCATGAAGTGCAGTTCTTCAGAGACACCGTGACCTGGCCCGATTTAGTACCTGCAAGTTGTCTATAGCCAGGATCAAATACTGACTGGTTCGCGGTGTTTCAGAAGCCGTGGACAGACAGAGAGAAGAAAATTGTTATGCCACGGTTGTTCCGTGGCTTTTTCTATGGAGGTAGACAATTGGAAGGTATGGTAATTAATGTTCAGAAGGGGTTTTACACAGTTCAACCCTTAGATAGCAGCGATGCAGTTGGGTGTACTCTTAGAGGAAAACTTCTCAACCAGATCAGGACGGCAAAAAGCCTTGTGGTTGTAGGCGACCAGGTGGATTTCGAGCCAGTAGTCGGGGGGCGCGGGGTGATAACCACGATCAAGACTCGCAGGACCAGGCTCGTAAGAAGAGGCGCAGGAAAGAAGGGAAGGCATCTTGAGCAGGTCATTGCTGCCAATATCGATATTGCTGTTCTAGTGTTTGCGGTGAAAGACCCACCATACAAGACGAGCCTTATAGAGCGCTACGTATTTGCAGCAAAATCTGGAAACATCGAACCAGTTATCTGTCTCAACAAGGTCGATCTCATCGGTTCTGAAGTGATAGAGAACGATGTCGAGCTCTTCAGGGGCTCGGGAAACAAGGCGCTCATTACTAGCACAGTCAGGGGCGACGGAATCGAGGAGCTGAGAGAGGTCCTCCGCGAAAAAGTCAGTGTCTTTGCAGGTAGTTCGGGTGTCGGCAAATCTTCACTTGTGAACGCTTTGTTCATGCAGTCGGTAGCAAAAACGGGTCAGGTAAGCGCGTGGCATCATAAGGGGCGTCATACTACGTCATTTTCGCAGGTTTATGATCTGCCTGCTGGTGGAAAAGTAATTGACATTCCTGGGATGAGAGAGTTTGGCGTTTTTGCGGATGGTTCTGCAGCTCAGGAGGCTTTTCCGGACATCGAGAAGATCGCGGAGAAGTGTCGCTTCCGTGACTGCAGTCACAAGAACGAGCCCGAGTGTGCTGTGAAAGCAGCAGTCACTTCCGGTAAACTTGATGAAAGAAGGTTCAGAAGCTACCTTAGGTTGATAGATCAATTCTGATGTTTCAGGAAGATCCACATGAAGAAAGGGGAATACCTGACCAGGCATTCCCCTTTCTTCTTTAATGTTCGCTGGCGCTTCAGAAAATCTGTTTGCTTGCATTTGGACCGGGAGTCTTATCGAATCCTTCGACCAGGTGAAACCTGTAGGCAAAATCGTAGCGGTCTGTCCTGATGGATCGGTCCTTTGGAAGGTGAAAGAGATCGTGGACTGCGCTTACGTAGTTGTAGAAGTGATCGTCCCTTTCAACGAGTTCAGATACCACATTGAACATGATACTGTAACCGGTGGTGTAATCGTAGAACAGAAGATTGCTTCTGCAGTCTTTCAGGACATTCTCATATGTGCGTTTCTTGAACATCTCGATCGAAGAAAGGATCATCTCGTCGAAGTTTGAAGGGTCGCTGTAAAGATCGAGCAGAAACCCCACTCTTTCTTTGAATGTGTTTTCGGGGCCTTCGTCGTATGATCGGCCAATGAGCTTCATTATCTTCGCATACAGATCAGGAAGAAGGTCTGCTCTTGGAACCATTCCCAGTCCTTTTATGCAGGAGTTCGCAGGAAAGTCTGTTCCGGGTGCCCAGGTACTCATCACTACAGAGTGAGGCGAGAAGTTTGGTGCGCCTTTTTCCTGGCCGATAAAGATTTTCAAGCCTTTCAGTCTCGTGCTGAGTTGCCACTGAGCGAACTCCTTCGGTAAGGGATTTCTCTTGTAGTCAAATTCTTTGTCGTGTATCTTCGCTCTAACGTATTCGCTGTTGTAACCAAGAACCATCATCTATCCCTCTCTCTCAGTCTGGGGTTGAAAGTCTTCTCAAGTGCAATTCCCATCATCATTATGGAAAACGATGCCAGAAAGACCGCGATTCCGGGGAAGATTATCCACCACCATGCGCCAAGAATCATCGCGTTGTAAGTCCTTGCGAAATTCAGCATCTTTCCCCAGGAAATTAGTTTTGGATCACCAAATCCAAGGAACGCGAGGCCCGCTTCTGCAAGAATCGCTCCGCCTGCAGCAAAAGCTGCGGTAACAAACAGTATTGAATATGTGGCAGGCAGGAGATGTTTTATTAGGATATGGCTCCTCTTCGCCCCGGCACATCTTGCAGCGTCGACATAGCCCCTGCTTCTCTCCACCAGAACGATGGCCCTTGTTACCCTGGCGGTGCCCGCCCAACCAAACATTATGAATATCATGACCATTACCCAGAAGCTGCTGCCAAGGGTAGTCATTATCATTATCATGATCGGCAACCCGGGCAGCACCATGATGAAATCAACTGTTCTCATAGACAGTGTATCGGAAAATCCGCCATAAGTGGCTGCGAATGCTCCAACAAGCCCCCCTATAGCGGCAACTCCTACCCCGACAAGAACGCCGATTGTCAGCGACACTCTTGCGCCATAGATGATCTGGCTGAGTATATCGATACCAAATCCATCGGTGCCGAGAGGGTGTCTGAAAGAAGGAGGTTGAAACGGGAAGGTGCGCTGGGTGATGTCGTAGGGGTCATAAGGAGCAAGCCATCCTGCAAAAACGGCCGTGAACACGAGAATGCATATGACAACCAGGCTAAACCTGCCTTCTGTGGAAGCCCAGAGTTCTTTGATTGGTCCCGGAAGTCTCACGAGTACCTCACCCTCGGATCAAAGACAGCTTGAAGAATATCAGCAGTGAAGTTCGCTAAAATCACAACGACAATGGTTATGAGCACAGTTGCCTGGAGAAGAGGATAATCAGAGCCCCGCGACGCTTCCAGAACGAGCAGACCCATTCCCCTCCAGGAAAAGATCGTTTCTATCAGGACAGAGCCGCCAATGAGCCCCGCAATTCTCAGAGTGAGAATTGAGAAGAGTGGTCCCAAGGCATTCCTCAAAACATGTCTCTTCCTTATCTGGGAAGTCTTGAGCCCCTTTCCCCTCGCGGTGATGATGAAGTCCTCACCCAGAATGTTGATCGTGAGGTTTCTTACATGCACTGCAAAACTGGGGAGCGAGACAATGAACAGAGTTATCCACGGAAGGGCAGCGTGCCTGAGAACACTCAACAGCCGCTCAGGCATGGTCGCCGCAAGAGGGTGCATCATTCCCTGCAGCGGAAAGACAGACAGGTAGAATGCAAAGGCCATCACAAGCAGTAAGGCAAGCCAGAAAGTTGGAACGGAGTTCATCGCAAATGCCACACTCCTCATGAACCGGTCAAGGAACTTCTGTCGGTTAAATGCTATGTAGACACCCAGCTTCAGGCCAAAAACCATGCTCAGAATGGTAGGAACAGTGGTTAGTAGAAGTGTCCAGGGCATCCTCTCCATGACTACCCCAACCACACTGCGACGGTAGGTGTACGAAATTCCGAGATCTCCTACCGCTGCGTTTTTCAAGAAGATCAGGTACTGCACATAGACTGGCTTGTCAAGGCCAAAGGCCGCCTTTATCTCCATTTTGATCTCTTCAGGCAGCCTTGGATCCCCGTAGTAACGTTCAGCAGGGTCTCCTGGAAGGAGTCGAATCAGAAGGAAACTCAGTGTCAACGCAAGGAAGATGGTCAGTACCATTGTCAAGATCCTTCTGATCAGGTAGGACAACGTCATGGCTCAGGAATCATAGCCTTCTCTATGGTTATTTGGGTTGAAGGACTTTGAGCGTTTCCGAGGTAAATACACCGTCAGCCTCGGAGATCTGCCAGTTCACAAAACTCTTTGTAGAGTAGGCCTGTACCCGATTAGGCGTGCAGATAGGAACAGCCGGGACTAGTTCGGCAATCTTTGCCTGCAACTCGACAAAGGCAGCTTTGAGAGCTTCTTCTGTGAATGACATCCATATCCTGTTGAGGACATTGTCTATCTCCTCGATGCTTATTCCGCCGTAGTTGTAACCAACGACACGCCCATCCTCTATTACACCTCTTGAGGTGTGCATATGATAGAAGAGCATCGAAGGATGGGCACCTATCGTATAGCGTGTGATCGCCATATCAAAATCAGCACGCTGAAGGCGAGCGGTTACCGCTTCGTGGCCCTGTACATCCACATCGATTCTTATACCGATTCTGCCCAGATGAAGCTTCAGATACTCTGCAATTTCCATCTGTTCTTTTGTTGAGTAAACAAGCAGCTTGAGTGTGCGACCATCGTAGTTCGACTTTGCGAGATGCTCCCTGGCAAGCTCAAGATTCATCTCGGGCGAACCGAGACTGTCGTCATATACATATTCAGCAGTCATCGGGATCATCCCAAGAGAAGCTTCGGAAGCATAACCTTGGTAGACCTTCTCGATAATCTCGGTGTAGTTGATAGCATACTGGATCGCTTTTCTGAAATGCAGGTCGTCCGTGGGAGCCTTTCGGTAGTTGAACATGATTGAAGTGACTGCGATGCCTTCAGTTACAGCCACATTGATATCTGGGTATCTTGCTGGAGTCTGGATTATCTGTGTGGCAAGCACTGGGTCAAGGTCCCAGGCTATGTAGTCGTAGTCGCCTCTTACAAGACCCAGAAAGCCCATTGTCTGATCCTGGAGCAGGTGGAAGACGATACCAGACAGGTGTTGAGGGGCGTCTGGGTGGTGTGCGAACGTATCAAAAGTGACTGTCTGCGGTGTGGCACGGTTGAACTTGAATGCTCCTGTTCCAACCGGATTTTCGAGATTCGAAAACTCCATGGGTCTTTCAACGTCTTCCCAATGTGCTCTTGGGATTATCGGAATGGCCACAGGGATCATGTCAATGACTGTAGAGTTCAGAACCCTGAAGTTCAACTTCACGGTACGCTCGCCCAGAGCTTCAGCTCCTGCAAACCAGGCAAGCAGCGGCCCCATAGGCAACCGCTTTTCGATCGTGATATTAAAAGAGAATGCCACGTCTTCTGCAGTGAGCGGTGCCCCGTCGTGGAAGAGCTTGTCTTTTGTCGTGACTGTCATGGATCTTTCAGGAATATCTACTTCCCAGCTTTCTGCAATCGAGCCTACGGTCATACCACCTTCGGTTGTGAGTAAGGTCTCGTAAAGATAACCGATAAGCTGTCTTTCAGCAGTTGAGCTGACGAAGTAGGGGTTCAAAGACCTTACTTCGCCGATCACCGCCACGTTCAAATAGCTGGCAAAAGCAATACTAGAAACAAAAAGCACCAGAACAAATACGAGTAGCTTTCTCATACCAGTCACCTCCCTCTCTGGGATATCATAGATGGTAGCAAATTGATGTTACACCGAGCAACATTTCTGCCAACACCAGTTATTGCGAACAGACCACGTGATAGATAGTTATTAAGGCAGAATTACCAATATTATCTCTCGTCCCTGATCGCTTATACAGACGTCGATGCAATAGGCAACCACGCATGTCCCTTCTCCAGAAGAGTTTCAGAAAATGCTTGGCATTGTTACAAGGACATATGTATAAAACTTGCAGCAAGTCAGGACAGGAATGATTGTGAATCAAGTATTGTCTTCAGATAGACCGCACGATAGTGGCTGTTCTTGTTGAACAGTATTTTAATTGCAGCTTGTGGGCAGAATGATACACAACGCAAGCAGATTTCACACTTCCTACCATGAACAGGCTTTTCTTCCATACGGATATTTTCGACTGGGCACAGTCTTTCGCAGATTCCACAGTTGTTGCATTTTTCAGGAATCGGTTTCGGAAAAAGAAATCGAAGAAGCCTTTGAAAAACCGGGTTGATCATCAGGCGCACAAGCAGGAACATGAAATAGAAGAAGCCCTCAAAAAACGGGTAATATGACCATGAGACCTCTCTTTTGAGCATCGCTTCTGCGAAAGCCTTTCCCTTCAACTGTCCGTCAGCGACTGGTTCCCTTACACTTTCCGGCGCGAACTCCCCGAAACGAAGGTTCGAGGGCATGATTATCTCTGTTGCACCAACTGGGGAGTAACCTTTCCTATTCAGCAACCGCTTAACCGGCCCTACTATGCCTCCTGAGAAGCCTGCGAGGGTGTCCAGCATGTAGACCGGTTGTTCTCGTCCGGGCTTGAGTCGTTTCAGAAAACGCCATATAAACGGATATGTCGACTGATAAGCCACAGGAAAAGCTAAGACCAACGAATCTCTTACATCAAGCGTTCTCGGTTCGGTCTTTTCGATAGGATGCAGTGAAAACGATATGTTGTGCCGTTTGATCTGCTCAAGGAATACCTTGAGAACAAGTAGCGTGTTCCCTGTTCCTGAGAAGTAGCAGATATCTGCGTGTTTCATGTTCCCATTGTACAGGAACGTGTTAGAAAAAGGAGAAGTCTCTTAAAGCCTTCAAACCATTCTTGAGCTCAGCCAGTCGAATGTATCCTTTATAGTATGCTCCAGTTCTCTTGGCCTGTAGTTCAGCAACCTGGAAGCTTTCTCATGGGAAAAACGATAGTTTCTTGTCAGCGTGTGAACAGAGTAGGGCGTAAGCACGGCCGTCTTCCTGAAGAGCATTGCGTGAAAGGCAGAAAGACCGGAGACAATATAAGATGGAACACTTGACATAACGCCCCTTACGGGGTTGCCTCCCGTGATCCTTGCCATCTTCTCGAGCAACCCACGCATGGTGGTCCATTCTCCTCCAAGGATGAATACATCGCCACGATTGGCCATTTGTGCAGCAGCAATTTGACCTTCGACAACATCTCTGACGTCGACAAAATCGAAAGAGCCCTCGATAATCATTTTCAGTTTTCCTCTGATGAACATGGAAAACATGCTGCCCATTGCGGACAGCCTGAAATCGAAAGGACCGATCACCCCTGTAGGGCAAACAAGAACCGCATCCAGGCCTTCTCTGGCTGCCGTAGAGACAAGAAGAGCTGCCTCAGCCTTGGATTTTCCGTATGCTCCCACTGTTCTTGCAGGATTGAAAGGAGCGGTCTCGTCAATGGTGGAACCCGGTTTAGGTTCGGCGAAAGCATGGACAGATCCGGTATAGACCAGTCGTTCAACGTTCTTTGCCTTACAGGCCTTCAGCACATTTATTGTTCCGCCAACGTTCAGTTCTCTGATCTCTCTTGATCTTCCAGGCATGATCGAAACAAGTGCGGCGAGGTGGTATACGAGATCAACACCTTCACAGGCGGTCTCTATGGAAGCGTAATCACGAATGTCTCCGTAATAGACCTCTACGCATGGTAGTTGTGCGGAGGCTACATCGTCTCCAGGAAGGCAGAATATCCGTACCTTCTGGTTCATCTCAACCAGTCTTCTCACCAGAACGTTTCCGATACGACCAGTAGCACCAGTTACAAGTATCATGTAATCACCTTTCCAGCTCTAAGCAACAGGATCGGAAAAACCCTTGCGGCTTTCCATTGTGAGCTGCATCATACGTTCGAAACCAGCACTGAGCACTTCCAGATCCTCCGAACTGACTGCTTTGATAAATCTATGGACAATCCGATCGAAGCTCTTGAGGAAGCCATTGTACATGTTCTTTCCAGTATCAGTCAGATGAATATAATAAGCTCTGCGATCTGTTTCGGAACGTTTCCTGCAAAGGTGACCGTTCTTCTCCATATTATCGACGATCAGAGTAACATTGCTCTTGGTCATCGAAAACGCTCTTGCAAGGTCTGTCATTTTTTTGGGTCCCTTAAGAGCCAGATGAAGTAGCACATAAAATTCCATGGTCCTCATCTTCTCCAATCTCCTGTCAAAAGACATAAGCTTGGAAAAGTTCGTGACGAGATCAAAGACCATGGTCAAGATTGTCTCTGGATCAAGGACATGACTCTTTGCCATCGGGACACCTCCACATAGTTATCACGCTAAGGAACACCCTTTGCAAGTACATTATACTGATAAATACATTGAATAGTCAAATATATTGATTGTTTTTGTATCGGTCGTTGCCACGTATGTAAGAGGAAGTCTCTGTCTCGAGAAAAGTAGAAGTCCATCAAGAGAGGTGAAATTGCTGTGGTCACAGCCGTTCACGGATCATGTTTGCAAAGGCAGACTACCAGGAGTTCTTTGCAGCAATTCAGCTGGTGTTGTTCATCCTGTTGTGAATGATCAAATTTCCGAGATTGCCATATTCGTTATTGTCTGAGCCTGGCACGCTGGAGAAGTCTGTTGGATAATGAGAAGGTCCGGAAGCATGACGCAGCGTTTCCTAATACAACGAAGTGGTTCTTCTGCTAACATCTTTTACAGAATGACATACAAAGAAAGATGCCTCAGTTGTCGGGGGATCAGACAATGACAAATCACAGAAACACGATTCCAAAGAACTCAATGTTCTACAGGTTTGCTTTCTACGGGTTTCTTAAGAACCTGAAGTTCTTCGATCCTTTCATCGTGCTTTTCTTCAGAGAAGCCGGGCTCACCTTCTTGCAGATCGGCGTTCTCTTTGCGATCAGATCGATTTCGACAAATATCCTCGAAATCCCTTCAGGAATCGCGGCCGACCTAATGGGACGCAGGCGTTCAATGATCATCTCGTTCATGGGGTATATTGCATCTTTTATCCTTCTTTACTTTTTCGGAGGAGTGTTTGGCTTCGCAGCAGCGGCAATGCTGCTATTTGCTGTTGGAGAAGCATTCAGAACCGGAACTCACAAAGCGATGATAATGGAATATTTGGAAAGAAACGCACTCTCACATCTCAGTGTTGCATACTACGGCAACACCAGGAGTTTCTCACAGATCGGTTCTGCTCTGTCTTCGGTCCTTGCAGCTCTGCTGGTCCTGTACACGGGTACGTACCGTGTCGTCTTTCTTGCATCCATAGTCCCGTACATTATCAACCTGGCGATGATGACCACGTATCCAAAGTATCTTGATGGCACAAGAGTTTCGAGCTTGTCCAGATTAAAAACTGTTTTGTCGTTTGCGAAAGAGAGTTTTGTCGATGTTGCAAGAAGGCCAATGTTGTTCAGAACAATGGTGAGTTCCTCAGTGTGCAGTGCGAACTATAAGATATCTCGAGACTATCTGCAGCCGATCATAAAGAATTGGGCACTGTTAACACCGTTCCTGCTTGTTCTGGAAGATACGCAGAGAGTAGCAATCGTCATCGGTATTGTATATGGACTGATCTACTCGTTGACTGCGATCGCTGCCAGGAGGTCTTCAGCGTTCCAGAAGAGACTGAAGAGTACATCAAGAGCGATGAATATCACGTTTCTTCTAAATGCTGCAGTCCTTCTGACTGCTGGTCTAATGATCGCCATGGGGCACTTTCTGATTGCTGTGCCCGTACTGATCCTTGTATTCATTTTGGAGAACCTTCGTCGACCGATGGTCATAGGCTATGTTAATGAAATCGCAGACAAGAAGAAACTCGCAACAATGCTCTCTGTCGATTCTCAGTTCAGCACATTGCTCATTGCGATTTTCGCGCCTCTGGTGGGCTATGTCGCTGATAAAGCAGGAGTCGGGATGGCCCTGTTTACCTTTGGCCTTCTGATCCTCGGAGCATACCCCTTTTCTCGCGTCGCATCAGTTTCCCATGAAACTCGAGATGATGAGAAAAGCTGAAGCGTGGATGTCGCGGATATACTTAAGGAGTACACTGCCAGATCAGCTTCTGCAAGACACTCTCATCAATTTGCCGATATCAGCTCAAGGGCAAGCTCAAGATCCAGGTCTCTTCTGGAGATTATGTCCTCGAGTGAGAAGATTACTTCGTGATCAGGAAGAACACCTCTTCCATCATCAATTCCGCGTGCCGCGATAACGTACGATATGGGTAAACCAAAGACAAGGCCAGATTCGGGAAGCATATGCCATGTGAGTTCACCGCTATATGAATCAGGATGGGCAGTTTCTCTGCCGATTATTGTTCCGACTTCGCCGCTTTTGAACATCGCAGCAAAACTTACTGCAGCAGATCCTGTCTTTTCATCAATCAACAGAATGGATTCGCCATCATATCTGTATCTTCGGTCAACAGGGTTTCGCCATACCAGAGGTCCTGTTTCAACCATATCGCCACTCTTACCATAAACTACTCGACCAATGTGTCGGGTCTCCCTGAACAACCAGTGAACTCTCCAGTTCCACATGAAGCGCGGAACACCCAAATGGTAGTACCTGTTATGCAATTCATACTTCATCTTATCCGTGGATGTATCACTGACTCTGAAAAACTTGTCGGAGCTTCTCTGAATGGTTCTGAGGTTTGTAAGATGCCCCAGAACGTATTCTCCCCACGTCAATGAACCACCACTGTTTCCCCTTGCATCGATAATCACCCAGGAAGCTTCAGAATGCTCTTTGAAGAACTCCCGGACATAAGGAAAGAAAGACCGGTCTCCATCGTCAAAAAATCTGTTCAGAACAAGTACAGGCACAGACATATCACTTGTCTCAATAACATACGAGTCTACAGCTTCTTCTCTCGTTCTCAGAGCTGGTGGAATAGCTTCAAGCGCTGGAACACTCTCAACATTGATCTGTCCCTGGTATGAGTACTCTATTATGTAAGGATCATTGAGGCTGAACAATCTATCAACATACACAATGAATAGACTCTCAATATCTCTGAAGGCTGCTTCAGACATAGGAGTTCCCATGAGTTTCTTAGTCTCTGACACAATCACGTCTGAGCTTACGCCGCTGATCGAAAGGATCTCTGCACCCGTGGGAATATGATGGTTGTCGTCGTAAGAACCGAGGTTGAATATCTTACCTTCGATTATTCTTATCTGCAGGGGAAAGATCGAATCGAGTTGCATTGTTGGCCGTGAAATGAAAGTGTGAATATCGAGAAGTGAAGCAGCAACCCTTTGCAGGATGAAGTATAATTCTTCTTTGGTTATAGAATAGCCTTCCCTGGAAGAGAGTAGTGCTCTTGCTTCATGCACTTCCTGCAAGAACCGAGACTCCTCGGTGTACCTGAAGGGCATTGGATGGACTTCATACAACCTGGATACGAGATAGTCAAGATCTGCAATAGCAGATTCACTGTCAATAGTCTCTCTGGAATCAACAGATGGCCACTCAACCTGGTAATAGCCCGATTCCCTTGGTGGTTCGGCTTGAAGGCATGTGGCCAGTAGAACAGCAAGACAGATGACCATGATATACCTCATAATGATCACTCCCGTCGACAAGCTATCTGCACACAATAGGCACGATAACAGTGCATATATACCATCTTACATCAATATCAGAAGAAGGGAACTGTGCAGCCTACTCGAGCGAGAATTACCGGGAGATGACAGGATCAATAGGTGAACACAGCAAAGAGCAAGAGAACATGAAATCGCTTATGAAGGAAGCCCTACTTATCGAGCATATCAAGCGCGGCAAGACCGTAAGTCGAATCAGGAGCTGCCTCAATTGCTTTTTTGAAATGGAAATCCGCTTTTGCCGGACTATCAGAGTCGTAATAATGCTTGCCGAGAAGGAAGTGAGCATGAGCGAGTATATCGTCATCAACAGTACCAGGACTGCGGTCCCTGAGAAGTATTATGTACTCCAAATCGCCTATGGCGGTTCCTCTCTTCATGAAGATGGCCGGAATACTGATATACGACGTTGCTCGAATCAGTCTTATCATCGGATTGTCTGGATCCATTGACACGGCCCTGTCAATATCCCTGGAACCAGTGTTGAGATACCAGAGCTTTGAAGGCGGAAACCAGCTATCGCGAGCGCGTAACAGCTTAAGACTCCCCAACCAGGCTGTAGCTTCTGTGTGATCAGGGCTCAGTTCTAATACACGTTTAAAGAGTTCTTCCGCTTTTTCAAGAGAGGAAGAATCACTTTCGACTGCTTTTCCTTGATACCTTCTGGCAAGTAGCATGAGAGTTTCAATATCATTGGGGTTATCAAGGAGGCGTTCTTCGAGATGTTCCAGATCGCCTGTGTTGCTAGCAATTAACGCAGTGCCGATGAACATGAGGATAATGACGATCGCCAGGTATTGCTTCACAGTAATGCTGCTTCTTGACATCGGGCTGCTCCTTTTCGCTGGATTTGGTTACCATATACATATATAGATGCTAACATACATTCTGAGTGTTCCATAAGTAGTAAGGTGGAATCAGGAAATGCAAGTCTTAGTTCGACAGACAGATCATGTAAACCTCCCGCAGGAAAGCAATGTCTGCAGAAAGAACACATTATCAGGACCTGAGCTGACCTACATGGAGGTCTTTGCGCCATCTTGATTCTTCACATGCTGTTGTGAGAACATTAAAGAGTGAGTCCCAACTTGCTGCCGATGCGATCAGAAAGGACCCTTCTAATGCTGAAATGAGAGTAACAGGAGCAAGATTCAGAGACTAGGTCGTTTAAGTACAGGTTTGCCTTTGTGTCTCCAGTTCTGACAAAGGACGTAATACGTGTCTGTATTGTGATTCTTTTCAATTCGGAGGTGTTTTTTATGGCGAAAGAAAGAGAAACTGAACGATTGAGGCTAACATATGGCCAGGTCGGAGGCGGGCCAGGATCGTTAATTGGTCCCGTGCACAGAGCGGCTCTGGCGATGGATGGCCAGGCGGAGTTAGTTGCAGGGAGTTTCTCCTGGCTTTTTGACGAGACCTTAGAAGCTGCAAAGGCGCTTGGAGTATATACCGAGCGAACATACCGTACTTTCCAGGAAATGGCCGAGAAAGAATCGGAGCGAGAAGATGGTGTTGATTTTGTAGTTATCACAACCCCAAACCATCTCCATTATGAAGTAGCAAAGAGCTTTCTCGAGCGTGGGATTCATGTCGTATGCGACAAACCGCTTTGCCTGACAATTGAGGAGGCAGAGCGTCTTCTGAAGCTGGTAAGAGAAACCAAACTGGAATTCATGGTCACCTATACTTACACTGGCTATCCAATGGTCAGAGAAGCCAGACAGATAATCAGAAACGGTGGGCTGGGAGACATCAGGGTGGTAGTCGCAGAGTATCCACAGGCCTGGTTGGCTGAGCCCGTAGAGGAAACGGGGAATCAGCAGGCTTCATGGAGGACATCCCCCAAGTACGCCGGAATATCGAATAGTGTCGGAGACATCGGTACGCACATCGAGAATCTCGTTCATTTCACGACAGGGCTTGAGATAAGCCGTCTCTCTGCTAAGCTCGAGACATTCGTCTCCGGGAGGAAACTTGACGATAACGCGTATATACTGCTTGAATACTCCGGCAATGCAAGCGGTAGCTATTGGGTATCGCAGGTTGCAGTTGGCAATGAAAATGCTCTGCGCCTCAGGGTTATCGGAACGGAAGGAGCGCTTGATTGGAGACAGGAACAGCCTGATCAGATTCTTCTGGCAAGAAAGGGCAAACCTATGGCGATCCTTTCCAAGGGCAACGAGTACCTGAACGAGGAGTCTCAGCTTTTCGCAAGACTGCCGCCCGGCCATCCAGAAGGATACTTCGAGGCCTTTGCCAATCTGTACAGGAGCTTCTGCAGCAAGCTCATTTCAAAGAAACAGAGTATAGAGGAAGACAAGCTTTTCACAGATGTCCTGGATGGAGCGCGTGGCGTGAAATTCGTGCATGACTGCGTTACAAGCAGCAATAGAGGCTCGGAATGGATAGACGGTTCCTTCAAGATTTAGGAGGTGTTTGTGTTGAGACCTGTAACTCTGTTCACCGGTCAATGGACTGACATACCGTTCGAGACTATTTGTGAAATGGCATCAGAGTGGGGTTATGAGGGCCTCGAAATAGCTTGCTGGGGCGGGCATTTTGATGTCCGAAGAGCAGTTGAAGACGATGAATATATCAGAAACAGACTGGAGACACTCGACAGATATGGACTCAAACTGTGGGCGATAAGTAATCATCAGGCCGGGCAACTGGTAGCAAGTGTCAATGATGAGAGATTCGACAGATTCGCTCCCTCCGAAGTGCATGGCAGCCCAGAGAAGATGCGAGAATGGGCAATTGAAGAGATGAAGATCACTGCGGTGGTTGCCAAACGTCTCGGCGTCGAGATCGTAACGGGATTCACAGGATCACCTATCTGGGAAGCGTGGTATGCGTTTCCTCCGATTGGTGATGAGGCAATAGACGAGGGATTCCAGTATACTGCAGACCTCTGGACCCCGATCCTGAAGGTGTTCAGTGAAAATGGGGTGAAGTTCGCTCTCGAAGTGCATCCTACAGAAATCGCCTTTGACATTCATTCTTCGAAAAAACTGCTCGAGCATATCAAAGAAGATTCATTTGGCTTCAATTTTGATCCGAGCCACCTCTATTGGCAGGGAATCGAGCCACATCTCTTTATCTATGATTTCGCAGACAAGATCTTCCATGTCCATGTAAAAGATGCTGCGATCAATCTGGACGGCAGAAGCGGTATTCTGGGCTCTCATATAGCATTTGGAGATGCCAGGCGCGGCTGGAACTTTGTGTCACCCGGAAGAGGTGGTGTAGATTTCGAGTTGATAATAAGAGCGCTGAACGATGTCGGTTATGACGGACCTCTTTCAGTGGAGTGGGAAGACAATGGAATGAACAGGGAGTACGGTGCCAGGGAAGCTTTCGAACTTGTAAAAAAAATGGATTTCCCGAAATCGGATATTGCTTTCGATGCTTCAATGAAGCTTTAATAGAGTTATTGTATGTTGCGAAGCACTTAGTTGACAATACTGTAAAGCAGCCAAAAGAAGCCGGCTTAGATGTCACCCTGTTCTGAGAAATCTATGCTCGTCTGAGATGACTAAAGGCCAATTCCTCTAATTCTTGGTATCTTATGCAAGGCAAAAAGATATGTTAGTATACCAGTGTAACAAGGATGCTTTCACTGTAGACTTTGGTAAGCTTTCGGTTCTGATGTTTCTAACCGCGGTTTTCTGAGGTTATTTTTGCACAACGGGGATTGCAGAATCCCGCATTTCAAAAACAATCTCATAAGGAGGGATTTTTGGTGAAGAAGACAAGAGTAGCAGTAATTATGACATTGCTTGTAGTGTTTTTACTCGGTGCATCTGCTCTTTATGCCAGCGGACTGGTTTATGGCTATGTAACGCCAGGCCCCGACACCTGGTATTTGAAGCATGTCGAAGGCTTCGAGTATGCCGCAAAACTTGCTGGTGTAGAGGTTATAGTTCTTAACTCAGACTACGATGTTGAAAGGGAGATCACAAACATCAGAACAGTCATCGACATGGATGTTGACGGAATGTGCATTTTCTCTTTCAATCCTACGGGCCCCTTCATTGCTGCCAGGGAAACTGACAGAGCTGGTGTGCCACTGGTTGTTGCCGATAATGTAGGACAGGTATTGGCAGCTGATGAAGATATCGTTGGGTGCGTGGATTTTGACTGGGAAGGAATGGGTGAGCACATAGCAAAGTATCTCGCAGAGAACCACCCTGGAGAGAGGGTCGCAAGCATAATGGGTCTCTTCGAACACGTCCCAGTTAGGATGTTCCGCGGAGCCTTCGAGCCAATGGTGGAGGAGCTTGGCGTTAACGAAATTGTTGCCGTAAGAGATGGACGATACACACCTGATATCGCAGCAGCGCAAGCTTCTGACCTTATCGAAGCGGGTTATGACTTCACCGTTCTCTTCGTGTTCAACGAGGAAATGGGGGCAGCGGTTGTCAGAATGCTGGAAGCCCGAGGCTTGCTTAACAACCCGATCCAGGTCATCACCACAAACGGTGCCCCATACGGCATTGAGCTAATACGGGAAGGGAAAATCCAGTATTCCATCTCAACATCACCTGGCTGGGAAGGCTTCGTCACGTTCATGATGCTTCATGCTTACGTAACTGGTGAGATCGTTGCGTACAATCAGCAACTCTTGCTTCCTGACACACCCATAACACCAGAGACAATTGATGATAAGATGCTTGTAGTACCATGGGAAGTCGATCCTGTCTGGATAGAACTTACAAAGAAGTGGTTCCCGCAGTACGATGTTCTGGACATCTACCCTGAATAACGTGATTTGATTGAAAGGGGATGAAGGTGAGTCTTCATCCCCTTATTCTAGGTGGAACGTTGAAAGGGCAGCTCTTCTAGGGATAATTCATAAGAATCTGGCGGAATTTGAGGGAATGATGTAAAGACCGGTGGGAAATTGGAGAACAGGGGTTCTGGTGGAGCGTTGTTACACTAGTGAGACCCCAGTTTTTTGTATAGTGTAGAATCGAACAGCGGCAGACATGGTCTCCTGTTTGGGAGTGAGTGGAAATGGAAAATGGGGAAGAATTTGTACTGCTGAAAGACATAACAAAGGTCTATGGCACACAGGAAGTGCTCAAGAGCATCTCCTTCGATCTCAAGAAGGGTGAGGTTCACTGCCTTGTGGGCGAAAATGGCGCCGGAAAATCCACACTGATCAAGATCTTGTCGGGGGCGGTAAAGCCCGAAGCAGGTGAGATCTACGTTCACGGCAATCGTGAAAGCGAACTTACACCACGTTCTGCAATGGCGCTCGGGATCTCCACTATTTACCAGGATGCTGAACTAGTAGATTCTTTGACGGTTGCAGATAACGTATTCCTGGGTGATGAGAGCTTATACAAGTTCCCCCCCATCGTGAACAGCAGAAAACAAGTGCTGGAATCTATGAGAATAATCAGTAGACTTAAGATGGACCTCCCCGCAAACGTTCTTGTTGAGGAATTGTCAGCAGCACAGAAACAGGAGCTTCAGATTGTTAAGGCACTCTACCGTAAATCTGACGTAATCATCATGGATGAGCCAACCAGCTCTCTTGGTCTGGAAGAAACAAGAGCACTCATGGACACTGTCAGGGATTTGAGAGAACGTGGCATGGGCGTAATATACATCTCTCATCATATCGAAGAGATCTTTGAGATCGGAGATAGGGTTACAGTGCTCAAGGATGGCGAGCACATGGGTACCTACGATATTTCGGATGTTGATACTGACTTCATAATAAGAAAGATGGTTGGGAGACAGGCGTCAGCATTCTTCAGCAGAAAACCCGTAGAGATCGGAGAAACCCAGGTAGAAGTCAAAGATCTGACACAAAGAGGTGTTATTGAAGGAGTCAACTTCAACGTGAGAAAAGGTGAGATTTTTGGAATTGGCGGGCTTGTAGGTTCGGGGAGAAGCGAGCTTGTCAACCTGATATTTGGTGCAGAAAAACCTGATTACGGGACGATCAATGTTAATGGCAAGAGAGTAAAGCCCAAATCTCCCAACAAAGCAATCAGGTCAGGGATTGGCCTTGTAACCGAAGACCGCAAGAAGCTCGGTATCCTTGCAGGAAGAGATATTATTGAGAACATTGCCGTAGTTCACAATGAGGTGTTCAAAGGTCCGCTAATTGATGGAGCGGAAGAGAGTCGACTTACTAACAAGATGGTCAACGAGCTGTCTATCGTTGCCAGCAGAGAAGACCAGACAATGGAAGAACTCTCGGGCGGTAATCAGCAGAAAGTTGTTATTGGAAGGTGGCTACTGGACGACGCGACACTGTACGTTTTCGATGAACCAACAAAAGGTGTGGACATAGGAGCAAAAGAACAGATATATGAGCTCCTTGTGAGCCTTGCTGAAAGAGGTAAAAGCTTAATCATGGTGTCATCTGACATGCCCGAGCTCATCTCAATGAGTGATCGAATTGGGGTCATGAGAGAGGGTCACATGGTTGAAATCGTTGAGGCAGAAGAAATTGAAGAAGAAGAACTGCTCAGGCTCTTTATTGGCATCGATGATACGGGAGGGAAGCAGAAAGATGAAAAACAGTGAGATTTCTTCAGATAAACAAGTGCGAACTCTAGCAAAACGGAGGGTGGGTCTTTTCAAGAACACATGGTTCTTCCTCCTTGCCGTTCTGATAGGTTTGTCAATCCTCACTACGTTGGTTAATCCCAGATTCCTGACAACAAGTAATCTAATGAACATTCTTGATCAGATCGCTGTTCTTGGAATCGTTTCAGCAGGGATGACGCTACTGATTATATCGGGCGAAATAGATATCTCCGTTGGGGCGAATATCGGGCTGACTTCATGCGTAATGGCGATGATGATCAGAGGAGGACAGAATATCTTTCTAGCGATTATGGTAGGTATTGCTCTAGCGGTCCTGAACAGCACTTTGGTTGGAGTAACGTCAATACTCTTCAAGGCACCTTCTTTCATAACCTCTCTTGCCTTTATAAGTGTATTTACGGGCACTGCCCTAGCACTAACGAGAGGTGCATTTCAAACGATATACGGTCAGTTCGAAACAATTGGTGTACAGCGATTCTGGGGAATCCTTCCACTCAGTTTTTTGATCAGTATTATTGCTTATATTGCGATTCACTTTCTGTTGACCTACACAAAGCTTGGGCGACGGACGTATGCAATAGGAAGTAACCCGTCGGCTGCACATCTTTCCGGAATTTCGGTGAACAAAGCCAAGTTGACGAATTTTATGCTGAGCGGAGCCTGTATAGGAGTAGCCGCAATGGTTCTCCTATCGCGTATCGGGGCTGCCCAACCATCCACTGGTATGGGAATAGAGCTTAGGGCCATCGGAGCAGTCGTCATTGGAGGTTCACCTTTAATGGGCGGAAAAGGAAAGATCATCGGGACAGTTCTTGGGGTGCTCCTTATAGGTGTTATCTCAAATGTTCTTAACATGTTGAGAGTCAGCCCATACTTCCAGCAGGTGACTTTTGGTGCCCTGATACTTGGTGCGCTTGCAGTTAGTGTGTTAAGCACTTACAGGAAGCGCAGTTATGTAAGAAAAACAAAAGACGTTAAGCAGAAAGGCGGTAGCGAATAAGTGAAGTTACAGAGGTATCAGGAAATGGATCTTGAGATCAGAAAACGATTTGTGGAAGAGAAGAAGAAGGACCCCCAGAAGTTCGAGAAACGCCTGAATCTTTCATGGAGTATCTGGATGTTCGGGATTGAATCTCTGGAACAATCGCTTGAGCGTGTGAATTCTGCAGGCCTGGATTATGTTGAACTCAAGGGAGATAACTACACAAGAGACATGAGGTCTGATCCAGAAAAAACGCTTTCTCTTCTGAATGCAGCCAGCATGAAAGCATCGGGAGTTATCGGCATCTTCGCTCCTTCAAATGATCTTTCTAGCAGCGATCCATATGTGCGTCAGAACGCTGTCGATTATGTCAGGAATCAGGTGGAGTTCGCTCATTCTGTTGGCGGGAACTACTTTATTGTCGTTCCAAGTGCTGTGGGTAGGCCTAATTCTATTGACTCATCGGAGTTCTACCGAAGCACTTCAGCACTGAGGACATGCGGAGCAGATTTCGAAAGGAAGGGTGTAAAGGCTGCCATAGAACCGATAAGATCAGCCGAAGTGAGTCTCATACATTCTGTTGAAGATGTGAAGCGCTATATAGATGCTGTGGATCACCCTGCAATCACACATATCAACGGTGATATCTATCATATGCTGACTGAAGAACATCACATCGGAGAAGCCATCATAGCTTGTGCTTCTCGCCTGGTGAACCTTCACATAGCAGATACAAATAGAAATGCGGTCGGAAAAGGAATGATGGATATAGACTCGGTCATAATGGCCTCGTATATAGTCGGTATGAACGAGGACGGAAGATTCTTGACTTTCGAACCTCTAGGTCCTTATCCGGATCCTTACGTTCTGGCTAATGAACCATGCAGAGTGGAAGTCATGGACGAACTGGTCCATAACTCAGTGAATTACTTTAAAGAACGCGAGGAAATAGTAAGGGAACTCTCTTGAAAACCAGAGGAGGAGCATAAAATGAAGATCGGATTTCACACTGACGCTTTCAATTCGGCCGTATTCAGTTTTGAAAAGGCTCTGGAATGGGCTATGGAAAATGATGTTCACTATATAGAGTGCGGTGTCATTGAAGGGGTGTCATGGATTCATGGCCTCGGGTATTTCCCTCACATCTCTCTAAACGAAGACCCTTTGTTCATGCGAAAGATGATGGAGAAGTACGACGTTCGCTTTTCCCAGATCGATGCTGCATATCCCCTTTCAGGCGAAAAGGGTTTGTTCTATGGTACCCGGTATGTCCTTGAAACGTTCAAGTGGGCAAAGATTGCCGATTGTCCGAACATCGCAACGACCGATGGTCTTAAGAAGCCCGCAGGGCTGTCTGAGGATGAAGCCATGGAACTGATGAAACGCTCGTACGGGGAAATTGTGGAAGCTGCAGAGCTTTACGGAATAAACG
>PWXG01000270.1 GCA_003561215.1 Thermotogales bacterium
AAGTCTTACCAATGGACGGCTTCCGTTGTCGACGCTGAAGAGAGCGGTTTACACATGAGTTCTTCATGGGAACGCTTATGGTGATCTCTCCCCTGTAGCACACTGCATGCTGATACACCCATAGGTCATGACATGTTATGGCTCTCGTGTCAGGAGCTGAAAAGCTTATCAGTAGTTGCCCTGGGCACCATGACGGCGAGCAGTCATGTCATCTTTTCGATGAACTTCTTCTAGAACCCCGTCTTTGCCGAAAAGAACCGAATCGTGCGCACCTATCCAATTAAGAATGAAAGTACTCACTCGCCCACCAGCAGATCAAAGAAGATCTCTTTAGCTGTAGTGTTCGGTCTTTCCGCACATATATCAGTACGAAACAGATCATTCCATTGTCAAAAGAAGGCAGAATCACAAGCAAATAGCTTCTCTTTCTTGTAATCCCCTTTTGGTCGCCCTACACCTGTCGAAATCAGGTTTCTTCATTTTGACGAAAATGAGTATAATGAAGTTAGTTTATCCATTGAATAAAGTTACTTATTCGAGGTGCAGGGCTTGTGAGTCTCAACCGCAAGGCAAAAAAGAGGATAACGATAGTTCTCTTCCTTCTTCCCAGTATTGGAGGGTTTGTGTTCTTTCAGGCATTCCCAATAGGCTATTCCTTTATCTTGAGCCTGACAGACTGGGATGTGCTTCGAAAAGCGAGTTTCATCGGACTAGAAAACTACAGGAACATCCTCAGCAGCGAGGAATTCTGGAGGGTCATCAGGAACACGCTATACTTCATGGTTCTGTACTTGCCGTTGATGCTGGCAGTATCTGTATGTATTGCCCTGCTTCTAAACGTCAAGACCAGATTCACAGGAGTATTCAGGACGATATTCTTTGTTCCTGTGCTTACCTCGTGGGTTGCTGCGGCCATGATATGGAGGTGGTTGTTGAGTCCCTATTATGGGCCGATCAATGCAGTCTTGGGATTTGCTGGACTTCAGGGACCCGGGTGGCTCTATGATACTGTATGGGCGATGCCTGGAATTGTTCTTGCGAGCGTCTGGAAAGACATGGGATTCTATGGACTCATCTTTCTGGCTGGTTTGCAGACAATAAACATCGGATACTATGAAGCTGCCGAAATAGACGGAGCGTCTCGTTGGCAGAAGTTCAGGAAGGTAACCCTTCCGATGCTTTCTCCCACAATGTTCTTCGTGATGATCATCTCCATCATCAACTCCTTCCAGTTGTTCCCGCAAGTCATAATAATGACCCAGGGAGGTCCTCATGGCTCTACCCAGGTGATGGTCGAGAGGATATACAACTATGCCTTCACCTATTACAAGATGGGCTATGCCACTGCCTTGTCGTGGGTACTGTTTGCGATAATATTCGTTGTAACGTTCTTCCAGCTTCGCGTGCATAAACGGTGGGTTCACTATGACTAGGACGAGCTTCGCACGGAGAACAGCGTACTACTCCTTCATGCTCCTTCTGTCCGGATTCGTAGTCTTGCCATTTTTCTGGATGTTGTCAACTTCGCTGAAAGAAACAAGAGCGCTCCTTGTACTTCCGATTCAATGGATACCTGAGAAAATCAGTATCACAGGCTTTCTGCAGATCTTTGAAGTGTTCCCGTTCGCAAGGGCCATATTCAACAGTGTATTCGTTGCGACCTTAACGACCTTCGTGACCGTCATGTCTGCTTGCATGGCTGGTTATGTGTTTTCAAAGATTCAGTTCAAGGGAAGAGAGGCCTTTTTTGCCATCTATCTGGCAACCATGATGATCCCGGGAAATGTAACGATGATTCCTAACTACCTAACGCTGAGATTCTTGGGACTACTGAATACTTATGTTGGCGTTATGTTACCATCGCTCTTCAACGCTTTCGGAACATTCCTCATGCGCCAACATATGAAGTCGATCCCCGATGACTACGTTGAGGCAGCTGTGCTAGATGGCGCCTCGCACGTGAAGATATTCTTCAAGATGATCCTTCCATTGGCAAAACCTGCTGTTGCGACCCTGGTGGTCATTACTTTCATGGGTTGCTGGAATGATTTTCTGTGGCCTTTGATAGTACTCACCGACAGGAGTAAGATGACTCTCCCTGTAGGTTTAAGTCTTCTCCAGGGACAGTATATGAGCAGGTACAACATGCTGATGGCTGGAGCACTTATATCTATGATGCCCATACTGATCATCTATGCTTTCGCCCAGAAATACTTCGAAGAAGGGCTGAGCGTAGGTGGCATAAAGGGGTAAAAAAGGAGTGTGGTTTGTATGAAAAGGTTCCTTGTTATTGTGCTGGTTCTAGGACTTCTGACAGTCACAACGTTAACTGCAAAAACCGTCGTCAAGTTCATGAACTTCTCCTCGGCTGGTGAAACTGCGATATACCTCGAAGAGATGAAACAAGTCTTTGAAGCCCAGAATCCTGACATCAAGATCGAGATCGAGACTGTCGGATTCGGTGATTACTTCACCAAGTTGATGACTGTCATAGCAGGCGGAAACCCTCCGGACGCATTCGAACTGAACTACGAGAATTTCTACACCTACGCAATCAAAGGAGTTTTGCTGCCCCTGGACGACCTCGTCGTAAAAACAGGATTCGATACTGCCGCTCTCAACGAGAGCGCTCTGGAAGCTTTTTCGGCAGATGACGTACAGTACGGGCTTCCATATAGCTTCTCGAATGTAGTCGTGATATACAACAAGGAACTCTTCGACAGGGCTGGTGTATCCTACCCAACATCTGACTGGACATGGGAAGATCAGCTCGAAGCAGCAAAGAAGATCAACGATCTTGGACCATCGATTTTCGGCATTTATCAGCCTGTTCAGTTCTGGGAATTCTACAAGATGGTTCAGCAGAACGGCGGAAGCCTTCTCAACGATGACAGGACAGCATTCACAGTAAACCGTCCCGAAAACGTGGAAACTCTTCAGTACATGGTGGATCGAATTCTTGACTACAATGTAATGCCAAACGATGCACAGATGGCCGGAATGGGCGACTGGGATCTGTTCGTGGTCGAGAGAATTGGTATGATAGTCACAGGAACATGGGCATTCCCTTATCTGACCGCAGAATGCGATTTTGAGTGGGACATTGCGGTCGAACCCGGAAACATCCAGAAAGCCACCCATTTCTTCTCGAACGGTCTGGTCATAAGCAAAGACAGTAAGAATGTAGAGGCGGCGTTTAGGTGGGCCACTTTCCTTTCTGCCAGCGAGGAAGCGGCAGAAATAAGAATCAAAGCAGGTTGGGAGTTGCCGGCAGTAATGCACCCCGAAATTCTGGACCTATACAGGTCTATAACACCGCCTCCCAGCAAGGGAGTTGTCTTTGAATCACTTGATTACCTCGTCACCCCACCTGTCATCGAGCAGTTTTCCGAAATGGCGGATATCATGAACAGACATCTGGAAGCAGCTCGCTACGGTGCCAAGACTCCTCAAAGAGCTCTCGACGACGCGCAGGCCGAACTGGAAAGAATCATCAGCCTGCATTGACAAGTCTGGTTGGGGGGGTTACCCCCCAACCTTTCACTGGAGGAAGGATTTGACAAGCAAAGCCAGCAAGAAGACAATGAAACAGATCAACAAGTCCCTCATCCTGAGAAACATATACGACTGCACAGGGATTGACAGGGCGAGTCTTGCCAAACTGACATCGCTAAGTCCGGCGACAGTTACCAATTTAGTTGGAGAACTCATCAGAGACGGACTTGTGAAAGAAAAGGGTGTTGCCAGGTCTACAGGTGGCAGGAAACCAATATTACTCGACGTAAATCCACTGCGCTATCTCGCAGTAGGCATGAAGATCGGTGTCGGATACCTTGATTACACACTGTTTGACCTTCTGGGCAATGCCGTTACAGCAGACAGGATAACCGTCGATGGAGCATCTCCGAATGAAGTCGTCGGCAGGACTATCGAGGTTATAGAGAAATGGAGAGGAGAACATGGTGACAACATCCTGGGAATCGGCGTTGCCGTATCCGGACTTGTTGACACCTCGAGAGGAGTCATCAGGAATTCTTTCCTACTCGGATGGAAAGACGTTCCTATGGGCGAAATGCTTTCTCAGAAGTGCGGCACGAAGACTATTGTGATGAATGATGCAGACTCTTTTGCTTTTGCTCAATTTCTGAAGGGAAGAGCCCGTGAGTATCGAAGCTGCGTATTCATAACACTGGGAGTGGGTATTGGCGGTGCCCTGGCTGTAGATGGCAAGCTTCACACATCAAGCGCGGGAGTTGGCGAGTTTGGTCACATGGCAATAGCCAGAAACGGGGAGATCTGCTCTTGCGGAAGCCGTGGATGTCTTGAAGCTTACATCTCGTTCGATGCGCTGGCAAATCAGGTGCATCAACAGACGTCTTCATCGGAGCTCAGAAAGTGGTTCAACCAGACAAAAGCTACTGAGACATCCGAAATGGAATACCTTGAACTTGCTCTGGAAAAAGATCCAGAGACTGTCAGAGTTGTTTTCAGAGAAATGAGTATTAACCTGGGCACTGCCATGAAGAATCTCATCAACATCTTTGCCCCTGAATATCTGCTTGTTGGAGGAGAAGCGCTGCAGTTTTCTAAACTCTTTCTGAATGATGCATTCGATTACGCGCGAAAGAACGCGTTCTTGGGTCTTGCAGACAACGTTGTTTTTGATGTCGATGAACTTGGAGAACCTGCATGGTCACTTGGCTGTGCATTCAGGATCATCGAAAGTGAACTCTTCTCGGTGAAGAGATAAGGAGGAAAACAATGAGGAGTATCATACACGAACCGACCGGTCTTGACGATCCATATCTCCCACTAACTGGAAGAGAACGGACACCTCGAGATCCGCTCGAAAAACAGACAGTGACTATTGCTTTTGTGACAATCCCCTCTCAAACGGGACAAAGAGCCTGGGTTAAGGTTAAGACTCCAGTCAAAGAATACACCGTAAGAGGGCAACTCCAATACTCCATTGGTGAAAAAGCCTTCTGGCAGGCTCGGATAGAACCTGAAGAAGCGGGAACTGAAGTTGTATACGAAATATCTGCCGGAAGAGGTCCCCAAAGCTGTATTTCCTCCGCGCCATATGAGTACACGGTCAAGAGATGGACTGAAAAACCCTCAATACTCGGAAATGAAAACAACTTCATCATTCCAATCAATTCTGACAGTAATCAGACATCCCATTTACGAAATGCCCGTGTCTTGACCGATGGCAATAATTTCTTCGATCTGGAAATGGTTTTTGACAGGATGTCTGAAGAACACTTCTACGGCCTTGGGGAACACTTCGACTCGATCAGGCTGAAAACGAGCAAGGAACGTTTCGTGCATGTCTTTGACCAGTACAAAGTTCAGCAAGACAGGGGCTATGCTCCTGTGCCTTTCATCTTCTCAAACAAGGGAAGAGGGATTTTGGTTGATACCGGGTTTATGACTTCATATCTTATCGAAGATGAGACACTAACCATAAGAGTTCACACTAAAGGACAGCCCCTCAGAAATACCGTAGTTCAACTCTGGGAAGAAAACACTCCACTTGAGGTTATCAGTCGAATCTACTCATTATCAGATCCTGTAATTCCTCCCATTTGGGCACTTGGTCCGTGGATATCTGCAAACCAGTGGAATAGCCAGAGCAAAGTGTTGCAGGCGTTGGAGCATTCTCTGAAATTGGACTTACCTGTGACTGTGCTTGTAATTGAAGCCTGGTCAGATGAACAGAGTTTCTACATGTTTAGAGGCGCATTGAACAACCCTGTTGCAGGTGATAGGGCGCTGACACTGGGTGATTTCGATTTTCACGATCCCTGGCCCGATCCACTTTCAATGGTTGAAGAGCTGCACCGACACGGTGTGAGACTCGTACTGTGGCAGATCCCGGCTCTGGAGAACGCGGACGATCCAACACCGCAACATGCTATCGATCTTGCCTATGCAAAAGACAAAGGATATTTGGTCAGAAGCAAAGAGGGCCCTTTATACACCATTCCAGAAGGAAGATGGTTTGAAGAAAGCTTTGTTACTGACATGATGAATGAAGAAGCTGGAAAGTGGTGGGCAAGTAAGCGACGCTACCTGTTTGAAGAGCTTGGCGTTGACGGCCTGAAGACTGATGGCGGTGAACACATCTGGGGAAGAAGCACGATGGCAGGAGGAATAAGCGCGGCAGAATCAAGAAATCTCTTTCCTGAAGCGTACTTTAGCGCTGCCAGATCAGTTGTTGGTGAGAACAGAGTGCTTTTCAGCCGTGCAGGTTATTCGAGATCACCATCCTCGACGATCTTCTGGGTAGGCGATGAGGATTCGACCTGGGAAGCTCTTAGATCAAACATCACAGCCGGTCTGAACGTTTCCATTTCTGGCAATCCTTGCTGGGGATGGGACATTGCTGGATTCAGTGGAGAACTTCCTTCCCCAGAGCTTTACAGGAGATCTGTAGAACTTGCTGTATTCACCCCAATTTTCCAAATCCATTCGGAAGATCCCGGTGACCCTTCGCCATCTTCCGAGCGTACACCCTGGAATATGGCAGAACAGTTTGGAGACGAATCAATAATGGAACACTACAGAAGACACGCATCCTTAAGGATGGCCTTTTCACCATATATCTACGAAGAGATTCTCCTTGCAGTTCGTGAAGATCGTCCACTCACACTTCCCTTGTTCCTGATTGAAAACATGAACAACCCTGAAACACTCGCTTACCTGTTCGGGAGGAACATGGTTGTTATCCCGTCTGTTGACGAGAATCCCCAAGAAAGGACTGTCTTCCTACCCAAAGGAGGATGGGTGAGCATATGGACTGCCGAACGCTTTGAGAGTTCTGCAAACATTGCTGGGAAGAAGACCGAGGTACTCCTGAAAGAAGGGGCAACAATACCACTGAGCGTTCCTGAGTCAGGCAGCTTGTTCGGATGCAGTTGGTCTCAGCAGAAGAACGGGATTCTATACGTAAACACAAGCTTTGATGGAACCGCCCAGATCCTTTCTGAGGCGCGGAGGGATAATCTCAAGTATGTCGGGATAATTCAAGGAACAGCGGAAGGGATAATCGAGATAGATTGGAGAAGAACTGCTGGAGGGTGATTATGGACAGGATGGAGCAATCGATCAGCATAATCGAGTCGAATCAGTCAAAATGGGGTAGTTATGTAGCCTCTCCGAATTTCTCTCAGTATGGTCAAAGCTGGTTCAGGGATGGATCATTCATAGCACATGTCATGGCCATCGTTGGGCGAAGAGATAGCAGTGATAGGTTTTTCCGCTGGGGACTCAATACTCTGAAGAATCAGAAGGACGCTATCATTAGAGTATTAGAAGGTGAGAATCCGCGAAGGGAAGAACTCCTCCCTGCGCGGTACACTCTTGACGGGTGTATTGCTGATGATGACTGGCCTAACGCCCAGAACGATGGCTATGGAACCTTTCTGTGGGCTTTGCAGCAGAGTCGAGACGTCCTGGATTCTGAAGATATCAAGATCTGTGACTTATGTGTACAGTATCTTGAGAAGGTCTGGAAGATTCCCTGTTTCGATGTCTGGGAGGAGCATCCCGAAGCGGTTCATACTTCGACTCTCCTTTCCATCGCTGCAGGTCTGAAGGCTTCAGAGAGTATCATCTCCCGCACGACTGCGTGGAAGGAAATCATGGATTATGTCATGAATAAGCTGACTCTTGACGGAAGACTCAAGAAATCAAGCGACGACGCATCCGTTGATTCAAGTCTTGTCTGGGCATCTTTTCCCTTTCAGTTGCTCGATCCTCACGATAGTGTTATGGAAACAACCACTCGAAAGATGATAGAGGATCTCTATTTCGACGGCGGTGTGAAACGTTATCGCAAGGACTCTTATTACGGAGGAGGAAGCTGGATTCTTCTGAGCGCATATCTTGGTGGTCATATGTGCCTGGCCGGCAGTAATCGGAAGGCTAACGAGATTTGGGACTGGATAGAAAGCCACTTCGGTGATAACGGCATTTTGCCTGAACAGGTGCCAGAGTACCTTATGTATGAAGACATGTTTGAACCCTGGATGAAGAAGTGGGGTCCGATTGCGTCGCCTCTGTTATGGTCTCACGCAGCGTTTCTGGAGTATGCTGCATTAA
>PWXG01000185.1 GCA_003561215.1 Thermotogales bacterium
ACGAACTCCGCAACCTCCGGGTCTTTCAGTTCGACGTTGATTATTGCGTCTTCCGGCAACTCAAGGTAAACTTGCTCCAGTAAGGCAAGACGTTCCTCATGGATCAGTTCTTCATCTTTCAGCTCTCTGTAGGTCGTTTCCTTGATTTCGATATCCAGTCCCAGAGTTCTGCTAATATCAGGATCATGACAAAGCACAATTACATTATCCTTGGTCAGCCTGGCATCAACCTCGACTCCGTCGGCTCCCAGCTGAATAGCTCTTATAAGCGACAGAAGGGTATTCTCATCGCGGCCTTTGCCAAGCCCCCGATGCCCGAGGATAATACTCACAAGATCACTCCTTCTACAGACCTCTTCATGATACGCAGCATGTTGTGTTGTTGTCATTTCTGGGCGCTATATTCCCGATTATATCAGTTAAGCACCTCGATGCGGACTATTGTCAAAACCTGCCCCTGTTGATGACCAAGCTGAAAGTCCCTATACTTGATGTGAAGAATGATATCGGAGGAGATCGTAGTGAGTAGACTGGCACAGCACCCAGTAATAGAGTTCGTAAGAGGCAAAAAGATCAGCTTTGAGTTTGAAGGCAGGAAGCTCGGGGCTTTCGAAGGAGAGACAGTAGCTGCTGCACTTCATGCCGAGGGAATCAGGTATCTTCGAAGTAGTCCAGGGCGCCAAAGAGCACAGGGCTTCTTCTGTGCCATTGGGAAGTGTTCTTCCTGTCTAATGGAGGTTGATGGCATGCCGAATGTCCGCACCTGCATTACCCTGGTGAGGGATGGCATGGTAGTCCGCCGCCAGAAAGGAAAGGGTGAGTTGCTTGAGTAATCCAGACCTCCTTGTTGTAGGCGCGGGACCGGCAGGCTTGTACGCTGCGATAGAGGCTGCCAGCGCAGGACTCACTACGGTGATCGTGGACGAAGGCATCTCGGCTGGAGGACAGCTTGTTAAGCAGACTCATAAATTCTTCGGAAACGAGGACTTCTTTGCCTCGGTAAGAGGATTCGATATTGCTCGGCGCCTTCTGAAAGAACTGTCGAATATGGACCACGTTCATAACCTGCAGGAGTCTTCCGTAATCGGAGTGTACGAAGACGGAATTCCCGTTCTGCACCTCCCCAGTGATACTACGCGCCTCTTGCAACCCGAAAGAGTTATAGTGGCCACCGGAGCTTCCGAGAAGTTTCTTCAGTTTGACAACAATGATCTTCCTGGAGTTTACGGAGCAGGCGCCGTTCAGACTCTGATGAACCAGTTTGGCGTAATGCCCGGACGCAACGTGCTTATGGTGGGGTCAGGGAATATCGGCCTGATCGTAAGCTACCAGCTGATTCAGGCTGGGGTCAACGTCAAGGCCATAGTGGAGATTGCTGACAGAATCGGTGGTTACGAGGTGCATGCCAACAAAGCCATGCGTATGGGTATCCCGATAATGCTCAGACACACTGTGATCAAGGCTATTGGCACTGAGAGTGTTGAAGGTGCGGTGATTTGTGAAGTGGATGAGAACTTCCGCCCTGTTGCTTCGACTTCACAGGAGCTCGCGGTTGACACAATATGTATAGCAATAGGACTCAATCCTTCTATAGAGCTTATCGCGCAGGCTGGTGGTGAAGTGAAGTACATTCCCGAGCTCGGTGGCTACGTTCCAGTACGTGATGATAATATGCGTTCGACAGCTGAAGCGTTCTTCGTTGCAGGTGACGTAAGCGGGATTGAAGAGGCGACTACCGCCATGATAGAGGGAAGGGTAGCAGGACTGACCGTTGTCAAGGATCTGAAAGGCAATACTGACTTGAAAAAGCTCGAATCCCTCAAGAGAGAGCTTGTAGCCTTCCGTAACGGGCCCACGTCAGCCAGGATTCGCGAGGGATTGCGTAAGCTGGGAATCGTTTCTTCATCGAAGGAACACCAGTATGGAAATCCGAATAATCCGGAAAAATACATGGGGAAGATGCGTCCCGTAATAGAGTGCTATGAAGCCATCCCGTGTAATCCATGCGAGACAAGCTGTCCCACAGGAGCAATAACGGTTGGGGAGAATATCAACGATGTCCCTGTGATCGATTACGAGAAGTGTAACGGATGCGGAATCTGCATGACGGAGTGTCCGGGGCTTGCAGTATTCATGTTGCGGGAGCTCCCAGAAGAAGAAAGCGCGCTGATAGGAATCCCCTATGAACTAATACCACTTCCCGAGAAGGGCGAAAAGGTTCATTTACTGGGTAGAGAAGGTGAGACACTGTCTGATGGAGTTGTCCAAAGGGTCTTCAAGAGCCCAAACAAGACTCACGGTGTATACGTGAAGGCTCCGGCAGAAATCGCCGGTGAGGTAAGAGGTGTTTCCCCTGTTTCAAAGACTGACAACACGTATGTTTGCAGATGTGAAGAACTCACCGTGCAAGATGTCGAAAAGGCGATCAACGATGGTTACACCGACTTCGAGGAACTGAGGAGGCGCCTGAGGATTTCTATGGGACCATGCGGAGGAAGAACCTGTAGACTGAATACTCTGGGAATGCTCTCAAGAAAGACCGGACGTCCTATAGAAGAATTTGCGCCAGGTGTTCTGAGACCTCCTTCAATTCCCGCGACGTTCAGGTCTATTGCAGGCCAGGAAGGTGCTAAAGATGAATAAGAGCGCCTCGGTAGTAATAGTCGGTGGAGGGATCGTAGGTACGGCAATTGCTTACTATCTCACACAGAAGGGTATGAAAGACGTGGTGGTCCTTGAGAAGAGTTACATTTCCAGTGGGGCTACCGGAAGATGCGCCGGCGGAATAAGACAGCAGTGGAGTGAGTCCTCAAACGTGAGGCTTGCCATGAGAAGTGTCAGGCACTTCGAGAACTTCAAGAAAGATCTTGGTGCAGACATCGAATACATCCAGGGAGGATATCTCCTGCTTGCTTTTGACGATGAAGAAGAAGCCCTTTTCGGGAAGAACGTTGCTATGCAAAGGGGAGAGGGGCTTGATGTCTCAATTCTTAGGAAGCATGAGATACAGTATCGTTTTCCGTATATTTTGCTGGACGACGTTAAGCTAGCGTCGTTCTGCCCTACAGACGGTCACGCGAATCCTCACCTTGCAAACTTTGCATATGCTAGAGCGGCAAGAGAAAATGGTGCTAGAATATATACTCGCACACGTGCACTGGGAATTGATGTGACCAACGGGAGAATCGCAGGGGTAGAGACCGACAGGGGACACATTCAGACCGGGGTCGTTGTGAATGCTTCAGGAGGGTTCTCTCATGAGGTCGGCCATATGGCGGGTGTCGATATACCGACCGAGTCCTTTCGCCACCAGATAATGGTTACGGAACCTGTTGAACACATACTTGATCCAATGATAATCAGCTTCAGCAGGAATTTCTACATTCGGCAGACTTTTTCCGGCAACATAATGATGGGTCAGGGTGATGAAGACGATAAACCAAGCTTTAACCACGATCCAAGCTGGAGGTTTCTCACAGAAATGGCCAGAAAAATGCCTCAGCTATTTCCTTTCTTGAAGAACATAAGAGTGCTGAGACATTGGGCAGGTTTGTATAACATGTCACCGGATGCTCAGCCTATCATAGACAAAGCCGAGAAGGTCTCTGATTACTACTGTGCCGTCGGGTTTAGCGGGCATGGATTCATGCTCGCTCCCGCGGTTGGAGAAGGGCTTGCAGATTGGATTATCCATGGTGAACCCCAAGAGGTTGATCTTTCCAATCTTGGACTTGACAGGTTTACTGGAGAAGTGGTCAGAGAGAGGAATGTAGTGTAGAGGAGGGATCATTGTGCCAGAAGCAACAGATTACATGGTGATACCGCCATTTTCGAATGAGCCTTATATCGACTTGAATGACACAGATGTCAGGGCGGCAATGAAAAATGCTATTGAACGGGTCTCTTCAGAGCAGAAGGAGTATCTCCTGATGATTGGCGGAGAGAAACTTAGAACAGACAAGAAGATTAAGTCGGTCAATCCTTCTAATCCCGATCAGATAATCGGCACGGTATCAAAGGCAGACAGGGAGCTTGTAGACAAGACCATGGTCGCTGCCTGGAAAGCTTTCGAGACCTGGAAGAATACACCGGCTAGTGAGCGAGTGAAACCGTTTCTGAAAGCAGCTCAAATCATGCGTGACAGAAGATACGAACTTGATGCTACTATGATTCTCGAAACCGGGAAAAACTGGCTTGAAGCGGATGCTGACCTTGCTGAAGCGATTGACTTTCTGGAGTTCTATGCGCGAGAGATGCTCAGATATGCTTCACAACAGCCTGTCGTCCAGGTACCTGGAGAATTCAACCAGTTATTCTATATTCCGCTCGGCGTTGGAGCAGTCATTCCCCCCTGGAATTTCCCTGGCGCGATAATGGCGGGCATGACCAGCGCTGCCGCCATCACAGGAAATACGGTAATTCTCAAACCTGCAAGCGATACACCCATCATTGCGGCAAAATTCGTGGAGATACTCAGGAAAGCTGGACTGCCAGACGGAGTAGTCAACTACTTGCCAGGAAGCGGGAGCGAAATCGGAGACTACATTGTTGAGCATCCTAGAACGCGGTTCATAGCTTTCACCGGTTCCAAGGAAGTTGGCCTCAGGATCAATGAGCTTGCTGCCAGGCATCAAGAAGGACAGCTGTGGATCAAGCGAGTGGTTCTGGAGATGGGAGGAAAAGACGCCGTGGTCGTGGATGCGACAGCAGATCTTGATGCTGCAGCTGACGGGGCCGTGACAAGCGCATTTGGTTTCCAGGGACAAAAGTGTTCTGCAGGGTCGCGGATAATCGCAGTCGAATCCATCTATGATGAGCTTCTAGAGAAGATCATAGAGCGAACAAAAGAGATCACTATTGGAGATGTAGCGGTTCCGGAAAACTGGCTCGGTCCAGTGATAAATGAACAAGCGATGAAGAGGATAATGTCCTATATCGAAATCGGAGCAAAAGAAGCAAGAATTGTGACCGGCGGAAATCGCGCAAAAGGACTGAACGGGTTTTTCATAGAGCCGACTGTTATCGAAGGTGTCGATAGAGATGCCAGGGTAGCTCAAGAAGAGATTTTCGGGCCAGTTACAGCCCTGATCAAAGCCCGGGATTATGACGATGCTATCGACATTGCCAATGGAACCGAATACGGCTTAACAGGCGCGCTCTATTCGACCAATCGAGAGAGAATCGAAAGGGCAAAAAGAGACTTCCATGTAGGCAATCTCTATTTCAACCGTAAATGTACCGGAGCACTGGTAGGTGTTCAACCCTTCGGTGGTTTCAACATGTCTGGAACGAACTCAAAAGCGGGGGGAAGAGACTACTTGTCGCTATTCCTTCAGGCGAAGTCAATTTCTGAGAAAATCATTACCTAGAGCAACAAAAGCTTGGCCGGTGCCTGAATGGCGATGGCGTTTCCGTGCTGTTCTTAACAGCTTACAAGAACCTCTGAATCTCTACAGTATAACCGTTTGGATCCTTGAGAAAGAAATGGTATATGCCAAATTTCTCGTTGCATTTCGGCTCGCTCTTGACTTCATACCCTTCACCAGAGATCCTTCTAAATACCAGATCCACGTTATCAAACAGGAGGGTTATTATTGGGCTCTTGTCGAGTGCAGTCACTTCCATGTGTTTGCAGAAACCTATCATTCCGCCTCCAGGTATGCCGTAGATGCGACACACTTTCTGGTCTTTCCAGAGTTCCAGGCCAAGAAGTCCGGAGTAGAAAGAATGTGTGCGCTCAAGATCCTTTGTTCCGAAGAAGCAAATACTGCCCGTCGGTATCATACTCATCATCAACACTCCTTTCCTGAGCTTCCTCCTGGAGCATTATAACACCATGCCATTTTGTCTTTCGGCAGCCAGTGGTCGTCGTCGAGGAAGGCGACTAACTCGTGAACCGAGATGTTAGAATCATGATGAAGTCACGTTAATAAGGAGGAGACCATGGGCAGCATTGAGAAGAGAGAACGCAAATACTTCCCGGAATCATTTGAACCTGAAAACTGGGAGACAGTGGAACCGGAAGTCAGAAGGCTTGTGGAGAAAGAGATAGCTTCTGTTGACGATCTGGAAGAGTTCATATATGAAATGAGCGAACTAACAGATATTGTCAGCGAAGCGCATGCCTGGAGATATATAAGCATGACGCGCTTTCCCGAAAAGGAACATGAGGACGAGTACAACCGCTTTTACTCCGAGATAATCGCCAGAAGCAAGCCGTTTCTGTTCAAAATGAAGAAGAAGATATACGAGTCACCATTCAAGAAAGACCTCGATCAAGAGAGATTCGGGAACCTTTTGAGGATTCTTAATAATGATATCGAGCTGTTCAGAGAAGAGAACATACCGCTTGAAGTCGAGGAAAGAAAGCTGTCTAATCGCCACGGAGAGCTAATCGGCTCCGCCACGGTCGAATTCAGAGGAGAAGAAAAGACTCTGATACAGCTGAGAAATCTCCTGAGAGAGTCTGACAGGGACTTGAGAGAGGAAGCATGGAGAGCTCTTACCGGCAAACTTGTTGAGCTGAAGCCTGAATTGGATGATGTCTTTGACAGGCTTCGTGCTCTGAGAGACCAGCAGGCAAGAATAGCAGGGTTTGACAACTACAGGGACTACATGCACAAGAAGAAGGGGAGATTCTCTTACTCCGTCGGTGATGCTATCCGTTTTCATAAGGCTGTTGAAGAAGAAGTCGTTCCTTTCGTGAGAGAGGTCTCGAGATTCAAGGCAAAGAAGATGGGTCTTGATGCACTGCGACCCTGGGACGAAGCGGCAGACCCGGACGGCAAGGTGTTAAGGCCTTTCAGGAAAGAGGAGGAACTAATTGAGAAGTCCGTGAACATACTCTCGAACGTGAAACCCGAATTCGGGGAGAGGCTTAACTTGATGAGAGCGAGTGGGCTATTGGATCTTGAGAATCGGAAAGGCAAAAGACCTGGAGGCTACAATTATCCACTCAGTGAAACCGGCGCCCCCTTCATTTTCATGAACGCTGTCGGTTCTAATGGTGATGTGAGAACAATTCTGCACGAATCAGGACACGCAATGCACACATTCTCAACGACTTCAGAGAGAATCTCTGAATACAGAGACACGCCTAGCGAAGCCGCTGAGCTTGCATCAATGGCTATGGAGCTTCTGACGCTGGAGCACCTCGGAGAACTCTACACAGAGAAGAAGGATCTTGAGAAAGCCCTGAGAGACCAACTCCTGGGGACACTCTACTTCTTGCCGTGGTGCATGACTGTAGACACTTTTCAGCACTGGATATACACAAATCCCAATCACAATGCTAAGGAAAGAGATGACTACTTCCTCAAGCTATCTGAAAGATTCAATACTGGTGCAGATTGGACAGATCTAGAAAGGGAAAGGAAACTGATGTGGCTGATGCAGCTACATATATTCGTGAGCCCTTTCTACTACATCGAATACGGAATAGCACAGCTTGGAGCCCTTGCTCTGTGGAGGAATTACAAGGCCAGTCCAAACAAGGCAGTGGGGCAGTACGAAGATTTCCTCAAACTCGGCTATTCCAAACCGCTTGACCAGCTCTACAGGGTGGCGGGAATAGAATTCTCCTTCTCAGGCAGTTATCTGGCAAAACTCGTCAGTTTTGTCAGAGACGAAGTTAGAAAGACAGGGTGGGAAGTTTGAGAGCTTCTGGATCCCAAACGCTTCCCGAACTTGTGATATCATTATCATGGTATCAAAGTCTTTGGTACAGCGTTTAATGCTAGATAGATACGCCAGGATGAAGAAGTGTATCCACACGCTATTATGTTTTACTGGTGTGTCCTTCAGGATATATTAAGGAGGGAAAGATATGGGTAAGACGATGAAAACCATGGACGGAAATACTGCAGCAGCAGATGTTGCATATGCTTTTACCGATGTTGCAGCGATTTACCCGATTACTCCGTCATCACCCATGGCTGAGTTGACGGATGAATGGGCTGCCAAAGGTCGCAAGAATATCTTTGGCCAGACTGTTGACGTAATAGAGATGCAATCTGAAGGCGGTGCTGCAGGAGCCGTTCACGGATCGCTCGCAGCGGGAGCCCTAACGACTACTTACACAGCTTCACAGGGGTTG